>PGXU01000105.1 GCA_002839335.1 Spirochaetae bacterium HGW-Spirochaetae-4
CGCTGTCGCTGATCGGGTCATAACTTATTTGTTTCAAAGTTGCAAGAATAATTCAGGCTTGTTGGTGTTCCAAAAGATTTCCAAACCACCTTATTATAAAATCTGGGGGATGGGCGACACCAAACATAAAATATCGATAATTGATGGATTACAATTGGTTTCTGAAAAATTAGAGAAGGATAGCAACCACTAGATATAGTGTAGCGATTAAGGGTATAACACTAATTGTCAGTATATTCCCCGCATCCGCGGGGGTGTTTCCGTCGTTTGATTTCTGATGTAAAGGGAGTCCTGATATTCCCCGCATCCGCGGGGGTGTTTCCACCTGGGTCGCCAACACCAACCTGATCGAGTTATATTCCCCGCATCCGCGGGGGTGTTTCCCGCGACATGCTGCGCGGCTTCACTTCCGTATGATATTCCCCGCATCCGCGGGGGTGTTTCCGAGACTGGAGGGGTTCCCCTTGTGGCATTCGTATATTCCCCGCATCCGCGGGGGTGTTTCCTACACTGTGTACGAGTCACCGACTCACCAGAAATATTCCCCGCATCCGCGGGGGTGTTTCTAGGCCGGTGCACGTCTCGAAGATGTTCCGCAAATATTCCCCGCATCCGCGGGGGTGTTTCCTGGTGGCGGAGATGCAGCAGATCTTGGAACGGATATTCCCCGCGTCTGCGGGGGTGTTTCTTCTCATCGTACCCATAGACGCTTTCAATCGTGATATTCCCCGTATCCGCGGGGGTGTTTCCCGCACCCCCCTTTTTTACCCTTGCGTTTCAGAATATTCCCCGCGTCTGCGGGGGTGTTTCCAACCTCGGACTGTGAGGATACCATGGCTTATGATATTCCCCGCGTCTGCGGGGGTGTTTCTCGGGAAGCCTCCAGTGGCGTCCGATTGTTCCCATATTCCCCGCGTCTGCGGGGGTGTTTCCAAGGCGAAGAAGGATCTGGTGTCGCGTCTGCAGATATTCCCCGCATCCGCGGGGGCGTTTCCAACTCGTCGTGTCACGGTCTTACGCTCATCCAATTTTCTCCGCATCCGCGGGGGTGTTTCCAGATCGCATACTGCGACACATGGTCGATGGACATATTCCCCGCATCCGCGGGGGTGTTTCTATCGCGAACCGTACCGAAGGTGGTATCGTCACATATTCCCCGCATCCGCGGGGGTGTTTCCAAGTAGTGCTTGACCGGATCCACAACGGCATCATATTCCCCGCATCCGCGGGGGTGTTTCCGTATCCACCACGTCCTGCAGGTTCTGCAACGTATATTCCCCGCATCCGCGGGGATGTTTCTAAGGACCTCGCATGCTTCGGGGTGAACGATCCATATTCCCCGCATCCGCGGGGGTGTTTCTATCCGGAAAGGCTTCAGCAGCACCCGAGTCGGATATTCCCCGCATCCGCGGGGGTGTTTCCCTCTCATCTTCCTGGTCAAGCGGGATGTTTCGATATTCCCCGCATCCGCGGGGGTGTTTCCATACCCATCGGTGAGGAGCACCTTGTCGGTATATATTCCCCGCATTCGCGGGGGTGTTTCCAGCCAACAACCGCAGGGCGTTAGCAGTAAAGAATATTCCCCGCATCCGCGGGGGTGTTTCCTGTGTCATCGATTTCGAGGGGGCGAAGTTTGTATATTCCCCGCATCCGCGGGGGTGTTTCCGCGAAGGCCAAGGACATCAAGCGCTTCTTCAGATTTTCCCTGTATCCGCGGGGGTGTTTCCCACTAGATCACCGGGGTCAGCATCTGACCTATATATTTCTCGCATCTGTGGGGATAATCCTCAACGAACAAAGCCAAGGCATCAACATGTGCTTTCAATTGTTTTCCTTGTGTAAACGGGGAAGGGCAACAAACTCAGTGGGATCAAACCGTAGTTACAAGAATTCCCCGCATAGGCAGGGAATCGATCGGCAATCATAGCGTTCGCTGTTGGTGTGTTTAGATACAGTCAGCCAAAAGTGGGATTCGAACCCACGACCTGCGCATTACGAGTGCGCTGCTCTACCCCTGAGCCATTTTGGCACGTCCTTGGACCGGTATACACTAGCGGAATTCATCGCAAAATGCAAGACCTGTGGGGTTTTTGTTCACATTGCGGTACTTGACCAAAGCAGGGATACCATCTACTTTATACCGACGAAGATAGTGGTCTGTAAACTTTGATCCTTTACTTTCCTTCGGTCTAGGCGGTGTGTGGCGGCGTTCGTGTCGAATCGGATATCTTGGTATCCGATTCTCCTTGGCCTAACCACTCTCCACTTCCACTCGAAGTCAACTGACAAGGTTTAAGTTTTACAGACCACTTGGCTTCGATTGGAGTGCCTTCTGGATAAGAAATTTACCCGGCATTTGCCGGAATCCTCGGTGCCCGAGGAACGGGTCGTGGCAATTAGAATCAAAAACAATCGTAGTGTACGGGCAGGAGCCCCATGGTCTCCCGAAGTCGCCGATTTTTATATGGAAATGTATCCTGATATGATGGAATATGGCTATTCCCTCGATGAAATAGTGAATATGTTCGATGGAGACGATTGGGAATGAAGGTTCTCGGTATAGAAACCTCATGCGATGAATGTGCGGTTGCGGTCGTAGAAGACGGCAAACACATTCTGAGCAATGTCGTTGCTACACAGATCGCATTGCATACCCCATATCAGGGCGTTGTCCCGGAAATCGCATCCCGACTCCATACGGAGTGGATATCCCAAGTTGTCCAGTCGGCACTCGACCAAGCATCCATGACCGTCAGGGACGTGGATGCCGTTGCTGTGACCAACAGACCTGGACTTCTGGGTGCGTTGCTGGTGGGAGTAAACTTCGCGAAAGGCTTCGCCGCCACCCTGAATGTCCCCTTTATCGGCATAGACCACATCCGCGCGCACCTGTATGCATCGCAAATAGAACAACCGTTGGAATATCCCTATCTCGGACTGCTTGTCTCGGGTGGCCACACGGTGATATGCAAAGTGAACAGCTATGACGAGATAGACGTCATGGGAACAACTGTGGACGATGCGATCGGTGAAGCCTTCGACAAGGTTGCCAAGCATCACGGATTCGGGTATCCCGGCGGAGTGATCATCGATCGGCTAGCCCAGAACGGAGATCCCTTGGCCTTCCTGTTTCCCGGACCGTCATTGCAGAAGGGGGACCACCCCTACGACATCTCCTACTCCGGTTTGAAAACCGCTGTGATAAATCAATTGGACCAATTCTGGAACGGCACCTCCCCCAAGACGCCGGAAAACATAGCTGCATCGTTCCAACGCACCGCTGTCGGCATACTCATGAAGCGTGTTCGCAAAGCGCTGGAGGATACCGGCCTGACACGGTTGGCCGCTGGCGGGGGAGTCGCCGCCAACAGCCTGCTGCGCAGCGAATTGAAGAAACTGGAAGGAATCGAAGTGTCCTTTCCTTCGATGAAACTCTGTACCGACAATGGGGCAATGATCGCCGGATTGGCGTACCGCTACCTGGCCGACGGTATCAGATCCCCTTTGGACACCACCGCTTCGGCACGGGTCACCGCATTCAAGAAATCCTATCCGTAAGGAGACAGTATGAAAACGTTCGATCTGGATTCGGCAATCCGAAAAATCCATGACTTTCCCCGGGCTGGCATCTTGTTCTACGACATTACCAGCATATTGACGAATCCGGAAGCCTTTCAGTATTGCATCGACCAGATGGTCGAGATCTACAAGGACAAGCATATAGATGCCATCGCTTGTGTCGAGGCAAGGGGTTTCGTGATCGCAGCTCCGTTTGCCTATAAGATGGGGTTGCCGCTTATCCTTGTCAGAAAGAAGGGCAAGCTTCCCGGCAAGACCCGTGAAAGGAAATACAACCTCGAATACGGACAGGATTTCGTGTCGATCCACGAAAGCGATGTGACAGCCGGTTCAAGGATCCTGCTGGTCGACGATCTGATAGCCACCGGTGGAACCATCAAGGCGGCAGCCGATCTTATCGAGGAAATGGAAGGGATCGTCGCCGGTGTATTCGGTGTCATCGGATTGCCATTCCTCGATTATCAGAAAGTGTTGCCCAACTACGAGATCCAAACGCTGATCACCTACGATAGCGAATGATTTTCCCGGAAGGGTTGACAAAGCGCAGTGTTTTCTATAGATTCAAGCAGGATTTGATATGTTGGGATGTAGTGTAATGGTAACACTGCAGATTCTGGTTCTGCCTTTAGGGGTTCGAATCCCTTCATCCCAGTCCATCATAAAGGTCCCTTCGTCTATCGGCTAGGACGGGAGATTCTCAGTCTTCAAAGAGGGGTTCGATTCCCCTAGGGACTAAAGCTTGCCAGCCCAACGGGCTGGCATTTTTCTGCGATAGCAAGTACTATCGTGTATAGAAAAGGATCCGTTATGATAACAGCATCAAACATTTCACTCGCTTTCGGGACACAAGTGTTGTTCAAGGAAGTGAACATTAAATTTACGCCGGGCAACTGCTATGGCGTTATCGGCGCCAACGGTGCCGGAAAATCCACCTTCCTGAAAATCCTCTCGGGCGAGATCGAATCGGATACGGGCGAAGTCATCATTACTCCGGGAGAACGGATCGCCGTGCTCAAGCAGGACCACTTCGCCTTCAATGAACATACCGTGCTCGAAACGGTCATCATGGGATATGACCGCCTATACGAAGTCATGACCGAACGGGACCGGATCTACGCCAAGGAGAATTTTACCGAGGAAGACGGCCTCAAAGCCGCAGAGCTCGAAGGCGAATTCGCCGAGATGGGTGGATGGGAAGCCGAGTCGGAAGCCGGAGTCATGCTCAATGGGCTTGGCATATCCGACGACCTGCTGCAGAGCAAGATGGGTGACATCGAAGACAACATCAAGGTCCGCGTGTTGCTTGCACAGGCATTGTTCGGTAACCCCGATATCCTGTTGCTCGACGAACCGACGAACCACCTGGACCTCGAGTCGATCCATTGGTTGGAGAACTTCCTTGCCGATTTCAAGAATACCGTCATAGTCGTGTCGCACGACCGGCACTTTTTGAACTCGGTCTGTACCCACGTTGCGGATATCGATTACGGGAAGATTCTTCTGTATGTCGGTAACTACGACTTCTGGTACCTGTCCAGCCAACTTGCCTCGAAGCAGATGAAGGACGAGAAGCGCCGACGGGAAGACAAGATCGCCGAACTGAAGGAATTTATCCAACGATTCAGCTCGAACCTCTCCAAGGCACGGCAAGCCACCAGTAGGAAGAAACTGATCGACAAGTTGACCATCGACGACATCAAGCCCTCCACACGAAGGTTCCCCTATGTTGCATTCAAGCCCGAACGTGAGCCTGGCCGCAATATCCTCGAGGTCAAGGGTCTTACCAAGATCATCGACGGCGAGAAGGTCTTGGACAATTTCTCCCTTATGGTGAACAATGGCGACAAGATAGCATTTGTCGGGCCGAACCACTATGCCAAGACGGTTTTCTTCGAAATCATCACCGGCCGCATGAAAGCCGACAGCGGCACCTATGAATGGGGTGTCACCACCAAGCAGAGCTACTTCCCGAAGGACAACTCCTCGTATTTTTCCGAGCACCTGGGTATAACCGACTGGTTGCGCCAGTACTCGGTCGAGAAGGACGACACGTTCATACGTTCCTTCTTGGGCCGCATGCTGTTTTCCGGCGACGAATCGCTGAAGGACTGTACCGTGCTCAGCGGTGGAGAGAAGGTCCGTTGTGTCTTGGCCAGGATCATGCTGGAACAGGGTAACGTCCTTATCCTGGACGAACCGACCAGCCATCTGGACCTTGAGGCGATCACCAGTTTGAACGATGGACTTATCGATTTTACCGGTGTATTGTTGTTCAATAGCCACGACCACCAGTTTGTAGATACGATCGCGAACCGGATCGTGGAATTCGCACCGGACGGCAATGTGATCGACCGGATGATGAAACTTGAGGAATACCTGGATAATGACGATATCAGGGCTCTGAGGGATTCCTTCTACCACGGACACAATGGAGTGCAGATCTGACAGGGAGGGAGCATATGTTGCTGGTAGTCGATATTGGAAATACCAATGTAGTCATGGCGATGCACGACGGGACCGCCTGGGTCGCCGATTGGCGCATCTACAGTGACCAGAAGAAAACCAGTGACGAATACTTCGTTATCGTTGAACGCATGGTCAGCCACGGGGGATTCTCACCCTCGGATATCGATCGCGCGGTGATTTGTTCGGTCGTACCCAATCTCACCAGATCCTTCCACAAGGTCGTCAAGACCCTCAGTGGTATCGAACCCATGATGGTAAGCCATGACACGGCTGTCGGTTTGAACCATGACAGTATTCCCCCGGAGCTCGGCTTCGACCTTCTTGCGAATGCCGTCGCTGGACACCGCATGTTTCCTGACGAGACCTGCGTGATCCTCGATTTCGGTACCGCGCTCACCTTGACCACGGTTTCGGACAAGGGTGATGTCCTCGGTGCTGCGATAGCTCCCGGGCTAGTGACCGCGGTGAATTCGCTGTTCCACAACACGGCCCAAATACCCCAAGTACAGCTGAAGCTGCCTGAACGTGCGGTCGGGCGTGATTCCGACGAAGCGATCCGAAGCGGTATCATGTTCGGGTATGCCGGTCTGGTGAAGGAATTGATCAGCAGGACCGAACAGGAGCTGGGTGTGCCGGTAAAAGTCGTGGCAACCGGTGGATTGTCCAGGACAATCGCTCCATTGATCGGTCGGATCGACCGGTTGGAACCGC
The DNA here is from genome assembly GCA_002839335.1 of Spirochaetae bacterium HGW-Spirochaetae-4. Lineage (GTDB taxonomy): Bacteria > Spirochaetota > Spirochaetia > Sphaerochaetales > Sphaerochaetaceae > UBA8525. The sequence continues at coordinate 6,757 of PGXU01000105.1, forward strand.
TGCATACGCTGGAAGGTCTCAGGATCATGGCTAATGCCAAGTCCCAAGACCTATAAGTACCGATCGGGTGCTGATACCTTCATACTAATTTTCACATTACGAACTTTCCATTCCTCATGATTTGAACCTGTTCGCCGGTGCGTGTGGACGCGGTGATATCCATGTCCGGTGAACCGATCATGAAATCCGTGTGCACCAATGAATTGTTGCATCCGGCTTCCAACAGCTTCTCGTCTGTGGACAGTTGTTCGGCATTGGCCAGGCAACTGGGATATCCGGCGCCAAGGGCGAGGTGGCAGGATGCGTTCTCATCGAACAGGATCGAATTGAAAATCTTGTTGGAACGGGCAATCGGCGAATCCTCACCGACCAGGGCGACCTCCCCGAGATACCGTGCACCTTCATCGGTATCGAGAAAGCGGTCCATGATCTGTTGACCGATCCTTGCCTTGCACGAGACGACCTTGCCGTCCTTGAATTCCAATTCCACATCCTCAACCAACGAATCCATGACAGAGACGGGACGTGTGGTCGCAACATGCCCTTCAACGAAAAGCCTGTCTGGAGTGGTAAACACCTCTTCGGTAGGAATATTTGCCATGAACCAGGAACCGTTGGGGAGGGGATCCCCACCACCCATCCACAGGTGCGCTTCGGTGAAACCGATGGTCAAATCGGTTTTCGCGCTGGTGAAATGCAGTGTCGAAATCTTCAGGTTGTTTAAAAACAGGCTTCGTTCCGAGAGCTTCTGGGCATGCTGTTTCCATGCGGCCGCAGGGTCGTCCGCATCAAGCCGTAGGATCGGGGCAAGGACATTCCAGAACTCTTCGACCGTAGCATCTGGCCCAAGCACCGACTTTGCCCAGATCGGACCGGGGGCGCATACCACACACCAGGGATGTTCATTGCGCATCCGGCTTTGCCGATACAACGCTCCCGATCTGCCGATAGCACTTTTGTAAGCCGATAGCTTTTCCGCATCGACATCCTCCAACCACTCCCTGTCCTCGGTGTTGTCGATACGGACATATGCCCAATCCTTCGCCATCATCTCATAGTCGACCAATTTTGCATAATCGGGAACGACGGTGAGTTGCTCCGGGTTTTGTGCGTCGATCCGCTTGCGTACCAGCTTGAGATCGTCGATCTGGATATCGACCAGCAGCGCACCGCATCCGTACGCGATTTCTGCGATCTTCTGCGCGAACCAATAGTTCTCCGCGCCAGTCTTTA
>PGXU01000142.1 GCA_002839335.1 Spirochaetae bacterium HGW-Spirochaetae-4
ATCATCTATGAGCGACACGGTCGGCCGATTCCCTTTGTGGAGAAGCTCACCAAGCGGATGCGGAAATCCCATGTAAGGGGTTCCCATATCGAGATGCGCAGTTCGAACGACCTGTCGATTTGGAGCGAGCCTCGGCTCCTGTTGGAGGCGAAGGAAATTCCCTCTGCCGACGACTACCGGAAGAATCCGGTGTTGAGCCATCCCCAGGTCCTTCCCGTGGAAGGTGGATTCCGCTTGTATGTCGGATCCTCGAAGGTGGGAGAACATCCTGCCTCCTCCCGTTATGTCTGTACCGCATTTTCCGAAACCCTCGATGGAACGTATATTCCCGATTCCCAGATGCCTTTGGTCGAGGCGGTACCGAACGACAAGTGGCGTAGCTTGGGAGCCGGACGGATGTGCGTGTACAAGGGTTCCGATTCCTATGTGGCATTGCAGAATGCGCGCTATTGGGATGCGGACCGGAAGCAGGAAGCCTCTGCGATCGTATTGTTGACCAGTACCGACGGACTGCAATGGCAACGTGCCGATGACCAGCCGATTCTTGTTCCCGCCCAGCGGGGTTGGGCATCCGAGCATATCCTGACGTGCGATGTCCGGTATAAACAGGATGAAGCGTGTTGGTATTGCTATTTCTCGGCAACCGGCGAACGTAGGTACGGGTTGCTACGTGAATCGATCGGATTGCTTATCGGTAAGATACCGGCGCTGCGCAAGGCAGGGGAAAACGGCGACAACCTGTTTCCGAACGGTTAGGAAGGTACAGATCACTAGTTCTCTTCGACTCCAGCCGCAATGAATGACTTGTTGCTCTTCCGGGCAACTTTCAGCTCCCGTTTGTTCCGTTTGCGTAGTTGCGACATGGTCAGCAACTCGACCTGCTCGATGGGTCTCCCACCTACGAACTGCATGATTGCGGATTCGGTCTCCTCAGTTCCCTCAGCCGCGGGGAAGGCGAGGAATCCATGGACCGTATGCTTGCATGCAAGGTATTTGACAGGCGTATCGGCAGAAGCCAGTGCTTCGGCATACAGTTTACCATCGTCCAGCAAGGGGTCGTTGTCGGCCGTGATAATCAACGTGGGAGGAAGCCGGGAGTGGTCCTTGGACAACAAGGGGGAAAAGTTGGGGTTCAGGATATCTTTCGGCTCGCTTTGGTAACTTTTGATAAAGAATTGCATCGCGCGGCCGGTGAGGGTGGGACTATCCTTGAATTTGTTGAAGGACGGGGTTCTCAACCTGCCGTCGGTTACAGGATAGATGAGGATTTGGCCTGCGATCCGAGGTCCTTTCCTATCCCGTGAAAGTCGGCTCACTACAGCGGCAAGGTTTCCGCCCGCACTGTCACCCATGACAAAAATCCGCTCCGGGTCGACTTTCCAGTAACGGGCACCCTGCGATGCCCATATGAGGGTGTTGTAACAATCCTCCACAGCCGTGGGAAACTTGTATTGGGGTGCGAGCCGGTAATCGACAGAGAGGACCGCGGCGTTTGTGATCGAGGCGATACGGGCGCAAATGAAGCTATAGAGGTTCATGTTGCC
>PGXU01000017.1 GCA_002839335.1 Spirochaetae bacterium HGW-Spirochaetae-4
CCGCGCCAGTCTTTATCTGTAGGCATTGCCCGCCATAAAGCCCGACACCAGTATGTACAATCAACCGTGCGTAGTCTTCGATCATCTGTCCAATAGTTTTCATATGCACCTCAAGTATTACCTGAATGTAGGAAATTACGTTAGAAACACTCCATTTTGCATGAACACAATTTCAGATCCATCTTCCAGCCGGGCAGAAACCTGTAGATTTCCAGTTCCGATGGGAATCCTGGCCCGCAGGGTGCTGACATTGCAGCCGGTCTGCTCCTGCAATTCCATTTCGTCCGCATAGGTGTCCAAGGCTTCCAGGTGATACGTTTCACCCATGCCAATGGTTATCGAGCTGGTAAGGTTCTCGTCGAATCCACCATAGCCGAAATGATGGGCCAGGGTACCCAACTGGGAATGTTCGTCGACCAACGACAATTCACCTAGCTTTGCAGAGCCGCTGTCCATGGACAAGGCGAGGGCCAACAATTCTTTTCCCCTGTCGGCATCGAAATCCACAATGGTTCCCTGTGAAAGCTCGAAGCTGGCTCCTTCCACCATACCACCCAGCAGTCGGAAGGGACTGGAGGCCTTGACAATGCCCCGACCTTGCAACCGTTCGACCAGCATGCTGACTCGTTCCAAGGGAAGCAACGGGATGAATGATCGTCCGCTTTCGAGTCTGCGCACCCCTCCGCGCCAACGTGATTGGTCGACAGCGGAAACGGTAAAGTCGGTACCATTGTCGGAGCGTATGTGCCAGGATACCACGTCATGCCGGTTCAGCAGCGACAACCTGTGGTCTATCCATGTGACCTGGTCTTGCCATGCGCGAAGCGGATTCGACGTATCGAGTTTGAATACCGGTCCAAGTGCTTTCCAGAGGTCTTCCTCAGAGGCCTTTTTTCCCAGGATCCTCCGTGCCCACACCGGGCCGGGAACCGGTACGACAGCCCATGGTGCGACCTGCTTGTCCAATTGGGGCGGGGCCAGGTTGCCCACCTTCTGCAGCAACCCCATATTCTGGACTATATCGACAGGATCTGCGGTGAAATCCCAATCGCGGTCCTCCGTATCGTCCAGACGAAGCAATGCGGCACCTGTCGGAGGAGCCAGCGACTGTTCATGGATGACTGGAGTCACTTCCAGCACATCACCGGGGACGCCGTCCTCGATGACTACGATATGGACCGCTTGCCGGGTCGTTTCACTGGCTGATTGCGCCAATTCCCGGGCAAAGTCAAGATGTGAAGGGTTTGTATTGATAGACAGGGAATCCCCTTCCTGGATGCGGATAGCCACCCGAAGTAGGATTTCCATATAGGTAGAACGATAATCCATATTCCTCCCAAACTGCAATTCCGATCCGATCCAAGCTCACCCATACGGTTCCGCCGGTACAGATCTCTAGAGAATCATAGTGTACAATATATCCGGTGGAAAGACCAAGCATCTGCCGATAGAATGGGAAATTTGGCAGGGGCTCTTGACCATCGGCCCACTTTCCGCTATTAATATGTTCCATACGAAACCGAAGCGTGCGCCTGTGGTATAGTGGTATTACCTCAGCCTTCCAAGCTGAAGAGGCGGGTTCGATTCCCGTCGGGCGCTTTACCGGGAGCCTGGCACAGCCAGGTTTTTTCATGTCCAGCAGGGGAATCCCCCCAGGACGCTTGCAGCGGGATGGAGGCAGTCGCCTCCTGCAAGTGAATCCGATAGACTGCCGATATTACAAGAGGTGTACAATGGGAGTTCGTGGAGAAGTCTATTCAACGAAACTTGTTACCAATGACAGGACGTATTTCTTCAATGTGAAGGAAAATGTCTATGGTGATTTGTTTCTCAATATTGTGGAAAGCAAGGGAATGGAAGGGGGCTCGGGAAAATTCATCCGCCAGTCCATCCTGGTGTATCAAGAGGACCTCGGGGAATTTGTCCAAGAGTTCCAGAAGACGCTCGATTTCCTCAAGCAGACCGCAAAGAAGTAAGTAAAATCGATACCCTGGGGCAAGCGGCAGGGTATTCGTATAACTCCGATCGTAATCGCTCGGGAATTACCGCAAGTCCCATCCCATTCAATATCTGAACGTCAGACGTTGGATGGGGCTGGGTCCGAATGTTCGGCAAGCTTCCAAATGGGCTTTCGTCGGGTAGCCCTTATGACCGGCGTATCCCCATTGCGGATATTTCCTATCCATCAACACCATCAAATTGTCACGTGCAGTCTTGGCCAAGATCGAAGCGGCCATAATCTCGAAGACGGAATCGTCACCTTTCACCACAGCCTGGCAGGGTAGCGTAAACGGGGGAGTCCTGTTTCCATCGACCAGGATGAGGTCGACATGAACTCCGCTACGTTCGATTTTCGCATACGCCCGTTGCATGGCATGCATCGTCGCTTGCAGGATATTCACCGTATCGATTTCCGCTCTGCTCGACCATGCGACCGCCCATGCCAGCGAGCGCTGCTTTATGACAATCTCGGCCGCTTCCCGGCGCTTCTGGGACAGCTTCTTTGAATCGGCGAGTATCTCGAAGGGGAAGTCTTTCGGCAACACGACCGCAGCGGCACACACCGGACCTGCGATCGGTCCCCGTCCAGCTTCATCGATACCACATATGTTGACCATGACTGCGATAGTAGTGTGCCCAGATGCAATTTGTCAATTCCAGACAGGTGTGGTATACTCGCCCTCGTGGACGGCTGGTCTCTCGTCTCGTATGCAGCGGGAGTATCCGGTCGCGTTTATTGTTCAAGCAAGTGGGAGATCCGGTTGTTCCTCAAAAGCCTAGAATTATATGGATTCAAATCGTTCGCCGACAAGACCCGTCTGGAATTCGCAGATGGGACCACGTCGTTGCTCGGACCCAACGGATGCGGCAAAAGCAATATCGTGGATGCCATCAAATGGGTGCTCGGCGAACAATCCACCAAGACCCTCCGTGCGGGAAAAATGGAAGATGTGATCTTCAATGGCACCGAAACGCGCAAACCGTTGAATGTCGCGGAAGTCACGCTCGTCGTGAGCAACGAAGCAGGCCTGTTGCCGACCGAGCACACCGAGGTAGAGATCAAACGCCGGTTGTTCCGCAGCGGGGAAAGCGAGTTCTACATAAACCGCAACCCTGTTCGCCTCAAGGATATCCGGGAACTGTTCTTCGATACCGGGGTCGGGAAATCGGCCTACTCGATACTCGAGCAGGGCAAGATAGACCAGATTTTGAGCCATAAGCCCGAAGATCGGCGCTATATCTTCGAGGAAGCCGCAGGAATCACCCGGTACAAGCTGAGGAGTTTGGAGGCGGCCCGGAAACTCGAACGGACCGAGGAGAATATCGAACAGGTCGATACCCTGCTGGGTGAGATCAAGCGGCAATATGATTCGCGCAAGGCGCAGGCCGCCAAGGCTGCCCGATACCGCGAGCTTGAGAAAGAGCAGTCTGTCATGGAAGTCGATGTGCAGTTGTCCACGGTCAAGTCGTTCCTGTTGCTCATAGATTCCAGAAAGGAACAACTCTCCAAATCCCAGGCGGCCTACGACCAGCTCAAGGATGATATCGCATTTCAGACCCAGCAGATGGAGGATGAGCAGAGCGAGATCCGCCACCATGCCGAGACCCGGGTGAATATCCAGACAAGGATACAGCGGCTGGAGGAACAGCTCAACGGCAAGCGGGACCAATTGGAATTGCTCCAACAACGGTACCGCGACTTCCTGCGCAGCAAGGATGAGGCCGATTCGCGCGCATCGCAGATATTGGAACGTATCGAGCGGGACGAGGAGGAACTCGAAACGCAACGTGACCATGCCCAGGTGCTGGCCGACACGATCGAGGAACTCGCCGAAAAGATCACGCACCATGAAACGCAGATGGCAGGCACCCAAAATCTCATCAAGGACCACGACCGGGAAATCGAGGAGCGCGAGGCGGCAATCTTGGCCGAGGAGGACATCCAGAAGGAACTCGGGTTGCAGTTGCAGGAGCTTACGGACAGGATAGTCGTCGAATTGGATGCGAAGATCAGTGAGAGCGGGTATTCGACCCAAGCACGCAAGAAAGCCGAGACAGCCTTCTCCGAGCGTTTGGAACGGATCAAGGTCGCCATGGCCGAACGGAAGGAATTCGGGAAGAAGCTCCAGGCGATGGTCGAATCCAAGGCTACGGAACCGAAGAGCGCCATGCAGGACTGGCAACGGTTCCTCGATGAGCTTGCACGATCGGTCGATGCCCTTTTCGAGCTGTTCGCCACCTATGGGAGGAGCCTCCCCAGTTTCATCGACGATTTGCTTGCTCCCGAAGGCATCATCACCAAAAAGCATGCGATCGACAAGGATATGGCCGATTCCAGGGCAAAGACAACCGCACATCGGCAGTCCATTTCCACCTTGCGCGAGGAGAATCGCGGGTTGGCCGAATTGCTCGAGCAGTACAGGGAGCGGTTGACGCAACTGAAGGTTTCGTTGGGTGAGCACACTGCCCGGAGCGTCAGCACGAAGTCGTTGATAGAGAATCTCGAGAAGAATGCCACCGAACAACGCTATCTGCATGGTGATGCCATCCGCGATGCCCAAGTCGCCCAACAGCGGGTCGAGGAGGCTGTCGAGCAGATGGCGGTAGTCAGGGACGACCAGCAGCGCATCCACGATGAGAAGGACTCGCTCGAGGGACAACTTGTCGAGATTATCGAGGTCATAGAGCGCGAGAACGAACGGATCAGCGGAGAGCGGCAGAAGATCAACCAGCGGTATACCGAATTGAACGAACTGCGTGGCACCATAGACAAGTATACATTCCACATCGAATCGATACACGAACAGATCCAAGGTGTCTACCGGAACTTCTTCGATACCTATGGCAAGAGCCTGAAGGAATTCGACGAACGTCTCGGTGAGGAAATCGGAGATATCGCCCAGTTGCGCGAGCGCCTGGCGCAGGTCAAGAAACAGATCCAAGGCATGGGGTACATCAACCACATGGCCGAGGAGGAGTTCGCCGAGATCAAGGAACGGTACGATTTCTTGACCCGGCAGATGGACGATCTGGTGAAGGCCAAGAACGACCTGACACGGGTTATCGAGGAGATCAAGAAGCGTTCGGAGGAGATGTTCCTCGATTCCTACCAGAAGATACGGGTGAATTTCCAACAGATGTTCCATCGCATGTTCGGTGGCGGACGTGCCGAGTTGCGTCTGCTTGATCCGGAGAATATCCTGGAGTGCGGCATAGATATACTTGCCCAGCCACCCGGCAAGAAACTGGACCGGTTGGCACCGCTTTCCGGTGGTGAGAAGTCGTTGACCGCAGTCGCGCTGCTGTTCGCGACCTACAAGGTGAAACCTTCCCCGTTCTGTATCCTCGACGAGATCGACGCCGCATTGGATGATCGGAATATCGGGTATTTCCTGAGTGTCCTGGAGGATTTCAGTACATCCTCCCAGTTCATCATCATCACACACAACAAGCATACCGTCATGGGTTCCCAGACGTTGCTGGGGGTCACCATGCAGGAGCGGGGTGTGTCGAAGGCGATCAGCTATCGCATGGGATGGGAGGCCGACCAGGAGGTTATCCATGACATGCAGGTTGACACTGGCTCAGAAAATACAGTATAAATCTTTACCGTAACGCAGATAGATTTGGATGGATAATGTTTGATTCAATAAGCGAGAAATTTACTGGGATCGTCAGGTCGTTCAGCGGCAAGGCGAAAATCACCGAGAAAAATATTCAGGATGCAGTCGAAGAGATCAAGATTGCGCTGCTTGAGGCAGACGTAAATCTTCGTGTCGTCAGACGTTTTATCAATCGGACCATGGAAGAGGCTACCGGTGAGAAGGTGCTCAAATCCATCGATCCGGGCCAGCAGTTCATCAAGATCGTGTACGACAAGATGGTGCAATTGCTTGGTGACGAAGAGAGCCAGCACTTGAACCTGAAGGGGCCGGACACCACCAGTGTCATCCTCATGATGGGCTTGCAGGGTTCCGGAAAGACGACTACCGCTGCGAAATTGGCCGCAAGATTGAAGAAGCAGGGAAGAAGACCCCTTTTGGTAGCCGCGGACCTTGTCCGGCCGGCCGCCGTGTTGCAGCTCCAGGTCCTTGGTGAAAAGATCGATGTTCCCGTATACGCCGAAGACTCCAAGGATCCCGTATCGGTTGCGCGCAATGCGTTGGCAAAGGCAAAGCGGGACCAATTCGACATTCTGATCGTCGACACGTCGGGACGCATGCACCTGGACGAGACCATGATGGACGAGATCAAACGGATCCACCAGGCGGTTTCTCCCGACGAGACTCTGTTCGTCGCCGATGCGATGACTGGCCAGAATGCCGTCACCATCGCACAGGAATTCGAAGAGAAGGTCGGAATCTCCGGCGTCATATTGAGCAAGTTCGATTCCGACACACGTGGTGGTGCAGCCCTTTCGTTGCGTTCCATTGTCGGAAAGCCGATCAAATTCATCGGTGTCGGGGAAAAGGTGGAGGATCTCGATCCTTTCTACCCGGAGCGTATCGCTTCCCGTATCCTCGGCATGGGCGACGTCGTCTCATTGGTGGAGAAAGCCCAGGAGACCATCGACCAGGCTGAGGCTGAACGGATGCAGGAGAAGATGAGCAAGAACACCTTCGACCTGCAGGATTATCTCGACCAGCTCGACCGCATGGACAAGATGGGTTCCATCGACAAGATCATCGACATGATCCCCGGAGCAAAGGGAACTGTCAGTGAGGACGACATAGATACTGCGGAAATGAATCGGGAAAAGGCAATCATCCAGTCTATGACCTATGCGGAACGTACGAATTACCGTATACTGGGTCCGACGAGACGGAAACGGATCGCACGGGGCAGCGGAACATCGGTGAACGATGTGAACCGGATGCTGAAGAAATTTGAGAAGATGCGGCTTACCATGAAGAAGTTCGCAAAAAATAAAAAATACCAAGCTTCAATGTTGAAACACATGGGTATGTAATTGCGTTGAGCAGGAGGAAGTTGTGAGTACGAGTATTAGGCTGAAGAGGTTCGGATCGAAAAAGAGACCATACTATCGTTTGGTGGTCATCGATTCCCAGGCAGCACGGGACAGCCGTTCGATTGAAGAAGTCGGACAATATCATCCCATCGAGGCTGAAGACAAGCAGGTTGTTCTCAAAGAGGATCGTATCAAGGACTGGATTGCAAAAGGCGCACAGCCTTCCGCGACCGTCAAGAAGATCCTAAACAAACACCACATCACACTGAATAGAACTCTTCAAGATTAATCGGAGGGTTTTGTCGTGGAAAAGGATCTAGTGGAATACATTGCGAAATCGCTCGTGGACCAACCCGACGAAGTGGTGGTGAATGTGATCGAGGGTGAGCAATCGACCATCCTCGAGCTCAAGGTAGCCGCCGACGACGTCGGAAAGGTAATCGGCAAGCAGGGGCGGATAGCCAATGCGGTACGCGTCATCCTCAGTGCTTCGGCAGCCAAGGGTGGCAAGCATGTGCAATTGGAAATTCTCGACTGATGGAATATCTTGCAACGGGGGTCCTCAAAGGCCCCCACGGTGTACAAGGGTTCGTCAAGGTGCATTCCTATTCGCAGGAATATGGGCATCTGGTTTCGTTGCGTTCCGTTTCCTTACGTAAGGACGGTACCCAGCGGGAACTGAAGATAGAGGCCGTCAAGTCCTCCGGAAAGGAGCTCCTCGTCAAGTTCGAGGGAATCGACACTCCGGAGGTCGCCCGGACATACAATGGCTGGGAAATCTGGGTTCCGCGGCAATCGGCCGCGAATCTGGAGGATGGCGAGTACTATGTGGCCGACTTGGCCGCCTGTAGCCTGCGTGTGGCCGACAGTATAGTGGGAAAGGTGGTTGGTGTTGTCGAGGGACCCCAGGCTTTGTTGCTCGAGGTCGAATCGGCGGCTGACCAGAAACGGTATCTTGTGCCCTTCATGGGACAATATATCGGAGACGTCGATATGGAGAAGAAGGAGTTGGAACTGCTGGTTCCGGAATTGCTCGCATGAATTTCGATATCGTCACATTGTTTCCCGAAATCGTGGAATCCTTTTTCACAAGTTCGATCATGGCAAAGAGTGTCCAGGCCGGATCGGTCTCCTACAACCTGGTGAATTTCCGGGACTGGGCACAGGACAAGCACAAGACTTGTGACGATGCCCCATACGGTGGCGGAGCCGGCATGGTGATAAAACCCGAACCGTTGGGACGGGCTTTGGATGCCATTGGAGCGAAGCACAAGCGGGTGGTGTATCCAACCCCGAGCGGCAAGCCTTTCACGCAGGAGTATGCGCGCGAGTTGAGCCGCGAGGAGGATCTGGTCATTATCTGTGGTCGATACGAGGGTATTGACCAAAGAATCATTGACCTGTATGTTGATGACGAGATTTGCATAGGTGACTATGTGATTTCGTCTGGCGAAGTTGCTGCGTTGGTTATTGTCGATGCGGTCTATCGCTTGCTGGAAGGTGTGATCAGCGGGGAATCGCTGGTTGAGGAGAGTTTCACCGACGGATTGTTGGAATATCCTCACTACACGAGACCTGAAACCTATTGCGGAATTAACGTTCCTACGATATTATTGTCGGGTCATCACGCACGCATCAACCAGTGGCGTTTACGGAAACGGTTGGAAAAGACCCTGTTGAACCGTCCTGAACTGTTGGACAATGCCGAGCTGGACGAATTTGCGAAACGAATAGTAACTGAATTGAAACCATATGTTGCGAAGGGGACTGAAAAAGATGGATGTGATCAAGGCGATTGAGTCGGAGCAGATGAAAGAAAACGCGGAGAATTTCCACGTTGGAGATACGGTGAAAGTGTATTTCACCATTAAGGAAGGCGACAAGGAACGCGTACAGGTATATGAAGGGTTGGTGATCGCATTCAAGAATGGCGGCATCCGCAAGACCTTCACCGTGCGGAAGAATTCCTATGGTGTTGGCGTGGAAAGAATTTTCCCACTCCATTCACCTCGGATCGAGAAAGTCGAAGTCACTCGCCGTGGTCGGGTCAGAAGAGCCAAGCTCTACTACATCCGCACCAAGATCGGTAAGGCTGCGAAAGTACCCGAACTCATCGTCAAGAAGAGATAAGGGAATTTCTCTGTTGCTTCGGAAAGGGACGGTTGCCAAGCGCTACCGTCCTTTTGTTGTGTCCGGACAGCGGCAGGCCCACAACCATGGGGTGGCATGAACACACGACCCGTACCGGTCGTGCGGGAGAGGCAGCTGGTGCGGCGTACCTTGAGGGGAAGGGCTATGAGATACTGGCCAGGAACTACCGGACGCACGATAGCGAGCTGGATATCGTGGCATTCGATCCGCGGGACCGTACCCTGGTATGCGTCGAGGTGAAGACCTGGAGGCGACCCTATTTCCCGATGGATGACCTGCGGTATGCGATTCCACCGGCCAAATACCACAGGTTGCGCAGGGGATTGGCACAGTTCATTGCATCTCAATTACAATTGCAGTATGATTTCATTCGTATCGATGTACTATTGCACTATGGTGAGCAGACTGTCCATATCGAAGGGGAAGCTTAATGAACAACGGTCCTGAGAGTAAAAATACCGATAAGAACCCGAGCAGATCGGCCAAACGGAATGAGAACCGACGCAAACGCCGTCGACAAAACAAACAGGCTCCGAAGAGTCTCAAGGCCGAGGTGGCGAACCAACAGAAGGCCGAACAGGTGCAGTCGGAGCGCAAGAAGCGCATCGACAAGCAAATGGCGCCGATCGTGGTTCCACGGGTACAGGAGCCTATTCCCACGTGTGCCATCTGTGGAAAACCTATCGACGCGATTGCCCAGGCGATTTGTGGACCCCAGCCTGATTCGTTCAACCATTTCGACTGCGTGTTGAGAAAGATCGCCGACGACGAGCGGATATTGCCGACCCAGAAGGTCTCCTATATCGGCAAGGGGGTTTTTGCGATCGTGGAGACCGATGCCGAGGGACATTTCGTGTTTGTCAAACGCATCCCCTTTGAGAGTCCGGAGGTTTTCCAATCGATGAAACGGTTCGTGGAGGACCACAAGCGATGATCAATCTGGAAGGGAATCCGATACGGGCAATGTTGCCGGGTACATTCGACCCCCCTACGAATGGACATTTGAATCTTATCGAGCGGTCGGCGCGGCTGTTCGGACATCTGGATATCGTCGTTGCAGACAATACCAGCAAAAAATGTCTCTTTACCGGCGAGGAACGTATGGCGATGCTGCGTGACATACTCGAACCGTTTCCCAATGTACGTGTCGTATCCTGGAACGGACTGGTAGTCGATTATGCGAGGAAGGAAGGCATCAATGTCATGATTCGCGGAGTCAGGGCGCTGGTGGATTTCGGATACGAGTTCGAATTGGCGATGACCAACAAGCAACTCTATCCGAATCTTGAAGTGTTGTTCATGCCCACCGATCCGAATTATTTTGTCCTCAGGTCGTCGGCGATCAAGGAGATGGCTGCCTTCGGGGCAGATATCAGTACGATGGTGCCAAAGTCTGTGGCCGAAAAGCTCAGAAGCAGGGTCAAGTTGTTGACATAATCATTTGTTTTCGTTATTCTCACAAAAGCACATTTACGATTGAAGAGGTTAAAATATGGCGGTACCTAAACATAAGACTTCGAAGGCGAGCGCAGCCTCCAGAAAAACGGCTAACATGCGTCTTGCGACTCCCACACTTTGCGTGTGTGGAACCTGTGGCAACCTGGTGGTTCCCCATCGCGTTTGCCCAAAATGCGGTTTTTACCGTGGAAAGCAGATCATTGATCAGGAAAAGATGGCATAGGCGTTTGCTGAGTCATAGAATTCAGGAGGATAAATCATGGATGCAAATACAGTATTTGATAAGCTGAAGAGCTTGATCGCTGAAAAGTTGGAAATTGAAGACAGCAAGATTACTCTTGATTCTTCGTTCCGCAAGGACCTTGGAGCCGACAGTCTCGATACCTACGAACTGGTGTATGCGATTGAAGAAGAGTTGGGCGTATCGATTCCCGATGAAAAAGCCAACGAATTCGAAACGGTGCGCGACGCTGTTGATTTCCTGGCAAAATTGTTGAAATAGTACGTCTCCTTATATGTCTGTTTTTCCTAAGACAGTATCGTATGGCAAAGCTCCTGAAATCTCTTCGGAGAGAAAGCGGGAGCTTTCTTTGTTTCAAAAGCAAGCGGATATCAAGTTCAAGAATCCCGAGCTTTTGAACCTGGCTTTTTGCCATCGTTCCTTCGCAAACGAAAGCACCACCGATGTCGACAACAACGAGCGTCTCGAATTCCTTGGGGACAGTGTGTTGGGGTTGATTGTCGCCGATTGGCTGTTCATACACTTGCCCGATTCCGACGAAGGCGACTTTTCCAGAATCAAGTCCTTCGTGGTCAGCGAGGAGAGTCTTGCCTCGATCGCGAAGAAGCTGCGTGTGGACAACTTTATCCTGATTGGGAAAGGCGAGGAGTTTTCTGGCGGCAGGAACAAGAAGGCCTTGCTCGCAGACTGCATGGAAGCAATTTTCGGTGCATATTTCCTCGATTCCGGCTATAAGGCGGCAACGGACCTCGTCCAACGGTTGCTCGTTCCGGAGATCAAGGTCGTACTCGCCAACAAGCACAGGAAGGACTACAAGACCTTGTTGCAGGAACATGTGCAGAAGATGTACAAGACCTATCCCCGGTATGAAGTTGCCAAGAAGACCGGACCTGAACATGACAACACCTTTTGGGTGAAGGTCATGGTCCAGAAGAAGGTGTTCGGCCCGGCTCCCGGAAACAATAAGAAAGAGGGTGAACAGGCTGCGGCGAAGATTGCCTACGAGGAATTGGTCGGCGAATAGGCGTCAGTGGTCCATTCGCTGCCTATAGAAGTTCATGGCGATAGTCTTGAGTTTGCCTGCCTCGTTCTCGGTCGGATCATCCAGCACAGTATCGAGCAACTCCTTGAGCACCAAACCCATCGCAGGCCCTTTGGGGATGCCCAGATCGGCAAGATCGTTCCCATCGATCGCCAGGTCCCTGTAGGACAGTGCCGACCCGGCATCCAGCACCCGTTTGATCCGTTTCTCGAATTCGATCAGATGTCCGGGTGAGACAAACCCATGGATAGCGACCTGGTCGGCCAGACGCAGCGCGAAGAGATCGTCGATGGAGTCGAGCCCGACACGGTTGACGAACCGACGTACGGCACCATCGGTCCAATCCTGCGTGTAATGGAACATATGGTTGCCGATCAGATTCAACACAGCCGATTTCTCTTCGTTGGAACATTTCAACCGTTGCAGGATATCCTCGGCCATCCGTTGGGAATGGGCCTCATGGTGATAGAAGGTGACCTCCCCGTCGGCTTGTATCGTCTTGGTTGGGACTTTCCCTATATCGTGCAGCAGGGCGGCAAGCCGCACCAATGGTTTGGATCTTGGAGCAGCATCGCAACTTTGGATGCCGTGCATCATCACATCATACACATGTGCTCCCTTCTGTTGCACACCGTGTCCCGCCGCCAATTCGGGCAATAGCACCTCCAACGCACCACAATCGTGCATCGCAAGCAATCCGACAGAGGGTTTTTCCGATTCTAGGATCTTGAACAACTCGGCATGGACGCGTTCCCCCGAAACCATGACCAGGTTCTTGGAAAGCAATCGCATGGCTTCCATCGTCTGGGGGTGGATGGAAAAGGCCAGTTGGGCTGCGAACCTGCAAGCACGGAGGATCCTCAACGCATCTTCCCCGAAGCGTTGCCTCGCCTCTCCGATAGCCCTGATGGTCTTCATCCCAAGATCATCCAGACCACCATGCATATCGACAACTTCACCGGTGGATGCATTGGCGGCCAATGCGTTGATCGTGAAATCACGCCGCCGCAAATCGTCTTCAAGCGAACGCACGAACACCACATTCTCGGGGTGCCTGTGGTCGCCGTAGGTGCCGTCTGTCCTGAATGTGGTGACTTCGTACGAATTGCCCTTGAACAGGACCGTCACGGTCCCATGTTTGATTCCGGTGGGGATCACTGTCCTGAACAGCCGCATGACTTGTGAAGGCAACGCATCGGTGGCAAAGTCGAAATCGTTGGTGGGACGGTGGAGGAAATGGTCCCGTACGGCGCCACCGACAATGAATATCGAAAACCCTGCCTCGACGAAATGGGATGCGAATTGTTTGATGGGCGGGGAAATCGTAAAATTATTCATGGCGCAATGCTACCGGCGCTTCGATACTATTGTCAATACAGATTGAATATAACGCGTAAAATGTCTATAGTTGACCCTATGCTCGCCAGTGGTGCAGCCATTGGCCTGCCTTATTCATTTTGTGTAGGAGTTCCAGCAATGTTCAATCCGGTTGATCCGAAAACAGATTTCCCTAAGATGGAAGAAAAAATCCAGAAGTTCTGGGAAGATAACGATATCTATCGCAAATCGGTGGAGTATAGGAGTGCGGACAACGAGTATGTCTTCTACGACGGTCCTCCGTTCGCAACCGGTCTTCCACACTTCGGACATCTCGTTCCCGGTACCATCAAGGATCTGTATCCCCGTTACCAGACCATGAAGGGAAAGCGGGTCAACAGGCGCTTCGGATGGGATTGCCACGGGTTGCCGGTCGAGTATGAAATCGAGAAATCCTTGAATATCAGCGGACATAAGGCCGTCGAGGAATATGGGGTCGCCAAATTCAACGAGCAATGCCGCTCCATTGTGCTCCGTTATACCTCCGAGTGGAAAGCCACCATCAACCGTATGGGCCGTTGGGTCGACTTCGAACATGGATACCGGACCATGGATACCGACTACATGGAATCGATCTGGTGGGTATTCAAAACGCTGTATGAACGGGGCATGATCTACGAAGGGTACAATATCCTGCCGTACAGTCCTGCGTTGGCTACTCCCTTGTCCAACTTCGAAGTGAATCTCGGGGGATACCAGGATGTCGTCGACCAGGCGGTGACCGTGCGGTTCAAGGTTGATGGTACCGACGATACCTATTTCCTCGCTTGGACGACCACACCTTGGACACTCCCATCCAACCTTGCGCTGGCGCTTGGACCCGAGATCGACTATGTGAAGGTGAAGGATCTCGCCGAGCAGGTGCACTATATCCTTGGGAAGGACCGGCTGAAGAACTACTACCAGGATCCCGCCACCTATGAGATTGTGGAGACCTACAAGGGTTCACAGCTCGCCGGTATGCGCTACGAACCATTGTTCCCCTTCTTTGCCCATTTGAAGAAGGAGGGGGCGTTCCTGACTGTCGTTGGCGACTATGTGACCGTCGAGGACGGTTGTGGAATTGTCCACACAGCACCTGGCTTCGGCGAGGACGACTACCAGGTCCTCAAGGGGACCGGAATTCCAGTGGTTTGTCCGATCGACGACGATTGCCGGTTCACCAGCGAGGTACCGCTGTTCGAAGGTGTGTTCGTCAAGGATGCCGATTCGGCGATCATCAAATGGTTGAAGGAGAACGGGAAGT
The DNA here is from genome assembly GCA_002839335.1 of Spirochaetae bacterium HGW-Spirochaetae-4. GTDB lineage: Bacteria > Spirochaetota > Spirochaetia > Sphaerochaetales > Sphaerochaetaceae > UBA8525. The sequence continues at coordinate 14,486 of PGXU01000017.1, forward strand.
TGGTGAAACGTGAGAATTACCTGCATAGCTATCCGTTCTGCTACCGCACCCATAAGCCGCTGATCTATCGGGCCATGGCTTGCTGGTATGTCGACGTGACCAAACTCAAAACTTCCATGCTAGCGGCCAACGACCAGATCACCTGGATGCCCGGACATCTTAAGAACGGCCGTTTCGGCAAATGGCTCGAAGGGGCCCGCGACTGGGCTATCAGCCGTAACAGGTTCTGGGGCAATCCGATTCCCGTATGGAAATGCGATGGTTCGGACCATCTCGAGGTCATCGGATCCATCGATGAGCTGGAGGAGAAGAGTGGGGTACGCGTCACCGATCTGCACAAGCATTTTGTCGACGACATCACCTGGCCGAGTCCCGATGGGAAAGGCACCATGCGTCGCATTCCCGACGTCTTGGATTGTTGGTTCGAATCGGGCTCGATGCCCTATGCCCAGAACCACTATCCGTTCGAGAACAAGGAGTTCGTCGAAGAGCATTTTCCCGCAGACTTCATCTGCGAGGGCTTGGACCAGACACGGGGTTGGTTCTATACCCTGGTCATCCTAGGGGCGGCTCTCTTCGACAAGCCGGCCTTCTACAATTGTGTGACCAACGGTATTGTCCTCAATGCCGACGGCAAGAAGATGTCCAAGTCGTTGAAGAACTACTCCGACCCCATGGATATCGTCAACCAATACGGAGCCGACGCATTGCGTTTCGCATTGATGAACAGCGCGGTCACCCGTGCCGAGGACCTCAAGTTCTCCGAGGACAGTGTGAAGGAAGTCCTCAAGACGCTCATCATCCCCCTGTGGAACGCCTATTCGTTCTTCGTGACCTACGCGAATATCGACGGGTACGAACCGTCGGGCACACCATTCGACAAGCTGGACAATCCCATGGACCGCTGGATAGTATCCTCCAGTGAAGCCTTGGTCGCCGAAGTCACCGAAGCTTGGGACAATTATGAGACCCAGCGTGCGTGCTCGGCTATCGTTTCGTTCCTCGATTCGTTGAACAACTGGTATATCCGCAGAAGTCGACGGAGATTCTGGCGGTCCGAGAACGACATCGACAAGAAGATGGCCTATGACACGCTCTATCGGGTGCTCATGACCGTCGTGCATGTGGCTGCTCCGGTCATACCGTTCACCACGGATGAAATCTATTTGAATCTCAAGACCTCGGAGATGCCCGAGTCGATCCATCTGGGAGATTTCCCGGTTTGCGACTCCAACCAGCGCGATTACGAGCTTGAGAAGAAGATGGCCCTTACCCGGCAAGCGATCACCATGGGCCGCTCGCTCCGCAGTGTGCACAACCTGAAGATCCGTCAGCCGCTGAAGCGTCTGTTCCTGGTGAACAGGGATGCCGAAGAACGCGCGATCCTCGCCTCCATGCAGGCGATTGTCGAAGAAGAACTCAATGTGAAGGAGATATCGATCCAAGCCGATGAAAGCGGGTTGGTCTCCTACCAGGCGAAGGCAAACTTCAAGGTACTCGGCAGCCAGTTGGGAAAACACATGAAGGACGTTGCCGCGAAGATCCAACAGCTTCCCAGCGAGACCATCGCCTCGTTGCTGGATGGCGGAAGTGTGGCAATCTCCTACGCGGAAGGTGAGATCACCATAGGACTTGACGATGTGATCGTACAGCGTTCCGAGATGGAGGACATGAAGGTTCTCAACGAAGGTCAGCTGACAGTCGGTTTCGACACGAAGATATCGCACGAATTGCTTTTGGAAGGCATTGCCCGGGATATTGTGAGGGCAGTACAGAACCTTCGCAAGGAACTGGGATTCGATGTCTCCGACCGGATACATCTGCAAGTCCACGGCGACGAGTTGGTAGCCGAGGCCTTTGCGGTCTTTGGCGATTATATCGCTCGGGAAACCTTGGCTGCGGATGCGAAGCTGGCCGACCATGCCGAAGCTGTGGAAGTTCCTTGTGGAGACTCGGTGGCACGGATCCATGCGACGAAGGAGTGAATCGGTGAGATGCACGATTCCAGGCACATGGAAGGTTGCCCTGCTTGGGGCAGCCGTCACGATGGTCCTGACATCTTGCGTACACCGGTCTCCGTTCGTAGAAGAGCAGTATTTCCAGGCAATGGGTGCTCCTGGGGAAATCGTCGTGACAGTCGATACCCGGGCCCCTGAGAAATTGCCCGGATCGTTTTCCGTGCAGGACGGTTCTTTCGCCACCTTGCTTTCCCGCATCGACCGGCTTTCCGTCTCCTTGTACGACCCGAGTGGACGTGCGGAGTCCGATGGTGTGGTGCAGGCGGACGAGCTGGCGGCGTATGAGTACTACGGAGGTGCGGAGGGCAATATTCCGGCCTTCCTCACCAACTCCATGCTGTTGTGGGACGATGCCTGGGAGAAGATCGAAGAGGGGAAGATACGGTATTATCGCAACGAATGGTTGGGCTTGGATGTCTATGCGCCGAAAAACGGTTTGTTGCTTTTTGCGAGCGACAATTACATGAAGGCATACGAGACAACCTACAAGAACAGGACCACCCGGATTCCCGCGGCTCTGGCCGACCGTATGGCAAAATCCCTGTTCGGGTTTTACGTCGGAAGTCCAAAGGCCATGATGGAAATCGGTCTCGCAATTCCGCAATCTGTCCTCGCGCAGACCGATTCGATGGTTTTGGTCATCGAGGAACAGGAGCAAAAGGGGATGACCTTGGGTGGGATCGTCACCATGAAGAGCCCGAAATTGGCCAACTCCCTTTCCATTTTATTGAAAAGTTCGTATATTTCAGACAAACGGCGAAACAAGGAACCACTCGGAGATTTGACGAATTTGTTCATATTGGAAGACGATGCTGTCCATATCAACGGCATGGAACTTTCCGATGAACAGTACGCGGCATTTTCGACGATGTTCGGGTCGCTGGCAGCATTGACAACAGGAGATAAACGGTAATGCCTATCTATGAATATGAATGTGATTCCTGCGACCACCACTTTGAAGTGGAGCAAAGCATGCGTGACAATCCGTTGACGGAATGCCCCGAGTGTTCGGGTCACATACGACGAGTGTTCGGCTTGAGCTCCGTAATTTTCAAAGGCAGTGGCTTCTACTGTACCGATACCAAGAAATCGGGTGGGAACAAGGAAGCGCCAAGCGCAGCCTGCGCGACCTGTCCGGCCGCGACAGGCTCGTCCTCATAGGGCAAAGACCTCGGCAGCCTCGACCGCCTGGTCCAACAACGCCTCGATTCCCATACTGTCGTACACCTCGGTGAGTTTTTCCTTCTCCGGTCGGACCAACGGATGCTTGGGACTGAAAATCGTGCAACAATCCTCGTAGGGAAGAATCGAAGTCTCGTACGTTCCGATCATCCTGCTGGTGACTACGATTTCTCCCTTGTCCATGCCGACCAGCGGTCTGAATACCGGAAGGTCTGACATGCTGTTGGTGAAGGCAAGGCTTTCCAGGGTCTGTGAAGCTACTTGGCTGAGCGACTCGCCGGTTACTATCGCCAGACAATTACGCTTTTTCGCCAATGCATTGGCGATACGCATCATACAAGCACGCATGAGCAGGGTATTCTCCTCCTCATGACTGTGGGTCTTGATATGGAGCTGGACATCGGTGAAGGGAACAACGTGCAACGTTATGCCGCTGCAGTAGGGGCTCAGGATCTTGGCCAGCGAGATGACCTTTTCCTTCGCCTCGTCCGATGTGTAGGGGTAGGCATGGAAATAGACCGCTTCCTGCCGTAGCCCACGTTTGGCCATGCGGTAGGCGGCGACTGGACTGTCGATTCCTCCGGAAAGCATGAGCATCCCTCGACCTGCCGTGCCCACCGGCAATCCTCCGGGACCCGGTTCCGGCGATGCGTACAAATAGGCGTGGTCACGGATCTCGACATGGAGAATTCGGTCGGGTTGCCTCACATTCACTTTCAACTGCGGGTTGGCCGTGAGTATCTCATATCCCAATTGGCCGGAGATATCATACGATTGCATCGGGAACTTCTTATCTGCACGGACTGTCTCCACCTTGAATGTCTGCACACCATCCAGGAAGGACGGTCGCGATGTCAACGTGGCCGCGGCTTTGCTGACGGCCTCCATGTTCTTGGCACATTTCAGCGCCTTCGAGAATCCGACGACCCCGAACGATGTGGAGATCGCAAGCCTGACCAGTTCTTCAGGAGCTTCGGCATCCACTTCGATAAACAACCGTCCCTTCTGTTTGGTGAAGCGGCTGCGGTACGGACGCAACTTGTATTTTATATTGTCCTTGAGCTTACGTTCGAAAAAATCGCGATTCTGGCCTTTGAGTGATATCTCACCCAATCTCACCAGATATAAAGTCATCTCCATCTATCGTCTCCTTGTCAACCTTCCCATGGTTTGGGATTCTTTTCCAATAGTCTGTGCCAGCGTCCTGATCTCATCCTCGGTGGTATCGTGGCCGAAGGATACCCTGATCGCCGAAGAGGCTTTGTCTGGCGAGACTTGGCATGCCGCCAAGAGTGTCTCGCCTTTCTTCGGGGTATTGTTCGAACATGCCGATCCGCTGGAAACGCAGAACCCCTTGTCGAACAGGATGCGGGTAAACACTTCGGAAGGTATTCCTTCCACCGTGATCGTGCATATGTTCGGTACAATCTCTCCCGGTCCATCGGAAGGGGGACTGAGAAGGGAAATGGTACCGAATCGGGCCAGTTCCTGTTCGAACACCCGCCTCAGATTGTTCGCATGGGCAAGACGGTCGTCCAGATTGGAGAGGGTGTCCTCCAATGCCGCATTCATGGCAGCGATCGCCGCGACATGTTCCGTTCCCGCACGCAGGCCCAGTTCCTGTCCGCCTCCACGCGAAAGCGGCTGGAGTGTTTCGCCGCGTTGGTACAGTATGCCGGTACCACGGGGACCTTGGAACTTGTGGGCACTGAACGAAGCCGAATCGATATCGAGCGACGATACGTCCACCTGCATTTTTCCGATTCCCTGCACCGCATCGCAGTGGAAGTGGATGGGCCTGCCGGTTGTCGCCTGGAATGTGCGTATCGAGTGGGCGATCCCCTTGATATCCTGCACGGTCCCCAGGACATTGTTCACCAGCATGACACAGACCATATTGGTATTTTCGGTTAGTTTCTCGGCGATATCACCAGGAGTCACATACCCGCCGGGAGCAGGGACGAACACGACATCGAACCCCTTGGATTCGAACAGGTGCCGGTATTGCAGGATCGAATCGTGCTCGATCGCACTGATGATTATCCTACCGGGTGTTCGACGCCACAACAGGGAATTGCAAACGATGGCATTGCTTTCGGTCGCGCCACCGGTGTATACGATTTGTCTTGCCGATGCACCCAGCAAACGGGCAGTCTTGTTACGTTCCTGTTGCAAGAACCGCGCGGCATCCTTTCCATCCTTGTGCAAGGAGGACGGATTGCCCCTATATGTTTTAGCCGTCTCGACATAGATATCGAGTGACCTGTCGCTCATGGGAGAGGTCGCGGCCCAATCGAAGTAGTGTGGAATCATAGCTGTATCATGGGCTAAAACGATGCATTTTGCAATAAGGCGACTTGTCGACCACCGCCATTCGGAGTATAACAAACTATGCAAAACCTATTCAGTTGTAGCTTGGGCCAACATGTCACGCAGGTAGTCTCAGTCGATTCGATCGATGAAGTCGTACGGATGCACGCCGATATCGACCGGTCCGTCCTCTGGGTATGCGATACCAATACCCGACAATTTTTACCTGCGAACCTGCAGGTTGTGGTGCTCCCCTGTGGAGAAGTCTCCAAGAATTGGACAAGCATAGAGCGAATTGTCTCGGTTGCCAAGGAACGCGGACTTGCCAGGGACAGCAAGTTCCTGGCTGTCGGGGGTGGGGTGGTCTGTGACATGACAGCGTTCGCCGCGTCCATCTACATGCGCGGATGTTCCGTAAGCCTCGTGCCCACGACATTGTTGGCCATGGTGGATGCTTCCTTGGGAGGCAAGACCGCGATAGACCTGTTGGGTGCCAAGAACCTGGTTGGTACGTTCTATCCTGCGAAAGAGGTGTATGTCTGCGCACAGACTCTCGAGACCCTCGGGGATACCGAATTCCGCAATGGACTCGGCGAGGTGCTCAAACATGCCGTATTGAGTCCGGACGACTCGTTGGCAACATTCCTTACGGACAATCGGATGTCGATACTGCAACGCAGCACTGGAGTATTGGAACAGATGATCATGGCATCGCTTGCCGTAAAACGCCAGTATATCGAGCGGGATCCTACCGAGAAACAGGGAATCCGCGATGCGTTGAACCTGGGGCACACCTTTGCCCATGCCTTGGAGTCGGTCGGGAACCTCAGCACCTGGTCACATGGCGAGGCGGTCGCGTGGGGCGTAGTCAGGGCATTGCAGGCCGGTGTCGCCGTAGGAACAACCCGTACTGATTTTGCCCGACGATACAGCGACCTGTTTACCGAATACGGTTTTGGGATAGATTGGAAAGTCTCCGATGTCCCGGCGTTTCTGGCCGCACTGGAAAGCGACAAGAAGAAACGTGGATCGAATGTCAGGTTTGTGCTCATGGCAGGCCAAGGCGAGCATATCCTGCGAACCTTGGATGCACAGCTGGTAACCGAACTTGTTTCCTAACCGGACAAGTCCGGCCATTCTTGGTGCCAAGGGGTATCAGGAATCGAACGATCGGAGCAACTTCTCGAACATTTTCTTGGCCAGACGCAATTCTTGCGGATAGGTCTTCCCGTCGATCTCGTCGACCAGCTGTCCGAGTGCGTACAAGGATGAGTCCAGTGCCTCGAAACAATTCCTGGTGCTGCTGAAGCGGTAGGTGCCGGTGCTGTGGGTATCCAGTTGCACGAATCCCAGCTGGTGCGTTTTCTTCTTTATCCTGCTGAAGGCCAGTATCCATTCGAGGTTGTCGATCAACAGTCGTGGTTGGTCGGCCGTGAAAGTTCCTGCCGGTGGATTCTCTAGGATTCCCTTCTCTGGAGCCAATTTCCCATTCAACTCCAGGATCGAGAACAACTTGTCTCCGAAATGGATGAAATGGCCCTGGAATTCGACTGCCGCAGGTATGTTCTTCACTCGTCTAGCGGCTCCGGCATGCGCGGAGGCAAGGAATGGAAGGTCTGCCAAAGGTATCACCACGACCTTCCTGTTTCCCTTGGGAACATTGATGAGCTTGTAGTCGCGTGCATAGAGTGTGAAGAACTCGCCATCCTGTTTCGGTGTGCGTTCTTCCCTGCGTTCGATCCGTTCCTTCTTCTCAGTCTTCGCATCAGGACCGCGCATGCCCATAAGCCGTTGTCTCAGGTCACCGGAGATGATATCCAACCATTCCTTCTTGAGCGGAGAAACGGTACGTGCGTACATCCTGCTGGTCTGGACAATTTCCCCCGCCAAAAGGAACTGGGGCAAATCCTTGAACCATGCCGATCCGGGATGGATGAATATCTGGTCGGTGGTAAGGGATTTGTACATGTTCCTGTTCGCCTTGATGCATACGAACTGCAACAGTCCGGAGGCGAGGCAGCACATGTAGTCCTTCATGGTCCCCCCGCTGGAGATGGGAAAGCCCATTTCGGAAACTATCTGCGACAATTGCTCGGTCACATGGTGGATCTCGGCCATCGAGGGATAATCGAGATATTTCTTCTTGCAGTATGCCTCCCGTGCCTCGTTCGAGGGGAGGCTGCGGATATGCCGGTAGATGGTGAGGTACGAGACGAAATCCCCTTCCTCGGAATTGAACGACTGGTGGGCCTTGCGGGCCTCGTCCTCCAAACCCGGAGGGAGTATGAACGGAGTCTTGGATGAGAGGAAGGCCACTGCGATTATGACCTCTTCAAGCACCGAAGGATAGCGCAGCATGGCTTCGACTATCACCCGCGCATGGCGGGGTAGCAACGGGAACCGCACCATGTGTTCTCCGATCGTGGTGAGGCGTCGCTCGGAGTCGATCGCCCCGATGAATTTCAATGTCTGTTCCGCACTTGCGATCGCACTCGCCTTGGGACGTGTGATGAAAGGGAAGTGCTCATAGTCGTAGATATCCAATTCACTCATTCTCAAAACGACTTCCGAAAGGTCGGTCCGCAGTATCTCTTCAAGTCCAAATTGTTGCCGGGTCGTGAAATCTCCCTTCTGGTACAGGCGGACACAGACTCCGGGAGCTGTCCGGCCGGCTCTACCCGCGCGTTGTTCGCAGGAGCTGCGGCTAACCGGAAGACTGATCAACGAAGAGGTGAAATTCTTCTGGTTATAGTAGTTTGTCTTGGCGATGCCAGAGTCGATGACGGTGGTGATCTTGTCGATGGTAACACTTGTCTCCGCTATGTTGGTCGCGACGACGATCTTGGTCTTTCCAGCGGGGGTCGGTATGAATACCAGCTCCTGTTCCTCCTTGGACAATCTGCCGAACAATGGCATGACCAGGAGTTTCTTGCTGAATGGGGCCTGCTGGAGATGCTGCATGCAGGTCTTGATATCGAATTCTCCGGGAAGGAATACGAGCATATCACCACTCGATTCCTGCATACGCTTGCCGACGACCGCGACAATCGTCTCGAATATCTCGTTGCGGTCCTGCTGGTTCTTCAGTGGCCGGTAGACGATATCGACCGGATGGATGCGTGCATCGATGCTGATGATCGGAGCTTGGTCGAAGTAATCGCTGAAAATCTTGGTGTTGATGGTCGCCGATGAGACGATAACCTTGAAATCGGGTCTTTGTTCCAACACATGCTTGAGTAGTCCGAGGACAAAGTCGATGTTCAGGCTGCGTTCGTGGGCTTCGTCGACAAGCATGACCGAATAGGCTGAAAGCAACGGATCGGCCTTCAGTTCCATCAGGAGAATGCCGTCGGTCATCACCTTGATCCGCGTGGACCGGTCGGTGGTATCGCTGAAACGCATCTTGTATCCGACATATCCCGGTTCGGCGTCGAGCTGTCGGGTTATGAATTCCGATACCGACAGTGTGGCGATACGTCTTGGTTGGGTAACGCCGACCACTCTCTCGGAGGTGTAGCCGGCTTCATGCAGTATAAGGGGTATCTGGGTGGTCTTTCCCGAACCGGTCGGGCTTTCGACGATGATGACTTGGTTTTTTCCAAGCGCATCCAGAATTTCCTGCCGGTGTTGATACACCGGAAGATGTGTCATGGTGAACACTATCGGTTCCTTTCAATGTTCTCCACTACCTGGGAAAGTGTAAGAGCTGGCATGTCGTTGCGTGTTGCCAGATGTCGCAACGTACATGTTCCACGCAACACGTCTTCTTCGTTGAAGAGAATGGCGTAGGGAATACGGTTCTGCTCGGCGTACTTGAACTGCGCAACTTGCTTCTTGTCGGCAAGGTACACGTCGCAGCGGACACCGGATTCGCGTAATTGTGCGGCAAAGCGATGGTAGTGGTAACGATGGTTTTCGTTTTGATTCAGAATGATGACATCGCTGCTTGCGACATCCTGTATGAGGGGGCTGTCCAACTCTTCCAAAGCCGCAAGCAAGCGGTCCAATCCAATGGATGAGCCGACACCCGGCAAATGTTCTTTCGTATAGAGGGAAGCGAGATCATTGTATCTTCCTCCCGAACAGATGGAACCGATTTCAGGCAAGTCATCGAGGAACGTCTCGTAGACGACCCCAGTATAATAATCGAGTCCGCGCGTGATCGACGGGTCGATCGAGAATCTCCCGGCAATCCCCAACTGCCCAAGCGTGGAGAAGATTGTCCGCATCCTTTGCGTGTGTTCCTGCTCGTCCCCAGCCAGTGCCGATAGGACCGACAGTGTCTCGAGGGGATCATCCGAAGATTCGGCATTGATATAGGAAAGTATCGCCGATGCAGCTGTTGGGGATTTGGTGATTTCCTGCAGTTGGGACTCCACCTCGGCGGCACCTATCTTGCGCAACTTGTCGACGGTCCGGAGGATCTCGACCGACTGCTGCAGACAACCGATATGCGATAGGAAGGCATTGAACAATCCCCTATGGGCAACCCGGATGGAGAATCTGTGCAACCCCAAGGAAGAGAGCGCGCTGTGCATCATGGTGAGGATCTCGACATCGGCATAGGCGCTGTCAATTCCCACGATATCGAAATCGCATTGGAAGAATTCGCGGAACCGACCTTTCTGCGGATTCTCTCCCCGCCACACCTTGGCGATGTGGAACCGCTTGAAGGGCAGGGCCAACTCGTTCAGGTGTCCCGCCATGAAGCGTGCGAAGGGAACGGTGAGGTCGAAACGGAGCGCGACGTCCCTTCCTCCGTTGTCGGCGAAGTGGAAGATCTGCTTGTCCGTTTCCCCGCCGCCCTTGCCGAGCAGAACTTCCGTATATTCGAGCACAGGAGTGTCGATGGGAACGAACCCATGGAGGGAGAAATCCCTTTCCAATGTAGATATTACCTGTTTTTTGATGATTTCTTGTGAAGGGACTGAATCCCTGAAGCCTTTGAGTACTTTAGGTTGAATCATGCGAAACAGCTCCTGTTGCATTTTTGGATGAGATGGTATACACAATGTAGTGTAAACAAATCCCCGGGAAACTGCAATAAGCCGGATGGTGTGCACTGATGCTGAAACGTTATAAGAAAGATCACGATGGGTCGAATGTGCCGGTGGCCGATATCTATTTTGCCAAGGAACATGGGATCGACTCCCGAAATATCGACCTCGACGCTGTGTGGGCTGTCCGTAAATTGAAACAGTCCGGAGCCGAGGCATATGTAGTCGGTGGAGCCGTCCGGGACCTGCTGTTGGGCCGGAAACCGAAGGACTTCGATATCTCCACATCCGCATCCCCCCGTCAGGTCCAGAAGATTTTCTGGAATGCCCGGATCATCGGCAAACGGTTCAAGCTGGTCCATCTGGTATTCAAGGACAAGATCCTCGAGGTCTCGACGTTCCGTTCCGGCGAGGACGGAATCGAGGAAGGGTCCTCCATCTATGGAAATGTGGAGCAGGATGCCAAACGGCGTGATTTTACCATCAACTCGCTCTATTATGACCCTACCGATGGACAATTGCTCGATTTCAACAATGCCATGGCCGATTTCAAGAAGAAGCGGGTCCGTTCGATACTTCCCTTGCCCGCCTCCTTCTCGGAGGACCCGGTCCGCATGATACGTGCCGTGAAGTATTCGGTTACCACCGGATTTCCCTTGCAGTTCGATGTGAAGCGGGCTATCAAGAAGAGTGCCAACGAACTGGCGCGTGTTTCCAGCTCCCGACTGACCGAAGAGGTCTCGAAGATTCTCTCCTCCGGTGATTCGGCGAAGATCATCGCCGAGCTGCACCGCTATAAACTGCTGGTCTACCTATTGCCCTGTGTCAGCGTGTTTTCCCGTCTTCACGAAGTCTACGCATCATTGCAGGTATTGGATGAACAGATTCGGGTACTGAAGGAAACGGATGAAGCCGTGGATGAGGGGATGAAGGGGCAGATGCTGGTGGCTTTGGTCAAACCGATCATGAGCGTTTCACCAACGGAACTCACTCCGGAGGAATCGTTCAAGGAAATCTTCGGGCAGGTCAAGACATTGATCAGTCCGTTGACGCCACCGAATTATGACGTGGAACATGCCGCTGTAATCATACTGGAAGAAGCGGGAACAGCAGTTCCGAAAAATTGTCTTCGCGCCAGACGGCCTGTCAGACAACCTGGAAAACCTGGCTTCCGGGCAAAACAACAGAAGCATGGGGAAACTCCAAGAAAGGGCAAGAAGGTCACGGCGACCGTAGCTGCCGCACCGGTAAAGAGCGGGCCTTCGAGCACCTCCAACAAAAAGCGGAGGAGAAGAAAACCCAAGGCTGCGACAAACGCTATCCATGTGAAACCGGAATTGCCTGCTACGGACGATTAGGCCCATTCCTCGATTTCGATATTCACCCCAGCGACGAAAATGCCGCCATATTTCTCCAGGGAGTCGGCGATATATTCCTGCAATTCCGCCAACGTGGTGGAAATCTGGTGCTTGATCGGTACCCGAAGCTTAACCGTCAGATTATATCCTTCCGGTTCGACTTTCATGGCAACCTTCTTCACCTTGATCATGTTGTCGAATTCATCGAGGCAATGGATCACCATTTGGGTGAGGGCTGCCTCGCTCATGGTGATCTTTCCGTATTTGCTGAATTCAGGACGCACGATCGTCTTTTCGAATACCTGATTCTTCATCCAGGGAAGTTTCGACTTGTTCTTGAAGAATACCCGCATCGAATCGTAGACTATCTGGGGATAATTTCTTGTTATTTCAATAGAAGGAACCGGGATGACATGTTTTCCCTCGGAAAAGCGGATACGCATGGCCATTTCGATCTCCTCTTTCGAGGCGATATCCTCGATACGGAAAATCCTTTCCGGTTCCGGCAGCTTCAAGCGGGCGGCGATCTTGTGGACCATCTTTTCAGAGGTTCCGATAATCAAGAGCCGGTGGTACTTCTCGTTTTGCAACGCGGTCATGGTTTCCCGTTGGTGATCGTCCTCATCGAACAACGCCGTACGGACCGCCGTCAGGAAGTTCTGTTCCCGTTTGGCCGATCGTCCTGCGATGATCCTGTCACCTCTAATGAGTAGTCCGTCATCTATGATGAGTTCGATATTATGCTTCTCTGCAACCAATTTGGAGCGAAAACTCTTGCCTGTGCCGCTTCGGCCGACCAACGCAAAGACTTTTACTCCTTTTAATTTCCAAAAAGCATAACGGAATATGCGGTTCATATTTACTGTTATACTGTTTTTCCTATAATATATGAAGACGTTTGAACGAGAACCCCACAAATCCCCTCTCACGGGGAGAGGTTTTATCGTGTCTTGATCACAAAGGAGTACCACGGAATGGAGAGAATACCGACATTCAGGAAGGGTGGAGTTCATCCCGACGATAAAAAGGTATTGAGCAACGGCATGGCAATCGAACGGTTGCCTGTACCTGCTGAATTGATAGTTCCGCTTTCACAGCATCTCGGAGCACCGGCAACACCGTTGAAACAAAAGGGCGATACCGTAGTCGCCGGCGAAAAGATCGGCCAGGCTTCAAGCTTTATTTCCGCCGATATCCACTCGCCCGTGAACGGTGCCATTGTAGATATCAAGAAGGTGAACTTGGCGAACAGTGTCGTCACCGAGGCCTTCGTCATAGTTCCAGATGCCGAGAATCCACTTGGGAATTGGCCGGAGCAACCGTACGATATGCTTTCGCCGCAGGAAATGTTGGCGATAATAAAGGATATGGGCGTCGTCGGAACCGGTGGCGCAACATTCCCGACACATGTCAAGTTGGCTGTTCCCAAAGGGAAGTCGGTCGATGCCTTGGTAGTCAACGGTGTCGAGTGCGAACCGTACCTCACCGCGGACCATCGGCTCATGCTGGAGCAGACCGACCTGGTATTGCGCGGCATCATGATCGTTGCCAAGATTACCCAGCCCAAACGGATCATAATCGGCGTGGAGAACAACAAGAAGGATGCGATCGAGACGTTGCGACAGGTGATAGCCTCAAACAGCTATCCGATAACCGTCACCCCCTTGAAGGTGAAATATCCGCAGGGTGATGAAAAACAGCTGCTCAAGGCTACCATCAATCGCGAGATTCCCTCCGGAAAACTTCCGCTGGATGTAGGCGCTGTGGTCTTGAATATCGGGACCTCGTTCGCGATCTACGAAGCCGTCGCGCTTCGCAAGCCGCTTGTCGAACGGGTGGTCACCGTCAGTGGTGAAGCCATGTCGACAAAACGGAATCTCCGAGTCTTGTTGGGAAGCAAGGTGGCCGACCTCATCGCATTCGCCGGTGGTGTGGCCCACGAGCCCGACAAATACATTTCAGGCGGTCCCATGATGGGGTTCGCATTCCATGACGACCAGATTCCTGTGATAAAGGGAACCAGTGGGATTCTTGCCTTGGACAACGATCCGGCGATGAAAGCTCCCCAGACTCCATGTATTTCATGTGGACGCTGTGTAGCGGCGTGCCCGATGGGATTGCAGCCGACAAAATTATTCCGGTTGATCGACAACCGCATGTATGCGGATGCCATGGGAATGAATCTCATGGATTGCAAGGAATGTGGCTGCTGTTCGTATTCTTGTCCGGCGCATTTGCCTTTGGTGCACGGAATGAAACTTGGTAAAAGATTGGGGAGGAAGTAAATGGACGTACCAAAGACAATAGTTTCATCGTCGCCGCATCTCCATGCCCGTTCGAGCACGGCATCGATCATGTGGGATGTCTCGATAGCATTGACACCGGCAGCCCTCTGGGGTGTGTACGTATTCGGCTTCAGGGCGTTGGCGATCCTGCTCGTCTCGATAGCGACAGCGGTACTTGTGGAATACCTTTTGAACATGAAGGGGAACAATCCCAAGACCATTTTGGACGGTTCCGCGTTCCTTACCGGATTGCTGGTCGGCATGAACATGCCTGCGGATGCGGCTTTTGCCGTTCCGGTGATTGCTTCGGCATTCGCGATATTCGTAGTCAAATGGACCTTTGGCGGATTGGGTGCGAACTGGGTCAACCCGGCACTGGCCGGACGGGTCTTCGTGTTCTTCTCTTTCACGGGACTCATGAATACCTACCGGATGCCGCGCACCCTTGCGACGGTCGACGCGGTCGGTTCGGCGACAGTCCTCACCGAGATCAAACTTGCGATAGGCGAGGGTGCTGTCAACGGCCTGTCGTCCGCCGGAGTCCTGGCTGAAACGGGGTATCCGTTCACCGGATTCGCCGGTTCGGTGAGTTCCTGGTTCCAGCAGACGTTGGGTATCGGACTTTCTCCCTATACGGTGGATGCCTTCTTTGGAAATATCGCCGGATGCATCGGCGAGGTGTCGGCATTCCTGCTGATTGCCGGTGCACTCTACCTTATGGTCAAGAAGATCATCACCTGGCACATCCCCGTGTCGTTTCTCGCGACGTTCAGCATGTTGGCCTGGCTGTTCGGCGGAGTCCGCAACGGGCTCGGTCTCTTCCAGGGAGATTTCGTACTGCAATTGTTCAGCGGCGGTATGATGTTGGGAGCGTTCTTCATGGCCACGGATATGGTCACCAGTCCCACGACCCACAAGGGTATGGTCATATTCGGTGTTGGAATCGGGTTCTTCGCATTCCTGTTGCGATTCTTCGGTTCCCTGCCCGAATCGGTCTCGTTGGCGATCATACTCATGAACATCTTCGTTCCGATGATCGACCGGTATATCCTGCCGAAACGATTCGGTGAGACAATCAAGGAACCCAAGAAGCAGGAGGCGAAGGCATGAGACAGTTTGCACGGGTTGGCATAACACTTTCGCTCATCGCGGCTATCGCGGCCACGGCTCTTGCCATGGTCAATGCGGTCACCGCACCAAAGATCGCAGCATATGAACTGCAGGTAATCCAGAATGCCCTCACCGAGGTTTCCGGTGGATTCGCCTTGGGCGATTCCAACACCGAAACGGGAGATACGTCGGTATCGGCAGTACATGCCTTGAACGACACGGACGGATCGGTCGCAGGATACATCCTCCAGCTCAACGGAGTCGGATATGGCGGTTCCATGACGATCATGGCCAGCTATCTCGTCACCGGCGAGGTAATCGATGCGCGTCTATTGGCAAATGCAGAGACGCCGGGGTTGGGCAAGAAGGCAGAGGTTCCCGCATACATGGAGAAATTCCAAGGTACAGGCGGTGATACTGCCGTCCCACAGAAGAAGGATGCCTTGGAGAAGAGCGATGCCGATAGTATCAGCGGCGCAACAGTAACCTTCTCGGGAGTCGCGAAAAGCATCGCCTACGGATCCGACTTTGTGAAGTCATTGGGAGGCAAGTAATGGCAACAGAACGAATGCAAGTCCTGACCAAGGGCTTTTTCAAGGAAAATCCGGTATTCATCATCATGCTGGGTCTCTGTCCGACGCTGGGAGTCACCACACAGGTTATCAACGGCATCGGCATGGGTCTCAGCGTAATCTTTGTACTCGTGTTCTCCAATATCTTCATCTCGATGTTGAAGAATATAATTCCCAACAGTGTTCGTATTCCCTCGTACATCGTGATCATCGCCGCATTCGTCACCATTGTGGAAATGGTCATGCATGCGTTCGCTCCCTCGATCTACCAGGCACTTGGAATCTTTCTCCCGTTGATCGTCGTCAATTGCATCATCCTTGGCCGTGCGGAGGCATTCGCCAACAAGAATACGGTTCTCGATTCTTTCCTCGACGGTGTGGGCATGGGCGTGGGGTTCACCATGGCCTTGACGTTGATCGCGTTCATCCGCGAGGTCTTCGGCGCAGGAACCATCACGTTGGTTCCCATGGGTGGTTTCGATGGTGTCATTGAAATTCCCCTGTTCTATACCTACCCGGTACGTGTGTTGACCTTGGCTGCCGGAGCGTTGCTGCTCATGGGATATCTCAAGGCATTCTTCGAGTGGAATGCAAACAGGAAGAGGGGGTAACGCATCATGGCATATGTAGCAATCTTCATTACCTATATTTTCATAAACAACTTTATCCTCACCCAATTCCTTGGGCTTTGTCCGTTCATCGGTGTCTCGAAGAACAGCGAATCCGCAATCGGTATGGGCATGGCGGTCACCTTCGTCATGGGTATCGCCTCGATCATCACCTGGTTGGTCTACAACCTGTTGCTGTTGCCCTTGGACCTGGCATACCTGCAGACCCTGTCCTTTATCCTGGTCATCGCGGCGTTGGTCCAATTCGTGGAAATGATCATACAGAAGAATTCACCGGCATTGTACCAGGCTCTGGGTATCTTCCTGCCATTGATCACCACCAACTGTGCCGTTCTCGGTATCGCCATCATGAATATCACCGAAGGGTACAATCTGATGGAGAGCTTCAGCGCGGGAATCGCAGCGGGAATCGGTTTTACGTTGGCACTGGTCCTTATGAGCAACATCCGTGAGCGTATGGACCTGCATCCGGTGAGGAAAGCTTTCAAGGGCGTGCCCATAGCATTCATTTCCGGTGGCCTGATGGCTTTGGCTTTCATGGCATTCGACAAAGCACTTTTGACTAATCTTCTGGGGTAATCGATTTATGAATATATTGTTTGCATTTTTGATCATAGCTTCGTTGGGACTTCTGCTCGGTATGGGTCTTGCCTTGGCCGCGAAGAAATTCGCGGTTGAGAAAGACGAACGGGCCGAGCAAATACTTGCGATACTTCCTGGTGCCAACTGTGGAGCGTGCGGGTATCCCGGTTGTTCAGGGTATGCGGGTGCGTTGTCTTCCGGCAAAGCCCAAAACGGATTGTGTTCGCCGGGTGGGGCAAAGACCTCCGCATTGGTTTCCAAGATTCTCGGAATTGCCGATGGTGGAGCCGGTGAACGCATGGTGGCCTTTGTCCATTGCCGCGGAAACAACGAATTGACCAAACGCGACTTCCAGTATGAGGGCATTGAGGACTGCAGTGCAGCCCATATGCTGTTCCAAGGCGAGAGCTCCTGCAAATACGGGTGCCTCCATTTGGGTTCCTGCATACGGGTGTGTCCGACGAACGCCATACATCGGGACGAGAAGGGCAATGTATCGGTGGATCCCGATGCCTGTATCGGTTGTCTGAAATGTACGCTTGTCTGTCCGACCAAGGTGATTCGGATGATCCCGGCCAGAGGTTCGCATGCCATTGCTTGCAATAGCCACGATCCTGGCCCGGTGGTGAGGAAAATCTGTCAGGTCGGTTGTATCGCCTGTAAGATATGTGAAAAGAAATTTCCCGATTCGGGCTGTACGGTCACCAATTTCCTCTCGGATATCGATTATGGCAAACCCATGACGCAAATCGCCGACGCGGCCCTGGCTTGCCCGACGAAATGTATCGTAGAAGCACGGTAACATATGCCTTTGATAGTGGGAGCATACAGTCAATTGTCTCCGGGGACCCCGCTTCCATTGTTGGAGCGGGCGTTGACGGATGCCTACAAACCGTTGCTCACCTATATCTACAAACATCCGGAATTGCACATCCATGTCTACATTCCGGGTTCCATCCTGGAGTGGTTCGAGCAGAACCACCCCGAGATGAATATGCTTATCGCCGATCTGGTGAAAAAGGAGCAGGTGGAATTGACGACCGGCCCGTACCAACAACCGGTACTTCAGGTCGTTCCCGGCAAGGACAGGTCGTCGCAACTCGAATCCACCACCACGTTCATCCGCAAACGCTTCGGAAAAAGGGCGCGGACAGCATGGTTCTACAACCAGATATGGAATCCCTCCTTCGTCTCCACCATGGGTATGGGGATGCTCGATCGTCTGCTCATATCCTCCTATGACCGGCTGCATGGAATCCAAGTGGCGACCGAACCGTTTGTCATGCAGGATTTGGGAAAGACGATAGAGGTGTTCCCGTTCGACGACAGGATCGATGCATTGGTGGAATCCCTGGGAAACGCCACCTGTGGATTCAAGGAGTTCGCCGAGACATTGTTGAAGATGACCTTCGACGAATCCGACATGTACAAGACGGTGATGATCAATCTCGACCGGCTCCTGCAGGGCTGCGCCCTCAACCAGGGGCTGCCGCCACCAATCGATCTGATCATCATGATATTGGATCGCCTGGCGAAGGTCCCGGATTCGGATACCGTCCTGCTTTCCTCGATTCCGACGGGCATAATTTCCACACGTGGATACTTGGGAAGCGCCTGGTATGGCCGCGACAGTTCCGTGCTCGACCTTGGTTCCTACAACGACATGTTCATCAAATACGAGGAGCTGAACCATCTGTACGGACGGCTTTTGTACCTGATCGACCTGGCGAAACTCTACCGGAAAAACAAGGATACGAAAAAACGGGTGGAGTCTCTGTTGGTGAAAGCCACCAGCGGAGGGGCCCTGGTCCTCGATCCCTCGGGGGGATGCTATCGGAACGCGTACCGCAAATATGTCTACCGCTACCTGAACGATGCCGAGAAGATATTGGCTGCCACCGAGGAGATTCCCTACCCAAGGGAACTGGATTTGGATTTCGATGGGCACAACGAGTTGATCTGGATGGGCAGGAATATCGGGGTCGTCGTTGATGCCAAGGGTGGAACCCTCGCCGAGATCAACTATCTGCCCACCGGTTGGAACTATGGGGACACCTTCACCGGATACGCGGCCGAATCCGATCGATTGTCCTTTCCATCCATCCGCGACGGGTCCTTCCAACGCTCGTTCAACGATGTGTTCCTCCCACATGACGGGCGCATAGAATTCTATGCCAAGCATATCGGGCGGCAAACGTTCGATGCCGGCTCGCATATATACGATTTGTCAATCGTGGACAGGAGCCAGAACGAGATACAAACACGATGCATATTCGAGAACCTTCCGTTCGGACTCGGTTCATTGGAGCTGACCAAGCGGTATCGCTTCAGGACCCATACCGTCGTAGTCGATTTTTCCATTCATAATATCGGCAAACACAGGTCGAGGGGCCTGTTCGGCAGCGAATTGAACCTCTCGATCGGGATAAAGGACCAGAAGGAACTGACACTGTATACGGTTGAGAAGAGCCGGAACAGGAACTTGGCCGAGGGGAGGGTGGTCGCCCCCAACCTGAAGAATTTCAGGATCCCCGACGATGTGAACAAGACACTCATTTCCTTCGCATCCGACAACCGTTTCACCTTGTACAAGGATGATTTCCGGGTAAAGCTTGCCACAGTGATGGGAATGGAAGTATTGTATGAATACACGCAGGTACTTCCGTTATGGGATTTCGACCTGCAACCCGAGGAGTCGCTGGAGTGGACCATCGGCTTTAGAATAGAACGGCGTTTGCGCGTCTCGACCGCAAACAAGGAGCAATCATGACCATTCAGAACCAACAACTGTTCGATACGATAAAAGAAGAAGCCTACGACGTCTGGAGGCGTCTTTGACTCCGAAGGATTGAGACGCAAGATCACTGCCTTGGAGCAGGAATCGGGAGCTCCCGATTTTTGGAACGACAAGTCGAGGGCAGAGGCGTTGTTCGCCGAGATGAACGAATTGAAGGATGCCCTGGTTCCTTGGGAAGATCTGATCCATGCGATCGACGATGTATCGGAATTGTTGGAACTCTATGCCGACGAGGAAGACCCCTCGGTCGATGCCGAAGTCGACCAGCAGATACTCGATATCCAAAAGACCTATCAGCCGCTGAGGTTGAAGAAGCTGTTGTCGGGAAAATACGACAAGAACGACTGCTTCCTCTCGGTCCATGCCGGTGCAGGTGGGACAGAATCGTGCGATTGGGCCCAAATGCTCATGCGCATGTATCTCCGCTGGTGCGAACGCAACGGATTCAAGGTGGATATCGTCGACTTGCTCGAAGCCGAGGGTGGTGTCAAATCCGTCACCATGCAAGTGAAGGGCGCCTATGCCTACGGATACCTGCAAGGGGAAGCCGGAGTGCACCGGTTGGTCCGTATATCTCCCTTCGATGCCAACAAGCGTCGCCACACCTCCTTCACCTCCGTGTATGCATCGCCTGTGATCGAGGACACCATCGAGGTGAATATCGATCCATCCGAACTGCGTGTGGACACCTACCGTTCCGGTGGCGCGGGTGGACAGCACGTCAACAAGACCGATTCCGCCGTGCGACTCACACACCTGAAAACCGGGCTTGTCGTTGCGTGCCAGAACGAACGGTCGCAGCATATGAACCGTGAATTGGCCATGAAACTCCTTACCAGCCGCCTGTACGAGTATTATCGTCAGGAAGCCAAGGCGGAACACGCGCAATATGCCGTCGAGAAGAAGGAGATCAGCTGGGGTAACCAAATCCGCTCGTATGTGTTCCAACCCTACACCATGGTGAAGGACCACAGGACCAACGAGCAGATAGGAAATATCCAGGCAGTCATGGATGGTGAGATATCCCCATTCATCGAATCGTTCCTCAAGTGGCAGTCGGAGGTATAGCGGATGGGACGGGGAGGAACTAGAAATCTTATCCTCGTACTTGTTCTTGTGCTCTGTAGCGACCCGTTGTATTCCCAGGAGTTGCGATTCGGCTTCCTGACCGTGGACCATACCGGAACCCAATCGAATTTTGGCGATAGGATAGCCCGTTATGTCTCGTTTCATCTTGGGGATGTATTGGAAACGGGACGTTTCTCCTATCTTGGTGAACAACGGATTACCCGGGAAAAGCAGTTGCAGGAACTGCAGGCGCTGCACAGCGCGCTTTCCACTTCCGATGGCTATATCGAACAGACGGAACCAGACCCGATTGAAGAACCTGACGATTCGTCCTTTTCCGTAGAGTGGGAAACCATCACCATGGAACCTCCCCTATCCCTTTCCGCTTCTTCTGGAGATCCGGTTGTCCTGGACTATATCAAGAACTCCATGCGTCTCGATGTCCTGCTGATCTGTTCGATCGAACCCTTCAATTCCTTATATCGCGTACGGATCGATCAATATATCGGTCCAGGGCCGGAGCACACCAGGCTTTTCGATGCAGTGGCGCAACCTTTCGAGGTCTATGCGTTGCTACCGCAGGTCTTTCTCGATCTGCTGGACCACTATAGCGGCACCGGGATGGGACTGGTGGATTTTGCCTCTACTGTTCCCGGTATATCGGTTGCTGTTGATGGAAAACAGTTCCCACTGGTCGATACATTCCTTCCCCTGCCAGATGGTACCTATTCGATAACCGCTTCAGCTCCCGGATATGCGGATGTATCGGCAATCCAGCGTGTAGAGGCGGGAACCATCGTCGAGTTTCCCCTTTCGATTTCGCAAATCGACGGCCCCCCTGTACTGGTAGTAAGCGATTCCCACCTGTCGACGATTTCGATTCCCGGTGGACCGACAGGTATGTCGCCGTTGGTATGGAATGCGCAAAAGACGCCATTCGTGTTGTATGCCGAAGGGGAAGGGCAAAGGTCCCTGACGATGCAATTCTCGGAGCCTGTGGAATTTGTCCGGATAGCACCCCAACCGGTTTGGATGGATCAGACCTATGGGATCGGAAGAAACCAATCGGCATTGTATGGATCGTTGGGAAGGACGCTCCTGTTCGGAGCCGCGGCAATCATCGTGGATAGCATCTCGCGGTCGGTCGCATCCTATACACAGGACCTTGTGTTGTGGCAGCCGATACTGTTGGCATCGGTGGGAGCGCTGGCTGTTTCTTCAATCGATACCGGTGTGCGATTATTTGCATATTACCAAAAAACAAAGTATAGTTCTCGTTAACATGTGAAGAGGTACGTTTGAGATGAAAAAAAGTTTTGGCGCTCGGTTGAAGGCGCTTTTCGGTATAAAGACATTCGATGAGAATTTTTTCGAGGAACTCGAGGATATGCTGATCGAAGGCGATCTCGGTGCAAAGACTGCCATGGAGGTCTCCGATGCGGTCAGAAAGCTTGCCAAGGCCGAGAAAAGCACATCGCAAGATGCATTGCAACAGCTTATGAAAAGAATCCTCTCGGACAAGATCGCCGCCTATGTTCCCGAGTTGGTGCCCGAGACGACCAATATTTTCCTCATTCTGGGAGTCAATGGTGTGGGCAAGACCACTTCGATCGCAAAATTGGCCACCTACTACAAGAACCGGGGGGAAACGGTGCTGCTGGCGGCTGCCGATACGTTTCGCGCAGCGGCGATCGACCAGCTTGAACTGCACGCCCAACGGACAGGTTGCCGAATCGTGAAGCAGTCGCATGGATCCGATCCGGGGGCGGTGATTTTCGATGCGATGCAAAGCGCGAAGGCGAAGGGGGAGCATCTGGTGTTGGCCGATACCGCAGGACGGATGCACAACAAGGAAAACCTGCTTCGCGAATTGCAGAAGATCGACAAGGTCGTCAATTCGAAGATATCCGAACCTGCCTGCTACAAGCGGTTTTTGGTGATCGATGCCACCACCGGTCAAAACGGCCTCAGTCAAGCGCAATTGTTCCATCAGGCAATCGGTATCGACGCGTTGATACTCACCAAATACGACTCTGCCGCCAAAGGTGGTTCCCTCGTGCAGATCGGCGAAAAATTGGGGATTCCCATAGCCTTCGTCGGGGTCGGTGAACGCTATGGGGATTTGTATCCTTTCGATAAGGACGAGTTCCTCGATTCCTTGGTTGGTATCGCATAATGATCAGACATGGTGGATTCCGACTGGTGGTGATAGGGTTGTTCCTCTCGACCTTGCCACTGTTCGGAGCCCTCTATCGTTCGAACAGCCTCGGACAAATGTTGGAAGCTATAGAAACGTCGCAACGCCACGACTTCCCCTATGTGCTGGAAACGAACGAGATTCCTGGACAAGGCGCAGAACGTGTCCTGTACGACAATGGTGTGATGGTCGGGAAAGTCGAAATCGAGGCGGATGCCAAGAATCCCGCTACCCGGATCGTAACCGAATACAGCTTTGGTGCCGACGGAGCCATATCATCGAAAGTCCAGACGCTGTATGAGCATGGCTTGCCGCAAAGCACCGCATGGATGGAAGGCGAAACGGTCAATTTGACGTTGCATACCTACGTCGATGGAAAGATGGTGGAGACCAAGGAATTGGTGGATGGGGAACTGGTGAATCTCATAACCTATTATCGGGGTTCGGACGGCATGCTATCCGGTTTGCGGATTGTGGGGCTCGAGGGGATTGCCACACAGACCATATATTCACAGGACCGTGGTGTGTCGGTATATGGGGAGAATATCCAGGGAGCATTCACCAAACTGTCGTTCTATCCGGGGAATCTGGTGGTACGCGACGTGTGGACGAACGAAGAACGCAATGTGGAGACTGCGGTCGCCTTTGACGATGCCGGCCGTCTGGTGATCGATGAGACGATCGGAACAATGCGGATACGGAAGACCTATGGTCCCGATGGGATGCTGGTGAAAAGCGAATCGGAAGATGCCGATGGGAAGAAGACCACCATCGCCTATGTCTACGACCACAATGGCGTATTGGACCAATCCATGGAGCTGGTGGTCGGTGAGCATACCAGAAGGATCGAACGGTGGTACAAGAACGGATTGCTGGAAACCCAGACCGAATGGTTGGACGACTCGCCAGTAAAGGCGACACGCTACCTTGCCGATGGTACTTCGGTGGTCACTTTGTTCGACAACGGCCGGCCGTATGCGGATGTCACCTATGCTCCAGATGGAAAGCGTGTCTTGAGCCTTGAATATCGCAAGGAGCGTTGATGTTCACCCTTAAATTGGCCTGGCGGTATGCGTTCTCCCGTAGCAACAGGCATCGCAGTGCAACCATCGTGATCATGTTGGGGATTGCCGTGGGAATGCTGGCGATCATCATCATGTTGTCATTGATGAACAGATTGCAATCCGATTTGCTCGATCAGGTCAAATCCATAGAATCCTTCCATGTCCAGGTGACATTCCCCGCGAATGAGAGCGATGCGCGAACGGTGGATGATATTGTTGCGGCCTTGCGCGGGACGCCGGGAGTTGCCCAGGTCTACCCGCAGGTGAACACCCAGGTCCTGATTCAGAATCCGGCGACCAATAGGTCGACGACGGCAAGACTGCGGATAATCGATTCCTCCATCTGGAAAACCGAGAATCCCTTCTCCGACAGGACCCATATGGTCAGGGGTTCGTATCCTACACCATTGCATATTGCGACCGGCACGGCGTTGGCGACGAAGCTATCGTTGGCATTGGGCGATTCTATCAATATGACGGTATTGGGAGCTGGAAAGACCGTGGTGCTGGCACCAACCACAATCGCGGTGACCGCAAGCGGGGTATTCAGGACAGGACTTCCCGAGTTCGATTCCTCGACGTTGGTTACGGATTTGGATCCACTTGTTTCGACGATCGGTGCCAAGCGTATCATGTATGGACTCTATCTTGAGGATGGGTATGTCGACAATTCGAAGCAGGTGTTGCGTTCCATCACGGAAACATTTCCAAGTGCGACGATCAGGACCTGGCAGCAGGTCAACAGTGCTTTCTACTCCGCATTGACATTGGAAAAGGTCCTGATGTACCTGTTCCTGTTCTTCATGTTCATCATACTGGCGGTAAATATGAAGAATGCATCCTCGCGGTTGCTCCATGTCAAACAACGCGAGTTGGCTATCCTGCGTGCTGTCGGAGCCCAGAAAACGACTGCGACAAAAGTCTTTCTTGGTCAAACCATCATTATAACCGTACTTGGTGAGACCCTCGGGATCATTGGAGGGGTGTATCTGGGTAAATATATCGGGAATGTGTTTTCATGGCTCAATTCCCTCCAATACCTGTTCACCCGAAGGGACAACCTGTTGCTGGCCTACCCATTCACTACCGAAGTGAAAGCCATGGAGGTCGCGCTGATCGCCATCTCGGTACTCGTGCTCTCCCTGGGATTCACCTACCTGGGATGCAGGCGGCTATTTCGAAAAGAACCCATGGAGATGTTGTACCATGACTAAAGAATTGTTGCGTTTTCATACAGTCACAAAGACCTTTGTCTCAGGACAGTCGCAACTGGTTATCTTGGAAGATCTGGATTTTGTGCTGTACAGCGGTACGTCGGTTGCCATTACCGGAAAGAGTGGTTCGGGAAAAAGTACCTTGCTGAATATTGCGGGAGGTTTGGACAAGCCATCCGCCGGTTCGGTATCCTTCCTTGGACGGGAGCTGGGTGCGTTGAACGACAAGGACCTTTCCGCATTCAGGAACAGGCACATCGGATTCGTGTTCCAATCGCATATCCTATTGGATGATTTCACTGCGTTGGAAAATGTGTGTGTCCCTGCCTTGATACGGGGAGCGCGGCAAGCGGATGCGGTGAAACGCGCCAAGGAACTGCTGGATAGGGTGGGATTGTCGGACCGTCTCCAGCATCGTCCCCAGAAATTGTCGGGCGGTGAGCGGCAACGCGTGGCAATTTGCAGGGCTCTGGTCAATGCCCCCGACTTGATAATCGCCGACGAGCCCACAGGGTCTCTCGATGAGGAATCGTCGAGTGGTATCGAGACGTTGCTCACCGATATCGTACGTGAGGAAGGGAAGACACTGCTGATGGTTACCCATGACACCCAGTTGGCTTCCCGTTGCTCAACGGTATATCTGCTGCACAACCGGACCTTGCAGGAGATGGAATGACTATGCGCTTCAGCATGTGGCTGTCGGGACGTCTTTTGGTTCCCAAAGGGGAATCGAAGTATGCCAGGTTGCGTCTGGTCCGTTCCGCGGCGCTCATAGCCATTGTCATGATACCGTTGGTACTTGCCCTCATCTTCATGGATGGCATGATGAATGGAATCACAGACAAGTACATCCTCCTGCAGGATGGACATATCCAACTCCATGTCGAGGATCCGCTCTTCGATTCGCAATATGATGTGTCTGCGATCGATCCTCGCCTGGAGAGTGCCGATTACGTCGTTTCCGGGTATGGGATAGTCTATTCCCGCGATACGACCGCTGAAGTGCGGATCAAGGGTGTGGACATATCCTACTTCAATGAAAACAGGATGACCCAATTGGAGTTCACCGGTGAACCTTTGAAAAAGGAAGGTTCGTTGGCCGCTGTGATGCTCAGCACGACCATTGCACAAAAATTGGGGGTGGAGGTCGGCCAACGCGTCGCTTTCATGGTTGTACCCGATTCGTCCAGTTCCGTTGTCCGACCGGTGCTCGCAAACGTGACTGCGTTGTATGATTCAGGATATCACGAGTTGGATTCGTCGCTTTTGTTCATGAATCGGGACGACGCGATGCGCTATTTCCCCAAGGACAGGAATGCCTACACCGAACTGCTGGTCTCCCGTGACCATGTGGATGATCTGGGTGCTATCGTAGCCACCTTGGAATCGGCGATGGACAAGAATTTCCCCTATGCGACGTGGGATGAGTTCAACGGAACCGTGTATCAGAATTTCATAACCAGCCGCCAAGTCATCCTGTTGGTGTTCATGATGATCCTGCTTGTGGCAGGCGTCTATGTCTCCTCCATCGCCCAGGAGATGATTCAGGATTCCATGCAATCCATCGCATTGTTCAAGACACTCGGAGCGACCAACAGCAACCTTTCCTGGGCATATTTCTGCTCGGTCATGGTGGTCACATCGATCGGTCTGGTTGCCGGTGTGTCACTGGGCTTGCTCATCGGATCCCAGATCGGTGTGTTGTTGCATTGGTTGGGGAATTCCGGTCTGGCGGGTCTGCAATATTATCTGTTGGATTTTCGTATCGTGATATCTTGGCGGGACATACTGGCCATAAGCTTTTCCATGCTTGTCATCTCCAGTGTGACAGTCAGGCTTTCGTTGGGAAGAATCAGAAGAATTTCACCGTTGGAGATGTTGCAACAAGATTAATTCACCTGTAGGCTAACGACATGAATTTTGAAGTCTTTGTTCTTGGTACCAGTGGTATGATGCCTCTTCCCGGAAGGTTCCTGACTTCTGCCATAGTGCGAAGGGAAGGGGAATTGTTCCTGTTCGATTGCGGGGAAGGGACCCAGATATCCTTGAAGATGCTGAACATCAAATGGAAGAAGATATCCGCCATCTTCATTTCCCATATGCACGCCGACCATGTCACCGGTCTTCCGGGAATGCTGATGCTCAGCTCCCAAGTGGATCGTGAAGATCCCTTGGTCATCTACGGTCCTGCGAGATTGCATGAATATATCAATCAGACGAGAAAACTACTCGACATGTACATCAACTACGAGATAATCGTCAAGACGATCGAACCCGGTACCATTGTGGAGAACGACGAGTTCACGGTCGAGGCTTTCCGTCTCGACCATACGAAACCTTGTTTCGGATACACCATGCGTGAGAAATCGCGACCGGGGATGTTCCATCCTGAGAAGGCGGTCGAACTGGGTGTTCCCCGTGGACCGCTCTGGTCAGCCCTTCAGCATGGACAATCGGTGGTCCTGGAAGACGGGCGGACCATTGAACCCACCGACATCATGGGAGAACCGAGGGGCGGCAGGACCTTCTCCTATGTCACCGATACCCTCTACTCCGAAAAGATAGCGAGACATGTGACCAACGCCGACTTGCTGCTCTGTGAAGGGATGTTCGATGAATCGTTGGTGGAGAGTGCGAGGGAGAAGAAACATATGACGGCACGTCAGGCGGCCATGATTGCCCGTGACGCGCAAGTCGCTTCCATGGGCCTGCTCCATTACAGTCCACGGTATACGGACAGGGATCTGAAGGTATTGTTGCAAGAGGCACGTGAAGTCTTTCCTCCTGCGTTCCTGGCAAGGGACAGGATGGCTTTCGATATCCCGTTGAAAGATTGAATCCTCTCCGATACAAGGAGACACATGACAGACTATTGCTCTTGCTCTTCGTCGGTCTCCAGATTGGAATCGTATCCGATCAGGTTGTATCCTGAACGTTCGGTGGCCAAGTCGATGGCGATGGACGCTTCCCGCAATATAGCTTCGGATTCCAGGATTCGGCCATGCAAGCTGGTGAAACCGATCTTGACAGCTGTCTGTGGATGGTTCTTCCGTAAACTTTCCAATAAAGCGGCAAAGTAACGTCTGGACTGTTCGAATCCATGGAAAGGTAATATCGCCGATACCCGTCTGGTCTCGGTCAAATAGAAGAGGGAGACTACACCAAGTTTGTTGAAAAGGTTTTGCACGACGGTCGAATCCACCGAATGCGGATCCGAGCCGACGGACGGAATCTCGATGATCGCAACAGACAACTCGTAGCCGGATTCGATGGCTCCTTCCAATTCTACCCGCAACCGTTCGTCGAAGGTGTCCTCGATCAATTCCGTGTACTCTTGTGGCAGCGAATCCTCCACTTCGGTTTCATCGATCGGTTCAAGTAATTGTGCTATTTCGGATCCGGGTGCTATCGGGAAAGGATACTCGCTGAACAAAACAGCACGCGACAACCTCTGACGGATGTCTCCATCCATTTCGGATAGTATGGTGCCAACCGCTTCGGGTGCTGCGATCGTATCGGTTTCCGGGAACAATTGGTCCTCTTCCAACGATGGGGGAAGTTCCATATCTGTGGTGAGGCTATCGACTGCCTCAAGCTCAACAGGAATTTCCCGCCCGTATGTCGGCATGACCGGCTGTTTTCCCGCAAAGGGTTTGATTTCCGGAACTTCGGCAACTACAATCTTCGTTTCACGAGCCACCATTGCGGATGCCGGTTCGACCGGTAGTTGGGCCCGGCCCGGGTGGATCGAATCCTCTTCCTTGGGAAGGTTGAAGAGCGGACCTGTGTAGTCGTCCTTCTCCAAGGCGTCCATCTTGTCGGTATCTTTCGGGACTTGCGGTGGATGTATGATTATGGCGATCTGGACCAGGATAAGACCGATAATTATGGGGAGGAGCCGGATCAACACCGAGTAGAGGGTCTCTGCCGAGACCTTGTAATAGGGTAGGACGTAGGTTATAAGGACATATGACAATACTACGAGCACGAGCATGGTTGCTAGCGCTGATATGACGATTATGCCTGTGGGGCTCTTCTCTCGCTGTTTTTGCATTGGTCCTCGAGCTCTCCCTCCGGCAGAAGCGGCATCGCTTTACAACGCCACCAGCTGTCAGTATGATATTGTAATCCATTATAGCGTTTCGGTAGGTATATGACAAGGAATTATGTCGCTTTATTCATCAGTATAATTATAGTTCTGACAGCTTTGTTTGAAGGTTTTCTCGGAATTCACGGCATGGTTGTGAATACCCGACTGGCGAACCTTGTGGAAAAGAAACAACAACTGTTGGATGTGCAAAAACTTGAATTGTACAATTTGGAGCAACGTTTGGAACATGTCTGGGACGAGGATGAACTGCTGGATAGGGCCAAGATGATGGGGTATATACAAAACGGAGAGACCCCTTACTATTTTATACATGCCGAAGAAAATACCTCGTTTGGCGAGGGATCCGTCGCAAGCTGGCAAGGCGGAAGGAGCTTTGCGGATCCGGTCGCCACACATACCTTCAGGGGAATTTCCCTGTGGCTCAACCTTGTGCTTGCGTCCATCGTTTCCTGTGTTCTTGTCGGTATCCTGAAAATTGTTGGAAGAGCCCACAAGGACAAGGACTTTCCAAAGCGGGTTGGAAAGGGTCATGGCAACTATCGTTGAGAAGAACACGGACGGTGCGGCTGAAGTGCTTTCCAGACATTTGAAATCGGGTGCACTGGCGATTATTCCTTGCGATACGATCTATGGAATTGTAGGTGTTGTCCCTTCGTCCGAGTCGGCGTTGAGGACCGTCAAGGGACGGCCGGAAACCAAGCCGTTCATCCAACTTGTCACACTGGACATGGCCAAAAAGATTGCCGTGAAGCCGATTCCATCGGAAATTCTCGCATTATGGCCCGGTCCGCTGACAGTGATTGCCAAACGAAGTGAGAGGAAAGGGACCGTGAAACGGTCACTCTCCCGAGCGAGTGCAGGCAACGTAAGGATCCATACCTCGCCCCTTGGGGCGGAAAAGGAGGCTTAGCCTCCTGGGTCCAGGGCTTGCCCTGGGGGTATTGATACCTTTCATTGTCGAGACCGTATCTGGAGCGACCGTCGCCATAAGGGTTCCGGCGGATACGTTCCTTCAACAGGTTCTCGAAAAGGTGGGTGCTCCCCTCAATAGTACCAGTGTGAACGTCTCGGGAGAAGAAGCTTGTACGCGATTCGATGATATGGTCGAACGTTTCGGGGATACCATTCCCCTCTACGTGAAGGGCGATGAATTCCAGGGTACTGTGCCGTCGACAATCATCGATGTTGTGAAGAATCCATATGTTCTTATAAGAAAAGGAATTGTTGACGTTTCAAATTTGATCGGAACAGGTTGAGCAAAATCCGACTCCTCCATATTTATGGTAATTTCCTTAAAAGTCAATTTTTGACATGCATTCCCATTTTTTGATATTGTGTTGCCCTCCACCAGGACTTACGATTGGATTAGGAGTTACGAAATCGGTTTCTTAAGGAAGAATCGATACGAATTCCAGATACCGATCGTATGACGGTTCATCAATGACTCAAAGGAGTGGAACATGAAAAAACTTACTGTACTGTGTCTTATCTTGTTGCTCGCAGGATCGATGGTGTTTGCCCAGGGCGCCCAAGAAGGCGGAAAGAAGTTCATCGGACTAGCAATGCCCGAGACCCATGTGGAACGCTGGCAAATGGATGGCGCCGCGCTACAAGCGGCTGCGATCGAATTGGGCTACGAGGCTGAAGTCGCGTATGGAGATGCGGACCAGACCAAACAGAATGCCCAGATTTCCGATTTTATCACCAAGGGTGCGGACCTGCTGATAATCGGTTCTGTGAATGAAGGTGTCTTGTCGGCAGTCGCCGATGCCCGACGCGATGGCGTTGAAGTCATTGCTTACGACAGGCTGATCACCGGTTCCGACCAATATGATTATTACATCACGTTCGACAACTTCAAGGTCGGTCAGTTCCAGGGTGGCGCGATCGTCAAGGCTTTGCAGCTCGACAAGGCAACAACCGCCAATCCCAAGTACATCACCTTGTTCGCCGGCAGCCCAACCGACAACAATGCATTCTTCTTCTTCGATGGCGCCATGAGTGAATTGCGTCCGTTCGTTGAGAAGGGCGTACTCAAGATTGTCGGCCCGGCACCACTTTCCTCGAAAGACACTGCCAACTTCACCAGGATCGCAACCGAAAACTGGAGAGCCGACCTTGCCAAGCAAAGGATGGAAAACCTGCTCAACGGCGATGCGAAGAATTACAAACTCGATGCGGTTCTCGCTCCCAACGACACACTTGCCCGTGCGATCATCGAGGCTCTGTTGACAGATGCCAAATACATCAACGCCATTCCAGTCGTAACCGGCCAGGACGGTGAATTGGCTTCCATCCAGTTCATCAAGGACGGAAAACAGGCCATGACAGTCTTCAAGGATACCCGTGATCTCGCAAAGGCCGCCATCAAACTCGCGGATGCTATCCTCAAGGGCGAAGCTCCTGTGATTGCTGGTGCGAGACTCGATACAGAGACTTACGATACCGGCAAAAAGGTGGTAAAATCCTACTTGCTCGAACCTGTCAATGTAACGAAGGACAATTATGTCCAAGTCATGATTGACAGTGGGTACTACAAGGCAGATCAGATTCGCTAATACGGGTCTGGCTTTCAATGCAAATCGCGATCTTCCGGCAATGGGCAACCATTGCCGGTTGGTTGCATCATCGGGTGGAGTGGCATGAGTGAGCAATACATTCTCGAAGTGAATAACTTGACAAAAGATTTTCCCGGTGTCAGAGCACTGGACAATGTCGATTTCAAGGTGCGCAGGGGTGAAATACATTGTCTTGTGGGTGAGAACGGGGCTGGAAAATCTACCCTCATGAATGTTGTCAGTGGTGTGTATCCCAAAGGATCGTATGAAGGGCACGTGGTTTTCAAGGGCAAGGAAACACATTATAGAAGCACCAAAGACAGTGAATTGGACGGATTGGCTATCATCCATCAGGAATTGACGCTGAGTCCGTATCTATCGATTTATGAGAATCTGTTCCTCGGACATATGGAAACCAGATTCGGAATCATCAACTGGGACAAGTGTCTCAAGGATTCGTATCCATTATTGAAGAGGGTCGGACTGAACGAGAAGCCGCAAACCATTGTCAGCAAGATGAGCGTCGGCAAGCAACAATTGGTCGAGATTGCCAGGGCGATATCGCAAAAGGCCGAATTGTTGATTTTCGACGAACCGACATCCTCCTTGAATGACGATGAGAGTCAAAAACTGCTCGACCTTATGCGGGAATTCCGTAAAGAGGGAATCACGTGTGTAATGATCTCACACAAATTGGACGAGGTCCTTTCGGTAGCGGATTCCATTACCATTCTTCGCGATGGACAATCCATCGTTTCGTTCGATCTTCGCGAGCGGAGAGTGACCGAACAGGAAATCATCAAGGAGATGGTCGGGCGTGAGTTGAAAAACCTCTTTCCCCAGAAGGAACCGGACATTGGTGAGGTTGTTTTCGAAGTGAAGGATTGGAATGTGTACCATCCCGATTACCACACGATGAAGATAATCGACAATGCGTCTTTCCATGTGAAGAAAGGGGAAATCGTGAGTTTTTGCGGTCCTATGGGAGCCGGCAGGACCGAGATGATGATGAGTATTTTCGGAAACTCCTACGGATATGGAGCTACAGGGGAAATATTCTTGAAAGGTGAGAAAGTCTCGTTCAGGAATCCCAAGGATGCTATCGAGAAGGGTGTCGGATACGTTTCGGAGGATCGCAAGTCTCTCGGGCTGATATTGATCCAGGATGTGAAGACCAACATCACCAACTCGAGCCTGAGGCGATTGGCCAAGCATGGAATCATCGACAAGGACCTTGAATTGCGGAAAGCGGAACAATATAAGGAAACACTGCAGATCAAGACACCTTCGTTGCAGCAATTGGTCCGCAACCTGTCGGGAGGAAACCAGCAGAAGGTGGTCCTGAGCAGATGCCTGCTCGCCGACCCCGACATATTCATCGTAGACGAACCGACACGTGGTATCGATGTCGGTGCGAAATTCGAAATATACAGTATTTTGAACGATATGGTAAAAGAAGGGAAAAGTGTAATTGTCGTCTCATCGGAATTGGCGGAGGCTATCAGCATGTCCGACCGTATCTATGTGATGAACGAAGGGAAGATCAAAGGGGTGTTGAACCGCGACGAGGCTACCCAGGAACGCATCATGCATATGGCTCTGATCGATTAGGAGGAATACATGTCAAACGGAGTACACATAGAACAGATATCTTTCTTAGGATTGGCCAAGCAGAACATGCGCAAGCTTTCCATGTTCATCATGTTGGGGATGATCCTGATTGTTTTCGCCGTCCTTACCGGCGGGGTAAATCTGACACCACGGAATATCACGAACATCTTCATACAGAACAGTTATATTTTGATACTGGCAGTAGGGATGGTGTTGGTCATAATCATTGGGAACATCGACTTGTCGGTTGGTTCCGTCGTAGCTTTTTCCGGAGCCATCAGTGCGATGCTATACAATACCGGTATGGGGTTGATCCCTACATTGCTGTTGTCTCTGGTTATCGGTGGCCTTATCGGATGCTTCCAGGCGTTTTGGATCGCATACATGCGGATACCGGCTTTTATCGTGACCTTGGCAGGCATGCTGTTGTTTCGTGGTCTGACATATATCATCACGAATGTCACGCCGATTTCCTTACGTGACGATGGTTTCAAGCAAATCGCCTCCGGCTCCTTGAATATCAAGGGGTTCTCGGTTGGCGGGCTCGACGGTCTGTCCCTGTTGGTCATGGTGGTGGTCATACTATTGTTGGTCTGGTTCACCCTGCATCAAAGACGGAGAAAGATACACAATGGATTCACTGTCTTGGCTTTCCGGTTCGATGTCTATAAGATCGTCGCCCTGTCAGCCTTGGTCATGTTCGTTTTCACTCGGTTTGCCGCCTACCGTGGCATTCCCACAGTCGTTCTCGTCCTGTTCCTCGTTACGGCATTGTTTGTGTTCATCACCAACAACACGGTTTTGGGTCGTTATATCTATGCGGTTGGAGGAAACGCCAAATCCGCAAAACTTTCGGGTATCAATGCAGAGCAAGTAACATTCATCACCCATGTGATCATGGGCGTCATTTGTGGCCTATCCGGATTGGTTTTTACCGCATATATGAATTCGGCGCTTCCACAGGCCGGTGACAAGTTCGAGCTCGATGCGATCGCATCCTGTTTTATCGGTGGAGCAGCGGCCTCCGGTGGTATCGGGACGATAATCGGTGCCATTACCGGTGGTCTCGTCATGGGAGCCATAAACAACGGTATGTCCCTTATGAATATCGGAGCCGACTGGCAGTACGTGGTGAAGGCATCGATCCTGTTGCTCGCTGTATTCTACGATATCTGGAGTAGGAAGAAGTCCGGTCTCGGTTGATTGCCAAACGAAGCGAGGGGAGAGGGACCATGAAAATGGTCCACTCTTCCGAGCGAGTGCAGGCAACGTGAGGTGACCGGAGGAACCTTTCATGCCGAGCGAGTGAGGAAACAGAAGGCGGGTCGATCGACCCGCCTTTACAATGAACAGTTCTTTCAGTCACTTGATCTTCCTGGCTTCCATGTAGAATCTCTTCTCATGGGCTTCACCCATGGAAAAGGTTTTTCTCGGTAGGGCGCCATCGGTGATGATTGTCTCGAAGAAGGTGCTTTTATCGATCGCTGGAAGGAACAACCCGATATTACCTTTCTTGGACCCGATATTTTTCGTTACATCCGCACCGTGGATATAATCGACTTGGATACCGTTGTCGGCATCGAGCAAAGCATCGATAACCGATTGCAAGGTACCTGCGGGAATCGTGGCGGTAGGTTCGGTCAGGGAAACTACCATCAAATCATCGGCATCGACATATCCGAACCGTTGCAGTCCACCGCGTTGTCCAATTGTGGATACGACTTCAGGGACCGAATCGACCGATTCGATTTGGTAGGAAACGCAATGTCTTGCCAACTCATCCAGGAATTGTTGCCTGTCGATGTTGAACAAAACCCGGTGTATCGGTTCGAATACCAGTCCAGGATCAAAGATGTTTTCCAATTCAACCAAAGCATACCGGGCAGGGTGGGTTTGACGTTCCTTGTCGCCCAGTCCAACCTTGATATCTTCCCAACAGGACTTGGCTGTCGCAAGGGAATGGTTTCCGTCACCCATCGCAAACAACAGGGGATTTGTTGGGTTCAGGGATGCCTGCAATTCTTCGAAGGCAGATGCCACTTGTCCAAGCAGCGCTTCCCCACATACGCGGAAGGCTTGGATATGCCCACCACCTTCCATGAGGTCTGTGTCATATACGTTTTCCAATGACCCCTTGGCTGAAACCAATGGTTCGATAACCGACCTGTTCGCATCACTGATCAATACAAGGATATGGGGTAGTTCCAGAGGTGCATCTTTTCTGATTTCCTTGCGTGGGGGAATCCTGCTGATGATAGTGCCTTCGGTAGCCCGGATCGGAGTCCTGGAATCCTTGGCATAGTCATAGTGCTCGAGATCCAGCGCAACTACCAGTCCCCATCGACCTGGACCGGCTCCGGTTGTCCGGTGGACAAGGAAGAAGCTCTCGTCGAATGTCGTGAAGAGGTCCTTGCCGATATACTCTGCCATGGCAGCATTGATCCGATGTATCCGCGCTTGCGGATTCTTCTCTTCCAGGTATGCCTCCGGGAAAATTAGTCGCAATGTCGACGGATCGTTGCCAACGTACGTGTCGACACGTTCCCAGTAATCATGTTCGGATGTGTATTGGTCACACGCCACCACGGCCCATTTCTGTAGATCTATTCCTTCGTGAGGAATGAGGATATCGGGGGTTCCTATACCCAGTGCCTTCAACCTTTCGATTGCGTTTCCCATATATGCTTCCTTTCAATAAATTGTGAGATTAGTGAATATTGTATGTGAAAAATGCCAATACCGCAATATTTAATTCCAAATATACGCATGAGCACAATGTTGATGTAAAGTGTCATTCACTTGCATGCTTACTGTCCGTGCCCCGGTCTCTGTGCTATACTCAAATCCATGTTACGGATGCGGCGAAATCTCGCTTTCGGTACGAGAATACACAATTATCTCCTGTTGCTCTACCTGTTTCTTCTAGGTTTGTTCTTTTCACAATTGTGGTGGGACGTCACGCCCGAGTTCGCGGGTATCGTGCATCGGGCGACATCCTTCTTGTCACTGGTGGGACTCTGGTATGCGGCGTTGCTTCTCTTGATGGCCTTGTTCCTGTGGGCTGTGGACAAATTGTTTCCCGCTTGGGATGTTGTAGGTACCCTATTGCGTGGGGCTGCATTCTTCGTGGGGTATGTACTCGTGACATTCTTTTCGACAATAACCCAAGAGGGTTTGGTATTACATTTTTAACGAGGATGGATATGGAACGAAGATTGTTTGCCGTGAGAGCAGCGACCCAGTTAGATCGTGACAACCGTGAGGAGATCATCGATGCTGTCTGCGATATGTATGACCGCGTTTGTGAAACGAATGGTATAGGTGTTCCGGATATGGTATCGATCATGTTCACCATGACGAGTGACCTTCGGACCACGAATCCAGCGACAGCACTCCGATCGAGGGATGAACGATTTGCGGTACCATTGTTTTGCATGCAGGAACCGGATGTGGACAACATGTTGGCGCGCACCATTCGGTTGATCATCCATTATTATGCTCCCGGGCACCATGTCCCCAAAGCGGTATATTTGCATGGAGCGACCAGGCTTCGTCCCGACTTGTCCCGATAGGATCCTGCCAGTGTGGAAGCGCATGGCAATTCCCGTGTGGCAAGAAAAGAATTGACACGAACGAATTGCGAAGGCTTTTCAAACAACTGGAATCGTTCTTTTCTTGACATCTTGAATCGCTTGTGTATGATAAAAACATAGATATAAAAAGGGGAGTTGTGAATATGGGAAAAAAGACGTTTGCCGTCCTTTTGATTGTATTGTTCTGCATGTCGATGCTTGTTGCCGCCGAGTCTGTCACAAAACAAGCGGATGATTTGTATTGGGGCGACCGATATGAGGATGCCAAGAATCTTCTGCTGGGGGCACTCCCCGGCACTACCGATGCGACCGAGAAAGCCGAAATCCTCTGGAGGATTTCCCGTGCGACCTTGGCAATCGGTGACGAATTGAAGGAAGAAGGTGCTTCCGACGAGGTGCTGTTCGCCACCTATGAGGAAGCCGAGGGATATGCGCTGGAAGCGATAGCATCCGCACCCGTTCCCAGAGCATATGTATACCGTGCTTCGAGCAGTGGCCGGTGGGGTGAGACGAAGGGTCCATTGAATGCACTGTCGAAAGCGAAGCCGATGCGTGACGACATGTTCTACGTGATCGATACGTTGGGCGTAATGGACGATACGATCAGCTGGTATGTCCTCGGTCAGTTGTATTTCAAGTTGCCCGGCTGGCCGCTCTCCTTTGGTGATCTGGATATTGCGATTTCCTATGCGAGAAAGGCGATCGACACCATTCCTTCCGAGAATTTGTACCACGGACACTTCAAGGCTTTGGCTGAAATGTTGTGGAAACGGGATTTGTCGGCTTCCAAACGCAATTCCAAGATCAATTCTCTGGAGAAGGATTGGAAAAAGGCCAACGGGAAACCGCTCGACCAGAATGCCTATTATGAAGGCTCCCAAGGTCCGTCCCTGGTTCCATTCTATTCACCGGTTGCCTTGAACAAGATGAGCGACCGCCAGGAAGCCGGCATGCTGCTCAAATATGCAAGCGCCAAATACGATGCATGGCCATTCCACACCAGGGCGGATGTTCGTACCTATGATGAAATTCAAGCCTTATTGAAAGAATGGGGATTTTGACTTGACATTCGGTGGTGATTTTCCGTATCCTAGCACGGAAACGCCGCCTTAGCTCAGCTGGCCAGAGCACGTGACTTGTAATCTCGGGGTCATCAGTTCGAATCTGATAGGCGGCTGGAAATTGGACGCACACCTGATCAAAGGGTGTGCGTTTTCTCTTGAAAACCTGCATACAGACCCTTCAATCACGTAGTGGCAAGACGTTTCCCATAATTTTATTTTAGACGAGACTTGACATATCTCTACGTTTTGGGTATGGTGAGCGAGTCGTTTGACAGGGGGAGGTTCCCGAGCGGTCAAAGGGGGCAGACTGTAAATCTGTTGGCTCAGCCTTCGAAGGTTCAAATCCTTCTCTCCCCATTCAACAGGTCTTCTCCTTCGGGACGGCCTGTTTTTTTTGTTTTCAAGGGGGTGCAATGGGCTGTTTTTACCAAGAAGGGCTTCGCTTCACCTGCCAGAGTGGTTGCCGATATTGTTGCGGAGTAGAGCCGGGGTTTGTATTCGTCTCGCAGGATGATATCCGCCGATTATGCCTCTATCTGCAACTTTCAACCAACGAATTTCTCCAACGCTATTGCCGAAAAGTACCTATGGGTAGTATCTCTTATGTAAGCCTTGTTGAAAGGGAGAACCATGATTGCGTGTTTCTCAATCAACAGGGGTGCGGTGTGTATGCTGCCAGACCCCTGCAATGTGCGACATATCCGTTTTGGCCAACCGTATTGGCAGATAAGAAATCGTGGGAACTTGAAGCCGACTGGTGCCCGGGATTGGGGAAAGGCGAGCTTCATACGAAGTCGGAAATAGATAAGCTCCTCGCGATGCGTGAAGGAGTTGAACCGGCTGTTTGGGACGAGGTCTTTGCATGATGGCATGCATGTGCCTGTAACCAGGCGACGGATTGTTGGGAGTGTATGGCGAAATATTCAGAAACGGTTTTGGAAGAGATAAAATCTCGTATTTCTATTGTCGATATGGCATCGAAATATCTCACCCTATCACGGAAGGGTGACCGTTTTTGGGGTCTTTGTCCCTTCCACGATGAAAAGACACCCTCGTTTTCCGTATTGCCCGACAAAGGGTTTTTCCACTGTTTCGGTTGCGGCAAAAGTGGCTCGTTATTCGACTTTGTCATGGAGATGGAGCATCTTACGTTTCCTGAAGCTATCCGCCATCTAGCGGAACAAGCCGGTATAGCTTTGGAGGAAGAAACAGAGGAAGACCGTCAGAAACGCACAGAATTGGAGACATTGCGCGATCTCTACGAGAAACTTGCAGCGAGCTTCAATTACATCCTGGTGAATACCAATGCTGCCACCGAAGCCCAACAATACCTGAAGGATCGTGGCTTCACCACCGGATCGATGGAAAAGTTCCTTCTGGGATTCGCTCCGGACGATCCGGGTTGGCTGTATGCCTTTTTGCGTTCCAAGCAGTACAGTGATACGATTCTCGCAAAATCGGGGTTGTTTTCCAAGAACAACAAGGACTATCCGATTTTCCGCAATAGACTCATCTTTCCAATCAGG
This sequence comes from Spirochaetae bacterium HGW-Spirochaetae-4, assembly GCA_002839335.1. Taxonomy (GTDB): domain Bacteria; phylum Spirochaetota; class Spirochaetia; order Sphaerochaetales; family Sphaerochaetaceae; genus UBA8525. The sequence goes on from PGXU01000017.1 coordinate 54,332, forward strand.
GACTGGCAAGGACGGGTAGTCGCTTTTGGCGGCAGGGATTTGTCCGGGAACTCCCAGGCAAAGTATATTAACACGCCGGAAACAATGCTGTATCGCAAACGGGAAATCGTATACGGCTTGTTTGAAAGTCTTCCAACAGTGAAGACAGAGAATTCCTGCATCCTTTGCGAAGGGTACTTCGATGTCATTGCGATGCATCAGGCCGGACTCAGTACCGCCATGGCCCCCTTGGGAACTGCTTTTACCCATGATCAGGGAAAATTGATCAGACGGTATGCTGAAAAGGTCTTCACCATGTTCGATAGCGACGACGCGGGAAGAGCTGCCACCAAAAAGGCTCTGGTCGTATGCGAGTCCATGGGATTCGAATCACGGGTAATCACCTTGGAAGGGGCAAAGGATCCCGCTGAAATGCTCCAGGAAAAGGGTCCTGAAGTATTGGCAAAAGCATGCCTGAACAGTAAAAGCGGCTTCGATCATCTTGTACATTCGGCAATTTCCCTGTATGATGGCAAGAAGGCGACTGGTAAATTGCAGATTTTTACCGAAGTCAAACCATATTTGGACGCTGTCGAATCGGAAATTGTGAGGCAAAGCTATCTTCGTGATCTGGCAAGTTACCTACAACTGGACGAATCGACCCTTTTGCGTGATTACATGAATCGGACTACCGATAAATCCATAGGGAAACGGGAGGAGCAATTTCGCAGTGGAAAAGGATTCGATCCCTCGCTCGGTGGATGGAAACGATCCTCGGATCTCTATGCAATGTTGACATTGATGAACAACAGGTTCCTATTTCCTACCATTCGCAACAGGTTGCGTGTGGATGATCTTATCGATGAACAGGCGGTAGAACTATACACTGTCCTGGAGGATGCCTCCCGAGAAGGGGTTGGAGCATCGGATGAGTTGGTATTGAACATGATAGGGAATGAGGATTTGCGTCGCATTGTCTCCATGAGCTTCCAGACGGAAGAGTTCACTGCCCAGGCCGAACCAATACTTGAAGAGTCCATCAAACGGATTATGCTCAGGAGATTGGAAAAGGTCAGGAAGAATGTCGAGAACCTGATACGGCTCGCAGAAAAGGATGGATCTGTCTCTGTGGAGCTGTCGCATCTGCTTCTAGAAAAGAAATCGTTGGATGAGAAGATTGCGGGAATGAGGAAGCCAGAACATGTCTGAAATGGAGAATCAAGAATATTTCATTGCGTTGGTCGCCAAAGGGAAACGAAAAGGACATCTCTCGTTGAAGGAAGTGTACTCGTTGTTGCCCGATGAAATGCGGGATGATGAGAATTTTTTAGAAGAAATACTTACTTTGCTGGAAAGCCATCATGGCATTCTTGTAAGTGAAGAGGATATGGAGAAGGATTTGTTGAATAACATCAAAGAAGAGCAATCGGTTGCACCACACGACGAAATTGATCATGAGGGTGAATTGGATCATGAAGTCGATGAACCAATGATTGATGATGAGCTTGACGAAGATGAAGATGCTATAGAAGAGGATCTGGACGAGTCCATCATCGATGGTGATTTGGCCGGATTTTCGGGAATTTCCACACCTCGTCGCGGTATCGATGATCTGGATGACGAAAAACTCATTGAAGATCACGATGAAGAGATCGACGACGAGGAAGTCGATGATGAAGAGCTTGAGGATGAAGACGGCGGCATAGACAAGAACTACAGCAAGGCCGACATGGGTTCATACGACGATGTCAGCGGCTATGAGAGCCGCAAGTCGATCATGGATATCGAGGATGACAGCGATGCCGACAATGCGCGTGAAAGCGGTGGTCGTCGTTCGGGTATTCTCGGAAGTGACAAGAGCGATTCTTCGGTCGACGACCCGATACGATTGTATCTTCGGGAAATCGGTCGTGAAAACCTTCTGAACGCTGAACAGGAAGTCGAGCTTTCCAAGCGAATGGAAGAGGGCGCCGAAATCATCAAGAATGTGATTCTTAAATCCGGTGTGCTCATTTCCAGTTTCAATGACATAATGGAAGTGGTGAATACCCGATTCGATGAAGAGGAGCTTGAGTTTTCACCGAAAGAATTGAAGGAGAAGATGAACGATCAGAAACGATACGTTCAATTCTACCGTGAGGTTCTCAAGGACATTTCCGCGCCACTGAAGAATTATATCGAGTTGAAGAAGAAGACTGTCGCAACGGGTGGAGAAATCCTGTTGGATGAGAGTTTCAGCAAGAAACGGGTGACATTGCTGAAGAAATTGTCCAAGGTTGAGTTGCAGCCTGAGGAAATCAGCGGTTTCACCGACCGGTACCTTTCGGCGGAACGCAGCATATTCGAATTGCAGCGCAAGAAATCTTCCATTGAGAGTCAGCTTGGAGTAGGGAGCGTCCGTGAGTTGCGACTCATGGGGAGGAATCTGGCGGTACCGACACAACGCTTGGAACTCGAAAGACGCCTCAATATGCCCGCCGACAAGATCAAGGAACTCATTCGGGATGTCCAACTCACAGAAAAGCAATTGAAGAATATCGAATATGAATTCGAGGAGTCCTGTAAGGAAATCATTGCGAACGCCAAGGAAATCATGCGCGGCCGAGAGATGATGAAGAGTGCGAAGGACCGTTTGATCCAAGCAAACCTCAGGCTTGTCGTGAGCATAGCAAAAAAATATACGAATAGAGGCTTGCATTTCTTCGATCTGGTACAGGAAGGAAATATCGGTCTGATCAAGGCTGTCGAAAAATTCGAGTACCGGAAAGGATATAAATTCTCCACCTATGCGACATGGTGGATTCGCCAGGCGATCACCAGGTCGATAAGCGACCAGGCAAGGACCATTCGGGTACCTGTCCATATGATCGAACAGATCAACAAGGTTGTCAGGGAATCC
>PGXU01000018.1:0-2026 GCA_002839335.1 Spirochaetae bacterium HGW-Spirochaetae-4
GGTGTGGAAAATCGACCGCGGGAAGGACGATACTCCAGCTGTACAAGCCGACCGCCGGTTCGATCCTCTACGATGGCGTGGATATCACCACCTTGGGTCGGGACGCCATGTTGGAGTACCGCAGGAAACTGCAGATCATCTTCCAGGACCCCTATTCGTCGTTGAACCCCCGGCTGACGGTGGGAAACATCATCGCCGAACCCCTGTTGATACACCATGGCGACATGAGCAAGCAGGACCGCCTGGATTTCGCCAAGGAACTGTTGATGAAGGTCAACTTGGATCCGAGTTTCGTCAACCGTTATCCCCACGAGTTCTCCGGTGGCCAGCGCCAACGCATCGGCATAGCCCGCGCCTTGGCAGTGGAGCCCGAATTCATCGTCTGCGACGAGCCCATCTCGGCCCTCGATGTGTCGGTGCAGGCACAGGTGGTGACACTCATGGAGGAACTGCAGGACACGATGAACCTCACCTATCTGTTCATCGCCCACGACCTGTCCATGGTCAGGCATATCTCCGATCGCGTCGCGGTCATGTATCTAGGCAAGATTGTCGAGCTCGCCGATAGGGACGAGATATACGAGAAGCCCCAACATCCGTATACGAAGGCCCTGCTCAGGGCGATTCCGGTTCCCGATCCGGTCTATGCCGAACAGAACCCGATACAACCGTTGGAAGGCGAGGTTCCCAGCCCGATACATCCACCCCAAGGGTGCTACTTCAGCCCCCGGTGTCCACTTGCCCAGCCGATTTGCCACGAGCAGTCGCCCGAGTACGTGGAAAAATCCCCACGGCACTTCTGTGCTTGTCATATGGTTTGAATACAAAGGTAGCTGCTATGCAACATACAACGAAACTTGCGAACGAACTGATCGATTTCATCCACGAAGGGCCGAGTCCCTTCCATGTGGTCCGCCAGACCGAGGCGGTGTTGGAAGCGGCGGGCTTTACCCGTCTGGAGCACACCAAGCGCTGGAAGTTGGACAAGGGTGGCCGCTATTACGTCACCACCAACGGATCGGCCCTGATCGCGTGGATCGTGGGATCCGGGGCGTTGGAGGAGGAGGGGTTCCGCCTGGTGCAGACCCATGTCGACTCACCGTCGATCCGCATCAAACCATCACCTGAGATGACTACCGCGGGTGGATTTTTGAAGCTCAATGCCGAAGTGTACGGCTCTCCCATCCTTTCGACGTGGTTGGACCGGCCCCTGGCACTTGCCGGACGCGTCTCGTTGCGAAGCGCAGCGGTCATGCATCCCCAGCAGGTCCTGGTCGATTTCCCCGACCCCCAGTTGTATATCCCCAACATCAGCATCCACCACAACAAGGGTGTGAACGCCGGGGTGGAGTTGAATCCACAAAAGGATATGCTGCCCATACTGGGCATGCTCGAAGCCGGCACGGTCGGCAAGAACACCTTGCTCGCCATGTTGGCGGACAGGATCGGCTGCAAGGCCGGGGATATCCTCGATTACGACCTGTACACCTCCGAGTACGAACGCGGGTGCCTGTTGGGAAGGAAGCAGGAGTTCATCAGCTCGAAGAAACTCGACAACCTCAGTCTGGTCTATGCTTCGGTGCGCGCACTCGCTGCCCAGACGACTACAACCTGTACACCGGTGATCTGTTGCCTCGACAACGAGGAGATCGGCAACCGTACCCGCCAAGGGGCCGATTCGCCCATGCTCGCAACGGTGTTGGAGCGCATCGCATCGTCGTTGGGCAAGGATCGGGAGGACTTCTTCCGTGCCATGCAGAGCTCGTTCATGCTCTCGGCCGACATGTCCCATGCGGTGCATCCCAATGCGCCCGACCGCAGCGACCCGGTGGTGCAGGTGAAACTCAACGGCGGACCGGTGATCAAGTTCAGCGGTGCCCAGAAGTTCACCACCAACAGCGAATCGAGCGCGGTGTTCCAACAACTGTGCGAACTCGCGCAGGTGCCGTGGCAATACTACGTGAACAAGTCGGATTCTCCCGGTGGTTCGGCTGCCGGAACCGATTCGATCACCCAAGCCGACATG
>PGXU01000018.1:2074-58091 GCA_002839335.1 Spirochaetae bacterium HGW-Spirochaetae-4
CATGCGCTCGGTCGATATCGGCCTCGCCCTGCTGGCGATGCACTCGATCCGCGAGATCGGTGGAACCGCCGACAACGCCTACATGCACGCGGTGCTCGAGCGCTTCTTCAAACAAGGAAACTGACTGGATTGTCGTACATACGAACGATTGGAACTGAACGAATGCCACACAGGGGGAAAGAATGGAACAGGAAATGACTTTTGCGAACTATCTTACCAGGTTCCTTAGGGAACAGGGAGTCAAGCACATCTTCGGCGTCCCGAGCGGGGACTGGATGTCATATATGGAAGCGATGGAATCGGGTGATCCCGAGTTCGTTCTGGTGGCCAATGAGGCCAGCGGTGGATTCATGGCGACGGTGTACGGTTGGCTGACCGGGGCTCCGGGTGTCTGTTACGGCACCACCGGACCTGGAGCGACCAACCTGTCGACAGGCGTGGGATGCGCATTGCTCGACCGTTCACCGGTTATCGCCCTCACCACCGAACCGCCCGAGCATATGGTCGGTAGGACGACCCAGATGGTGATCGACCATCAGACACTCTTCAAGCCGGTGACCAAGCACACATTCCGCATGCGACTGGAGCAGGTGGAGAAGCAGCTGGGTGATGCCGTCACGATAGCGAAGACCGAGGTTCAAGGCCCGGTGCATATCGGACTGCCCGAAGGCATGGGTGACAAGCGCGTCACCGCCGCATTCCCACCGGTCATCGTACCCAAACCGATCGCCGCTGCCGACGACGCTTCGCTGGCACTCATGGAAAAGGTGTTCTCGAAGGCCACCAAACCCCTGCTGGCAATCGGCCTGACCGCTGTCAGGCTGGGTTTGGGCGAAACGATCGTCAAGGTCGCCGAGCGCCACGATATCCCGGTGGTGTTGACTCCCATGGCCAAAGGCCTGATCGACGAGGACCACCGCAGTTACGCAGGAGTCCTGTTCCACGCTTTGAGCGATATTGTCGCACACACCAATTTGCAGGCCGATCTGGTTGTCGGCGTCGGGTATGATCCGGTCGAGTTCAACTACGAATCGTGGATGCCCCAGGTACCGCTTGTCCATATCGACACCACTGCGTGCGATATTGATAAGAAGGTATACCGGAAGGTGTACGATGTGGTCGGGCACCCCGCTGTCGCCTTGGAGCGCCTGCTCGCACTCGAGCCGATCGCATCCAAGTGGGACATGGAGGCCTTGCGGGTCCGACGGGAGCACATGTTCTCCCGATTCGTGCCGAAAGCAGGGGTGTTCGGTCCCTTGAGCGTATTGCAGATCCTCCGCGAGATCCTGCCGGATGACGGTATCATGACGTGCGACGTCGGTGCCCATACCCACTTGATCGGCCAGGCTTGGCGCACGAGACATCCCTTCGGTCAGTTGATGACCAACGGATGGTCCTCGATGGGCTTCGGCATACCGGCGGCGCTGGGTGCCAAGTTGGCCCGCCCCGAGACTCCGGTCGTCTGCATCACCGGCGATGGCGGATACATGATGATGGCGGGAGAGATGGCTACCGCCAAGCGGATCGGCAAGAATATCGTCTTCATCGTCTTGTCGGATACGAAGCTGGAATTGATCCGCTTGAAGCAAAAGAAGCGGGGACGGATTACCGAGGGTACCACGCTCAGCAGCGTACAGCCCCAAGTCACCGACTATATGTTCGGTGTCCCCATCCTCCCGGCCGATTCGGCCGACACGTTCCGTGCGGCCCTGACCGAAGCCTTCGCTAGTGAAGGTCCGGTCATCGTCCAGGCGATCATCGATTCCTCGGAGTATGAGGATTTGATCTTGAGAAAACACAAATGAACGGGAGTACCCACGTGACCGGCGCTTCGCGACTGCGGCAATTGGACGGGACGAGCCGGTTCGAGGCAAGTCGTATCAGGCCGCAGGATCTGCAGGAACTGCTGGAAGCGGTGGGCCTTGCGCCCTCCAACGCGAACTGCCAACCGTGGGAACTTGTCGTCACCGAAGCTTCGGATATGAAGGCCACCATGGCCGAAGCACTGCTCGATGTGCAATTCCGACCGGGCCATTTTTCGGCGTCGGAGGTACAGTGGTTCACCGATGCCCCGCTGGTACTCACCCTGGCGATCGACCGGTTGCGTGCCAAGGCCAAAGCCGGTGCTATCGGAGCCGACCGGTTCGCCTTGGTGGATATCGGGTGCGCCTGCACCTGCCTGTTGTTGCGGGCGGCACAGTTGGGCATGGGGGCAACAATTGTCCGGGAGTTCGACCGTACGCGCATCGCAACGGTGCTCGGACTTCCTTCCCATGTCGATCCGGTGCTGCTGCTGGTGCTCGGATATTCGGCGGAGGCTCCCCGGGAGCGTCCCCGTCTCCGAGTCGACGAGTATGTCCACCTGGAGAGTTGGGATGGTAGAGCCGATGCAAGGAAGTAATGCCATGGATGTGTTTTCATGCATGGCCAGTCGAAGGAGCATACGCTCGTTCACCGGGGAACCGGTGTCCGAAGCGCAGCTGCATGCGATTTTGGAAGCGGGGACCATGGCTCCCTCGGCCGGAAACATGCAGGCACGGGAGTTTGTGATAGTGCGCAGCGCAGAGGCGAGGCGTGCCGCAGCCGATACGAGCGATGCCGGCATCACCGCCCGGGGCAAGACCTTGACGCAACAGTGGATCGCGACTGCCGATGTGATCATCGTCATCTGTTACGATCCGCGTAGGATGGGCGCCAGATACGGAGAGAAGGGGCGGACCGACATGAGCAAGCTCGATTGCATGGGGGTCGCCCAGAACATGATGCTTGCCGTGACGGCCCTCGGATTGGGGACCACCTGTGTGATCGGCTTCGATGCGGTAGCGCTCAAGCACAGCTTGGGCATACCGGCCGAGCTGACCCCCATGCTCATGCTCCCCATCGGGCATCCGGCACCGGCAGCGCAAGGTGGTCCGGTGTTTCGGCTCACCCCTGGGGAATTGGTTCGTTTCACGTGTTAGGTACGGGACTTTGGATTGTGGTTTTAACGATAGGTTTTAACGATAGATACGACGATATGATGGAGGAGTAGGATATGAAGGAAAAATTGAGGGTTGGAGTCATTGGAGCCGGCAGATGGTGCCAGCGGGCGCACTTGCCCGGGTATGCCGGATCCCCGCTATGTGATATTGTCGCGATCAGCGATCTGCACGAGGATCTGGCGAAGGATGCCGCGTCGAAATTCTCGATCCCCGATGTCTACACCGATTACCAGCGCATGCTGGAACGTGAGGATATCGATGTGATCGATGTGGTGACCCGCGCAGGGGACCAATTCGACAACAGCCACGAGCTGCTGACCTTCCAGGCACTCGAGGCGGGCAAGCATGTGCTGGTGGAGAAACCCGTATGCCATGACTACAAGGATGTGATCAGGGCCCAACAGCTTGCCGACAGCAAGAACCTGAAGACAAAAGTCGGCCTGACATTCCGTTACGCACCCGCTGTCCAGTACATGTTCGACCTGGTCAGGGAAGGCTTCATCGGCGATCCGTATGTCTACAACGGTTACGAACAGAATTCGCAATGGCTCAGCCCCGACTATCCCATGGACAAGCGCATCCACCGGGTCTATCCGGACAATCCGCCATCGTTCCACAAGGACCTGACACCCGAAGGGATCGGCATATTCTCCCTCGAAGGCTATGGCGCACCCACGATCGATATCGGCCTGGAACTCATCGGATCCGATCTTGAACGGGTCTCCTGCATCATGGCGAACATGGTGAAGAAGCGCAAATTGACCAATCTCGACACCGAATATTCACGGATCAACGTGGATGATGCCGACATCTTCATCGCCGAAGGCATGAACGGCACGCTCTTTTCCCTGCAGTCCAGTATTGTGACGGTGGGCAACTACCCGGGTATCGAAGCTCGGATCTATGGTTCGAAGGGTGGGCTCCAAGTCCGGCTGGTCGAGGAATTCGGGGTGATCCAGACACTCAAGGGCGCCAAACCGGATGCGGTGGAATACGTCGATATGGAAATCCCCCGTCGGTTCTTCCCCCCCGCATACGAAAAGGGGCAGTCGTGGGACCAGGTGTTCTACGCTTGTCTTATCCACAACTTCATGGAGGAGATCGTCGCCGGCGGCAGCGTGAACCAGGGCAATTTCATCCAGAGCGCGCGTGTGCAGAAGATCATCAACATGGCCAGTACCGCACACTACGAGAAACGCTGGGTACACCATTCGGAACTGTAAGATACTGAACCGCAATTTTTTTGGAGGATGCCTTGATGATGCAAAGCGAAACCAATTTCAACCGGTGGATGGACGATTTCTTCCTCCACCTGTTCTCCCAACGCCCCGTGGACGCCACGTTCGCGGGCTTGCACGGGTACAATGGACAGCTGTCCGACGTGAGTCGGGAAGGGCAGGAGTCGACACTTGGCGAGATCACATACTTGTTGAAGAGTTTGGCCACAGTCGATACGACCCGGTTGGATAGGTTTCAGCGCATCGACCGCGATCTGGCGGAAGGCTTTCTGCGCATGCAGCAATGGGAACGGGAATCGGGGTATCTGTACCGCTACAATCCGGTGACCTATACCAGCGAGGCTGCCTTCGCCCTGATCTCGCTGTTTGTGGCGGACACCCGTCCGATGGCCGACAAGCAGGCCGATTTCGATGCGCGCCTGAAGGCTTTGCCCGAATTCCTCGAGCAGGGGCGGCTCCAGTTGGAGCGTGCACCGGTGGCTTGGACCGAACGGGCTGTCCGCGAATGCACCGGCGCCCTGGAGTTCTTGCGCTCCGGAATCCCGCTCTTGTCCGAAACCGAAGGGTTGCTTGTCGATACCAGCGATCTGGCATCGGCCGTCGCCGCCTTCGAACAATTCTCCCGCTTCCTCTCGGAGGAACTGGTTGGCAAACCGGATGCACCCTACCAGGCGGGGGAAACGGTCTTCCGGAACATCTTGGGGTGGGCCCATGCGATCGACAGTGGGTTCGACGTGCACGCCTATGCCGAGCATGCCGATGCGATTGTGCGCGAGTGTACCCGTGAATTGGAGTCCCGCGCTGGAGAGTTCGGTGCCTCGTCGGTTGCCGATGCCCTTGCGCAGCTTGCCGATGATCATCCGAGTGCCGATACCTACCTGTCCAGCTATGGGCGATTGTGGGAAGAGAGCAGGTTGCTGAACGAGCGGGAACAATTGGTCACTTGGACCGACTATCCGATCGAGTATATCCCGATACCCACCTGGGCCAGAGGCGCGCAACCGTACCTCTACTACCTCTTCTACCGCTGTCCGCCACGGTGGAACCGCCCAGCGACCTACCGCTACCAGATTTCCCCCCTGCCCGAAGCATTGTCTGCCGACAAGCGCGAGGCGTTCCTGCGTGCGAACAATACGTTCGTGATCAAGACCAACCATGTGTTGCACCACGGCGGAATCGGCCACCACGTGCAGAACGGAAATGCGGTCCAGGCTGCATCGCGGATCGCCCAGATTGCGGCGAACGATGGACCGGCGCGGCTCACCATGCTCTGCGGCGGTACCTTGTGCGAGGGCTGGGCCTGCTATATTTCGTCGCTAGCGGGCAGCAAGGGCTTCTTGACCCCACTGGAATCCTATGCCGAGATATCCTCGCATCGGCGGATGGCCGCACGCGCTGTGGTCGATATCAAGTTGCATTGCGGATTGTTCACCTTGGAGGAGGCCGCGGCGTACTATCGGGAGCACGCCATGATGTCGTCCGAGGCTGCCCATGGGGAGGCGGTGAAGAACAGCCTGTTCCCGGGTGGGGCGATGATGTACCTCTATGGTGTCGAGGGAATCGAGCGGTTGCGCGATACGGTTGCCGAACAGCAGGGTGATGCCTTCTCGCTCAAACGGTTCCACGACGAGTTCTTGTCGTACGGCACTGTCCCCGTGGCCCGCATAGCCAGGGAGATGCTGGATCAGTCGTAGAGCCAGCTGTAGCGGGTATCGTCCTCGACGACCGTCGTGGTCGGGAAGGTGCCGCTCAGCGATCCACCATCGACCGTGACGACCGAACCGGTCATGTAGGACGATAGCGAAGAGGAGAGGAACATGGCCACGTTGCCGACCTCCTCGCTCTGCCCGGCGCGTTGGAGCAGGAGGGTGGGTATCCGTTTTTCCAGCCCTTCTCGCATCGACGGGGGAAGCGGCTTGGGTTGGGTGTCGATCAAACCTGGCCTGACCGTGTTGACCCTGATACCGTACGGGGCGAGTTCGATCGCCGCGATACGGGAGAATGATTCCACGGCAGCCCGGCTCGAGGCATACGCTGTGCTTCCCGCGCCACCCTTGACCGCTGCGGCGGAGGAGAAGTTCACTATCGAGCCGTGGATTCCCGCTTGTCGCATCACGGCGGCCGCGGCCCGGGTCATGAGGAAGGTGCCCTTGCAATTCACATCGAAGACGCGGTCCCACACCGCTGTCGGATACGTTTCGAGACTCTGGTGTGGTGCAACAGCCGCATTGTTGATGCACACATCCAATCGGGAGAAGGTGGTTGCTATGAATTGGAACAACCGGTCGACATCCTCGGTATCGCGAATATCGGCAGCCACGGTGTGGCATTCGGGGCAGAGGGCCTTGGTCTCCATGAGCCCTTTCGCATCCCGGTCGACAGCTACAACGGTCGCCCCCGCATCGCCAAACTGCCGGACCATGGCTTGTCCGATACCTCGGGCGGCGCCCGATACCAGCACCACTTCATTGGTGAAATCGAATTTTGCTGTAGCCATAGGGGACTCCTTTTCCGGTCGGGAGACAGTTTCTCCGTTCGGACGATGGGAATGCATGCACTTTTTCTTGTGATGCCATGAGTAACAATATATACTATAGAGTATATCATATATGATGTAGGCTTGTAGAGCACCAATTGGAGGAAACGATGATGGATAGCAGGGAACTTGGGTATGAGATCACCGCCATTGCGGCCGGCTTGGATGACTTCGAGCGCAAGACGTTCGATGGCAAGGGAATAATCGACGATGAAGGCCTGATTCCCCTCTATCTTGGACAGGATCTGATCCGCGCCCGCCACTACGCAAGTTGGAACGAGGTCGATGCCGATATCGCGGAAATCGCCGCCGAGATCGATGCCATGGAATTCGGGCCACGCAAGCTGTTCTTACAGAAGTTGGGCAATTCGCTGCGTTCTGCGAGCACCCTGTTCCAGGGATCGGATCTGCCCTTCACCGAAAAATTGACGAACCTGGTCGGTGTTCCCGCCGAATCGTTGCATCCCTTGTTCATCGAAGATATGGGTGCGCGTCTGCTAGACAAGCTGAACCAGGCCGGTTTCTCCTCGGGAACACTCCGGGAGAAGGTATCCGCATGGGAACAGAGTGGGGGAATCCTCCCTGAACATCTGGAGACGGTCTTCACCGAACTGATGGCCCGGGCCCAGGAGCGTACCGACTCGATGATCGTGGATACCGACGGGTACACCATGGCATTGAATCCGGTACGCAATATCCATTATTCGGCGCGCTGCAATTTCTCGGCGGGGAAGATGGATTTGAATATGGACAACACCTTTTCCCGTGCGGCGCTGAAGCATCTGGTCGCGCACGAATGCTTCCCCGGCCATTCCACCCAGAACATCTACACGCTCAGGAGCTTCAAGAACGGGACCGCAACCGCCGATGTCCTGCTGTGCAGCCTCAACGGTATCACCGGTGTCATCCAAGAGGGGATCGGGGACCAGGGTGTCGAGATGATCGATTGGATCGAGGATATCAACGACGAGATCCAGGCATTGCTGCGCCGGTACCAGAGTTCCGTGGCGACCCAGGCCGCCTGGCGCATCAACATGGAGAATCTTTCCGATGCCGAGGCGTATGCCTACATGCGCGATATCGGGGCCATGCAGGAACCCCGGATCAAGGGGCGCATCCATATGGCGCGCCATCCGTTCAGATCCGGTTTCATCAGCTCCTATTTCTACGGAAACGAAGCAGTGCGCAGGGTCCGTTTGGCTGTCGGCGATGATCCGATTCGGCGCAAGGCCTTCGTTGCCGAACTCTATGGGAAGATGCATTCATCCGAAAGCTTGTGCCTGGCACTCGGTGTTCCCTACCGAAGTTATGGAGACAAATGATGTACGACGATATGGATGTTGGCTATAGGATCACGGCGGTCGCGTTGGGTATCGATGCGTTCGAACGCAAGGAACAGCAGGGGACGGGTTCGCTCGATACCGAGGGGCTCATTCCCATCTATCTCGGCGGCGATATGGTCGCCTCCCGCCAGTACACCCGCTGGCAAGCGGTGCAGGATGATTTGGATGCCTTGACGCTTCTGGTCACTGCGTGTCCCGAAACCTCCCGCCGGTTTTTTTTCGAGGCCCTGCTGCGTTCGTTGCGCACCGCGGTCGACCTGTTCCAGGGCAAGGCCTCCTCGTTCGCCTACCGCTTGGAGAATCTGGTGGGTGTGCCTGCCGCACCGGCCGATGATGCGGTGATCGCCGAATTGCGCGAGGAGATCGACCAGGCCCTGGTACGCAGGAATATCGTGCGGGGAAGTCTCGCCGAGCGGGTGGCCAGCTGGCAATCCAGCAAGTTCATCCCGATCGACCATCTTGAACGGGAGTACACCCTGTTGCAGGAGGAGGCTGTCCGGCGCACCGCCAAGACGGTCTTCGATGTCGGTGATTTTCGGATGCGGCTGAGCCTGCGTCCCGGAACCCACTCGGCCGGACGCTGCAATTTCAACGAGGCGACGATGGAGATCAACACCGATATCGGATGCACCCGCGCCGCCTTGAAACATCTGGTGACCCACGAGAACTTCCCTGGCCATGCGACCCAACTGCTCTACACGTTGGATGCCTTCAAGCGGGGTGCCGCTCCGGCCGATATCCTGCTGTGTACCCTGAACGGTATTCCCGGAGTCATCCAGGAGGGTATCGGGGACCAGGCTACCGAGATCATCGATTGGGTCGAGGATGACGACGATGTCATCCAGATCGCTTTGCGCCGGTTGCGCATCGCCGTGGCCACCACCGCCTCCTGGAAGCTGATGGAACTGCACGAGAACGAAGAATCGGTCGTACGCTACATCAAGGAGACCGGCTTCGCGATAAACCCCTATGTGGATGGTCGGATCAGCCAGGCCAAGCACATCTACCGCGGTCCTTTCAACGCTTCCTACTACTACGGCAACCAAGCCGTGCGCGCAAAGCGGCTGGCGACACCGAAGGAGAAGTACGCGGAATTCATCACGTACCTGTACGGGCGGATGCACTCGCTCGAAGGGTTCTAAAGAACGTACCTGGTACCGGTTTTGCGTTTTGCATACAAAATTGAATTTTGGTGCCAGGCACCAAAGTTGTTTGACTTGCTAAAGGTAGTAATTGTATATCTTAAGGATGGTACCTGGTACCATCCTTAGATTTTGTATACAAAGGAGAACTTCCATGCCTGGCACGTATGCGGAATTTTCGCTCTGTGGGTTGAACTGCGGGCTGTGTCCCCGGTATCACACGAACGGTCCCTCGCGCTGTCCCGGTTGCAGGGGTCCTCGGTTCGGGGAGGTGCATCCGACGTGTCCGATCATCAGGTGCAGCGAGCACCATGGCAATGTGGAATATTGCCACCAGTGCATTTCGTATCCGTGCGAACGCTACCGGGAGACACCTGCAACCGATTCTTTCATCACCTATGTGCCGCGTCTGGCCGATCAACGGCGTGCCTTGGAATTCGGTATGGATACGTATCGGCAGGAATTGGACGAGAAGATCGGCATCCTCAAACATCTGCTCGCTATGTATGACGATGGACGGCGCAAGGGATTCTACTGCCTTGCGGCAAACTTGTTGGATCTCCAGTCGTTGCGTGGAACTGTGGAACGTGTCGAGCGGATCGTTGCCCAAACGCCCATGGAACGCAAGGAATGTGTGCGGTTGATGGTCTCGACTATCGAAGAGACCGCCGGAAAGCGGAACGTATCGTTGCGCTTGCGGGGCAAATGAATGGTATCGCAACCCCAGGGCAAGCCCTGAACCCGGGAGGCTTCACCTCCGCTGCCGCTCCCAGGGGCGGGGTATCTCCCCCTACGTTCCCGGCACTCACTCGGTAATGGACCAATAGTAATTGTTCCGCTACCCTCGTTTCGTTGGGGAATGAAGAAAGGTATCGGATTCCGTGGTAGGGGACTTATATAACCATTGTTAGCAAGTGCACATATACATCTTTGTCCATACTTTCAAAAACACAGAATAATTCTTATCATTTTTCATAGTGAGAATATCCATAGCTAGAAACTGTCATTTTCTTTCATTTGCATATGTATTCGAGTGTATTTTAAAATTGTGGCAAGATTTCTTACTAAGACACAGATTCGAATTTAATCAAATAATTGAAATTACATAAAAATTAGTTCTTGACAAGTGGCTGGAATGAGATAGTATACAAGCAGATAGTCGACTATATACAAACGACTATCAAATATTTTACCAAAAGGATGGTATATCATGAAACAAGAAAAAAAGGGGTGGGCGTTGGCTTTGGCCATGTTGCTCGTTTTCTCCGTCTCACTTTTTGCAGGAGGTAGCCAGGAAGCTGCACCTTCAGGAGATGCACCTGCCAAGAAGTATGTATTTTCCAGTGAGCTTCCAACCGCTCACATGTACAACAAGGCTTACAACAAGTTTGCTGATGAGCTTGAAGCTCTCTCTGGCGGTCGAATTACAATGGAAGTCTATGACTCTTCCTCGATCGCATCGGCTCGTGAAGCTCTCGAGGGCATCAAGATCGGCACAATCCATGCAACCGGGGTGCTCGAAGCGATGAGTTTTTATGTACCTGAAATGGAAATGATGGGCATCCCTTACCTCTTCAGGGACATGGACCATGTCTCGAATTTCATGAAAAGCCCAGCTGGATTGGAATTCCAACAGCGCATGATCGATGCCGGTTTCCGCCCGGTAGCCTACTTCCTCAGGACTTCACGTCAGATGACCTCCAATAAGAAAATCGCCAGTTTGGCCGACTTGAAGGGCACGAAACTTCGCGTTCCTGAGACTTCTACCGGACCCGCTGCCTGGAATGCCATGGGCGCGAAAACCGTGACGATGCCGTTCGGCGAAGTATTCTCCGCATTGCAGCAAGGAGTCATCGACGCACAAGAAAATACGATCGACCAGATTGTCTCCTCGAAGTTCCATGAAGTCCAAAAGTATGTATCCATGACCAATCATCAGTTCCAGGCCTCATTCGTTGTCTTCTCCGAGAAGGAATGGCAGAGCTTGAGCGAGGCAGACAGGCAGATCGTGCAAGAGGCCGCCAACCGTGCGAAGGCGTTCGAGACAGAACTGAGGATCAAGGAAACCAAGGAGGCTGAGGATTTCCTCAAGACCTATGGAACTGAAATTCTCTACCCTGATACGAATGAATTCGCCAAAGCAGCCAGCGAAGCCTACAAGGGCTACAGTCCGCTGATGCAGGAGTGGGTTAAGAAAGTTCAGGCCGTGAAGTAACGCGTCGTTCATCGGAGTGCTTCAAACATCCGATCGGATTCTAATGGATCCGGTCGGATACTTCCTGAACAGAGCATGCGCGCCAATACATGGAGGGTTTCATGCAACAACAATCACCCGGCAGCTCCAAACACCCCAAACCGAACATGAAGAGTCGTGGGTTGCGCCTGGAACATATCACACTGATACGTCTTCTGGAGATTTTCGCGAATATACTTATCTGGATCATCCTCTTTTTACTGATGGTACAGGTAGTTGGCCGCTATGTGCTCAACACATTGCCAGAGTGGAGTAGCGAAGAATCCACACTACTTTTCCTTATGTGGATGGCAGCTGTAGGAGCTTCCTTAGGGTCGGCAAACAACAGCCACCTTGTGGTTGATTCACTGGTTAAGGTATTCCCGAAAAAGATGCAGCGAGTTATCGAGATTATCGTCTACATAATTGTGACGATATTTCTGGTTGTTGCATTCTATGTAACCGCACAGCTCGCTTGGCTTAACCGCGCCACCTTGACCCCGAGACTCCAGATACCTATGAGTCTCGTACAAGCGAGCATACCGTTCGCGATGGGTATCATGCTCTACTACAACATTAAATACTTCGTACTGTCATTCCGCAAGGAATCCTCGGATAAGGAGCTCTAGCAATGCTAATACTCATCGGAAGTTTTCTCGTCATGCTTATGGTGAAGGTGCCCGTACTCTTCTCCATGGGAATTTCGTCTGCACTCTATCTACTTTCCAATGACATCTCGCTAATGGTGATCGGTCAGCGGATGACGACGATGCTCATGTCCTTTACGTTGCTTGCGGTTCCGTTCTTTGTACTGCTCGCCGAGTTGTTCAATGCAGGGAATTCGACCAAGCGACTTATCCGCTTTGTCCTTTCGCTCGTGGGTTGGGTTCGTGGTGGACTTGGGATAGCGAATGTTGGTATCAGCATGCTCTTCGCGGGTGTATCAGGCACCGCGGCTGCCGATTCCTCCGGTCTTGGAACATTCCTCATTCCGGCGATGGAGAAGGAAGGGTATGACAAGGCGTTCTCCGCTGCGGTTACATCCGCCTCCGCTTCGGTCGGACCAATCATACCGCCTAGCATCGCGATGGTCATCGCTGGTGTTTCGGTTAGCCTCTCGGTTACCGATCTCTTTCTGGCCGGCGCGATTCCCGGTCTGATTATGGGATTCTCCATGATGATCGTGACTTACTTCATTTCGGTAAAGCGCAAATACCCTAAGTCCCAAGGCTTCGATGTCCATGAGGTGTGGGACAGCTTCAAGGATTGCGTTTGGGAGTTGCTGCTTGTCCTATTCATTTTCTTTGGAATCGTCGGTGGGTTCTTCACTCCCACTGAAGCCGGTGCAATGGGTGCGGCTGCCACACTCTTTATTGGAGTGGTCATCAAGCGTGAACTGACCGTTCGCAAGATATTCAATGCGATATCCAGAAGCGCAGCTTTGGCCGGTGTGGTCATCATCATCATCGGTTTCGCCGGGACCTTCGGATGGGCGGTCGCGAAGGAGCGTGTTCCCGAACAGTTTGCTGCTTGGATTCTCGGAGTAACTGACAACTGGATGCTTGTGATGCTCTTGGTAAACATCGCTTTGTTGATACTTGGTGCGATCATGGAAACAACAGCAGCGATCATAATCACAATGCCTACTTTGATCGCACTTGGAAATGCGATCGGCATGGACCCGATCCAATTGACAGTAATTGTGGTGGTCAACCTTATCCTAGGCATGTCGACTCCACCGCTGGGTGTCAGTCTCCTGATAGTCTCAGCAATCAGCAAGGAGGGGATCGGACCAATTGTGAAGGATATGATTCCTTACTATTTGGTGAACTTCCTGGTACTCGCGGCGCTGGTAATGATTCCTCCGCTAACACTCTGGTTGCCAGAGGTTATGCGAGCACTCAGGTGAATAGTCGAGTGTTCCAATTAAGTCAGGGGATGACAAGTTTTTCACGTTTTGAATTCACATGGACTTTTATTTGAAGCATCACATTTATGAGGAGGCCCAAATGGCAAACCAAACGGATACATCGAAGAAGCTGTTCATCGAGGCACAGAAATATCTGGTGGGAGGAGTGGCGAGCTCGTTGCACAAGGCTGAGCACGAGGAGTACCCAATCTACGCTTCACACGGGAAAGGCTCCAGGCTGTGGGACGTGGACGGCAATGAGTACATCGACTATATGGGTTCCTTTGGTCCCTCCCTGTTGGGTTTCAGCCCTGATGAGCTGAACCGTGCGGTGATCGCTCAGATCGAAAAGGGGACTCACTTCGCCTTACCGACAGAGTCGGTGAACAAGTTGAGCCGCCGATTGGTGGAGGTTATTCCATGCGCGGAGGTGGTAGGCTATCAGAGTTCCGGCACTGAGGCGAACCTGGTGAACTACCGCCTCGCGCGCTCATTCACAGGGAAAAGCAAGATCATCAAGTTCGAGGGACACTACCACGGGTGGGCCGACGAGCTGAGCGTGAGTGTGAAACCGATGTCGCTTAAATCGATGGGACCGCGCAACAAACCGTGGAAGTGCCTCGAGAGCGCGGGTCAGTTGGCGGGCTCGGCGGATGAAATCATCGTGCTGCCATGGAATGATATCGATATCCTAGAGAAGACAATCAAGCGATACAAGCATGAGATAGCAGCGGTGATCACCGAGCCTGTGATGTACAACGCCGAGCCGATCAAACCGTTGCCCGGATATCTGGCTGCGATGCGACAGCTGACGAAGGATAACGATATCCTACTCATATTCGACGAGGTGATTACGGGCTTCCGGGTCGCCCTCGGAGGAGCGTCGCAACTGTACGGGGTGATACCCGACCTTGTGACGTTTGCGAAAGCGTTCGCCGGCGGCTATCCGATTGCAGGAGTTGCGGGACGCCGAGAGATCCTGGAATGTGGAGTGCACCCCGCGGGGACATTCAATGCTAATCCGCTGTGCGTCGCCGCTGCGATTGCCACCATGGATATTATCAGCAGACCGGGGACGTACGAAAACTTGGAGCGGATTACCGGAAGGATAAAGCAGGGTGTGAACGAGCTTGCGGCTCGGTATGGGGTGAAGCTGTGGTGTGATAACCAAGTGTCGATCTGGCAGATGAGCTTCGGCATCGACTCGCCGATGACCGATTTCCGGGACAACTTCAAGGTGGACAAGAAGACCTATCTTAACTTCTACAAGCGGTGCTTGGACCGGGGGGTGCGTCTGCACTCTGGACGCGGACGCTTCTATATCTCAACTGCTCATACTGACAAGGATGTCGACAAGACATTGGAAGTGTTCGAAGAGGTCTTCAAGGAGATGTTTGGAAAGTAGCCTCTAAACATTTTCCATTCTTAGGTATGCATATGAAACAGGATTCACCATATTTCAGTCTTTCGGAATTCATTTCCAGCGAGATTTCCAAACAGATTCTGCAAGGTACACTCAATGCTGGCGAAAAATTGGTTGAGGCTGTGTTCCAGGAAAAATACCAGGTCAGTAAGTCCCCTGTCAGAGAAGCGTTCCAGATGCTGATCTATGCAGGACTTGTTGACCATAAGAATAGGCGAGGGTGTTTTGTTAAGGTCATAACTCCAGATGAGATTGAAAATATCTACGAAGTACGGATAACCTTGGAAGGTCTTGCTGCGAAGGAAGCCTATATCAAGATGTCGCGAGAAGAACTCAAGCATATGATGAGACTCTACAAATTGATGGAAAATGATGTTGCTGCGAAGGACGCGATGGGATATCATCGCCACCATACAGATTTTCAGCGGTTTTTTGGTGAGGTTAGCGGTAACACGGTATTAGTGGATATCTGCGAAAAACTTCGCGTCCAGAACATATGGTACAACACTCAATTCTTCCAAACCGATCTTGAAAAGGATTTTTGCACCCATATGGAACTGATGGGACATTTCACGGACAGGGATTTGCAACCGGGTCAAGTGGAGAAACTGATGTGCGATCACATCCGCCTTGGACTTGAGAACTTCAAAGCCTATGTGAGAAAAACCGGAGACCGATGTGTCTGATTGATAGTCACCAAATTGATATATTGGACAACGCAAAGGTTTCTACTGTCTTGCGGCAAACTTGTTGAAATTCCATTCGTTGCATGAAACTGTGGAACGTATCGTTGCGTTTGCGGGGCAAATGAAGAAAGGTGTCGGATTCCGGGGTGGAATGTGAATACTTGATTGATGGGTGGGACCTGACTCGTCAATCTAGACTAGTCGAAAGTTGGGATGTACCGTTCAATGGTTGGAACCGTTCAATAGTTGGAATGGTAGTGTGTATCTCGGATACGTTGCATGCTCCAACGTAAATGGACAAAGGTGAAATGCAAAAAAGTCGAAAGACTGTTACTTTGACGATGTATATACGTATGTATATACTTTTCTAAGCATGATGCCTTGTTCAATTGCAGTCGAAGGGGTAATGGAGTGTGGAATATGGAGATAGTCGTAAAGAAGTGGGGGAATAGTTTGGGAATACGAATTCCAGCCTCGGTTACTCGAGGATTGCAGTTGGGCGATGGTTCTATAGTGGAGTTGTCCCAGAGTGACGATCGGATCATCATTGTCCCAAAAAAGAAAGGTCGCGAAGAGGAATTGGCGTTGTTGTTGAGCAGGATAACTCCTGAAAATATGCATCGTGGGGAATTTTTTGGAGAGGAGTCCGATAAGGAAATATGGTAGTAAAAACCCAATACGTACCAGATGAAGGGGAAATAGTGTAGTTGGATTTTTCTCCACAAAGCGGGCATGAGCAGGCCGGCCGTCGTCCCGGTCTGGTGATTTCTCCAAGGGAATATAATTTTCGTAGCGGTTTGGCATTGATTTGCCCGGTGACCAATCAGAAGAAAGGGTACCCCTTTGAGGTTGTGATTCCTTCCTTTGGTGGCAAGACAACCAGCGTTGTGCTTGCTGATCAGGTCAGGAGTTTGGATTGGGTTGCCCGAAATGCCGCACCACGGGAAATTGTCGATACCATGGTCTTGTCAAAGGTTATGGAAAAACTGGCGATCCTGCTTGGATTCTAAGCAACCCGTCAAGATTCTTTCCCATAGCTTCTACAACAGGCACTTTCTGGACATCACATACCCAGCACGACATCCACCGCGGCATCGAGTCCCGCCAGCATCTGTTGGACGGTAGGGGCTTGGATCTGTTTTCGGTAAACGAACCTGGTACCAATTTTCAATTTTGTATACAAAAACCAACATCAGTACCTGGTACGATCTTGATGATACGTATAAAACCAGAATGAATAAAAACATGAACTTTTCATTGACATATAGCACGATTGCCCGTATGATATCTGAAACAGTCGACTATATACAATCGATAAAAGGAGCAATTATGAAAAAGGTAATCATGTCCATTTTCATCGTTATCGTGGGAATTTCCATGGTATTCGCAAGCGGCGCAGCCGAAACGGCGACCGCGGCATCACCGGTGATCTTGAAGGGAGGCCTGGTGGCAGCCCCCGAGACCACACAAGTTAGGACACTCAACAACTGGGCAGCCATGGTCAAGGAACGCACGAACGGTGCGGTCATCATCGAAGTGTATCCTGCCGAACAGCTTGGAAACGAACGGGCACTGCTCGAGAACACCAACCTGGGAACCATCGACTGGACCCTGATCGGCCCAAGCGGTGCTGAGCGGTTCACTCCGGAATTCGGTATGTTCGAGAACGCCTATACCTTCCAGAGCACCAACCACATCAAGAACAGCGTATTCAATCCTGAATTCATCGACTACTTGAGCGGGATCCTTGAAAACAAGTCGAACCTCAAGCTCCTTGGCTTCCAATGGTTCGGTAGCCGCCATGCGATCGCAGACAAACCCATTCTGACACCAGAAGACGGCAAGGGCGTGTTGATGCGGACCCCTGAAGTCCCGGCGTACAAAGTCGCGACCTATGCAATGGGCGCCACAGCGACCCCGATGGCCTACGGTGAAGTCTACATGGGCCTCAGCCAGGGCGTTATCAACGCAGCCGAATGCCCGCTCGAGAACATCAATGTCATGAAGTGGTATGAAGTCAAGAAGGAACTCACCTTGACCAGCCACGTAGAAGGTTTGACCACCGTTTTCATGAACAAGCAGTCCTTCGAGAAGAAGCTTTCCGCAGAACAGCAGAAGATCGTGTATGACAGTGCCATCGAAGCTTGGAACGCGCAATTCGCCGCCTACCAGGATGTCGAAGCCAGCTTCCTCAAGATTTTGCAGGACAAGGGTGTGACCGTGCACACGCTCTCGGCTGAACAGAAGGCCGTGTTCGTGAAACGTGCCCAGGACATGCTCGCCAAAGACTATATTCCGAAATGGGGCGAAGCCTGGACCAAGTTCCAAAGCTACGCGAAATAAGGTAATCCACAACGGGAGATATCCTCATACGATATCTCCCGTATACTTCAAGGGGAACTATCCATGTTGCAAAAGAGTCTACGAATACTCACCCGAATCCTTACCTCACTCGGTATCGCTTCCCTCCTGGGTATTGTTGCGGTCATCGTCATAAACGTCCTGGCCAGGAAACTATTCAACAAGCCTATCCTATGGTCGCTCGAGATGTGCAGCATCCTCGTCGTGTGGTCGACGTATATCCTCTTTGGAGTCGATTACCATGAACGCAAGCACTTCCGCATCCCCGTAATCATCATGCTGCTGCCCAAGCGGATGCATGTGGGACTCGAACTGTTCGTCGACATCATGCTTTTTGTCGCCGTGGCGATGCTCTCGCTCTCGAACTGGAACGCGATCCAGATGAACGGGTCCATGACCCTTACCGCGATGCCCGTATCGCTGTTGTTGGCATTCTACCTACCGTTCACCATCGGACTCGTCTCGCATCTGTTGTATATCATCGTGCGGATAAGCTCTATATTCATGGGCACGTATACTCCCGTCCCAACCGATGGGGAGGTCGTGCTATGAACAGCGAATTTATCATCACCCTGGTGCTCATGGTGACACTCATGCTCGCCAACGTGCCCATCTGGGCCGCCATCGTGCTCGCCAGCATCCCGTATTTCTACATAACCGGCATCCCCATAGCCGTATTGGCATCGACCATGGCGAGCGGAGGCATCACCTCCTTCATCCTCCTGGCCTTTCCCCTGTTCAGCCTTGCCGGGGCATTCATGAACTCGGGTGACATCTCGAAACGTATCTTCAACTTCGCCGAGACCAATGTCGGATGGATGCGGGGTGGACTGGGACAGGTCAACATCTTGGCCAGCCTCCTGTTCGCCGGCATGTCCGGAAGTGCGGTCGCCGACATCAGCGGACTCGGAAGGGTCGAGATGCAGGGAATGATCGACAAGGGATACGACCGCGAATTCTCCACAGGCATCACCCTGGCATCATCCGTGCTCGGTCCCATCATCCCCCCAAGTACTCCCATCATCCTCTATTCGGTGACCTCCGGGGTATCGGTATTGAGCCTGTTCATCGGTGGATTCCTCCCCGGATTCCTCATTGCCGCGACACTTATGGTCATGGTCAATATCATCAGCCGCAAACGCAACTATGCGCGCCGCAAGTTCCCGACCCTCAAGGAACAGCTGATGAGCTGGAAAGAGGCGTTCTTCTCCCTCATGACCCCCGTAATCATCCTGGTGGGCATGTTCACGGGAATCGTCACCCCGACCGAAGCCGCGGCGATCGCCGTGTTGTATGCGGCGGTGATCAGCCTCTTCATCTACAAGACCATGACGCTAAAGAGCTTCATCAAGGATGTGCGCGACACCGCGATGTTCTGTGCCAGCACCTATGCGATCATAGCGGCCTCGATGGTCCTGTCGTTCATCTTCACCCGGGAAAACGTCGGAATCTACCTGGCGAACATGGTGGTTGCCGCCGGACTCTCCCAGACTTTGGTTATCTTCATGCTGTTGGCGATCGTGTTGCTGCTCGGTTGTTTCATCGAGGTAAGCGCCATGATCATCCTCATCATACCCATACTGCTGCCGATCGTGAGTGCGGTGGGGTATTCTACCCTGGCATTCGGCTTGATCTTCGTCCTGACTTCGGTGATGGGTATCCTGACCCCACCGTTCGGTCTGGGCCTGTTCATCGGCGCGGAGATCACCGGCATGGATTTCTGGAAAGTATTCAAATCCGTGCTTCCCTTCTTCATACCGCTCGTCATCGCGATCTGTGCGATGGTCCTGTTCCCCGATATCGTCACCGTGCTCCCAGACCTGTTGGTACAAGGGTGATCATTCTCTAAGCAAACACCGTTAGGAGGTTCGTATGGAAATCCATACAGAGACATCGAAGAAGCTTTTTCAAGAAGCCCAACAGTACCTGGTAGGCGGCGTGGCCAGTTCCCTGCACAAAGCCGAACATGAAGAATATCCGATCTATGCTTCGCATGGGAAAGGTTCCCGTATCTGGGATGTGGATGGCAACGAATACATCGACTACATGGGTTCGTTCGGACCCTCGCTCCTCGGTTTCTCACACGCCGAACTCAACAAGGCCGTCTACGAGCAGATAGAGCGCGGCACGCACTTCGCGTTGCCCACCGAGTCGGTGAACCAACTCTCCAAGAGACTGGTCGAGATCATCCCCTGTGCCGAGGTGGTAGGCTACCAGAGCAGCGGTACCGAGGCAAACCTGGTCAACTTCCGTCTTGCACGCTCCTTCACGGGAAAGAGCAAGATCATCAAGTTCGAGGGACACTACCACGGATGGGCAGATGAGCTGAGCATCAGCGTCAAGCCCCTGTCCTTGAAATCCATGGGACCCCGCAACAAGCCCTGGAAGTGCCTGGAGAGCTCCGGTCAACTCGAGAGTGCCGCTGCCGAGATCATCGTGTTACCCTGGAACGATATAGATATCTTGGAAAAGACGATCAAACGCTACAAGCATGAGATCGCGGCGGTCATAACCGAACCGGTCATGTACAACGCCGAGCCGATCAAACCGTTGCCGGGATATCTGGAGGCCATGCGCGAGCTGACGAAAGACAACGATATCCTGCTCATATTCGATGAAGTCATCACCGGTTTCCGCGTCGGCCTTGGTGGAGCCCAGGAACTCTACGGAGTCACTCCCGACCTCGTTACCTTCGCCAAGGCCTTTGCCGGCGGGTATCCGATCGCGGGTGTGGCCGGACGGAGGGAAATACTCCAAAGTGGTGTCCACCCTGCCGGAACCTTCAATGCCAATCCGCTGTGCGTCGCAGCTGCGATAGCCACCTTGGATATCATCGGCAGGCCCGGCACCTACGAGAACATGCAGCGGATCACCGATAGGATCAAGGACGGGGTGAACTTCCTCGCCTCGCGCTACCGGGTCAACCTCTGGTGTGACAGCCAGGTTTCGATCTGGCAGCTCTCTTTCGGTATAGACGGGCCCATGCGCGATTATCGCGACAACTTCAAGGTCGACAAGCGGACCTATCTCGATTTCTACAAGCGTTGTCTGGACCGTGGAGTCAGGTTGCACTCGGGACGCGGGCGCTTCTATATTTCGACTGCCCATACGGACAAGGATGTCGACAAGACCCTTCAAGTGTTCGAAGATGTCTTCAAGGAGATGTTCAACAACCATGTATGATGTTGTCTTTGTGAATGCGACGGTGGTGGATGGTAGCGGTGCAAGCCGCTATCAGGCGGATGTGGCAATCGACGGATCCCGGATCGCGGCCATAGGTGATGCCAAGACGATGCAAGGCCGGTTGCTGGTCGATGCCTCCAATCTCGTGCTTGCTCCCGGTTTCATAGACTTCCACTCGCATGCCGAGTGGAATTTGACGTTACCCGACCAGGAGGAGTTCTTGCTCCCGTTCCTGCGCCAAGGGGTGACCACGTTCGTCGGGGGCAACTGCGGGTTCTCTCCGTATCCGGTGGACCGGCACACGAAGGACCTGGTGCTGGCAAACTCGCAGTTCCTCGCCAACGAAGCCTTCGAATTCGCCTGGGAAACCCAGAAGGAATTCACCGATATGGTGTCGCGCTCCGGCACCTTGCTCAATGTTGCGCTGCTAACCGGACACGGCAGCCTGCGGTCGCTGCTCAAGGGCAACGATCCCGCTCCGATTTCCCCATTCGAATACTCCCAGATGGTCTATCTTATCCATCAGGCGAAGGAGTCGGGCAGCTACGGCATCTCCTTGGGACTCTCCTATATTCCCAGCATGTTCGCCGATATGGAAGAGCTTCGGTGTGTATTTGCCGCAGCCGCGCGCGAAGACCTCATTGTCACGATCCATGGGCATACCTACAGCTGGATCTCGCCGTTCTTCACCGATACGACCGATTCGGACAAACCTGCGGTCGCGCACAATGTGCGGGATATCGAGCTGTTCATCAAGTTGGCCAAGGAAGAGGGAACGAAGCTGCACCTGTCGCACGTGTTGCTCAAGGGACGCAAGACATGGGAAACCTTATCGAGTGTGTTGGATACCATCGATCGGGCGGTCGGGGATGGATGCGATATCACCTTCGGGGTGATCCCGTACCATTGGGGCAATACCCTCATCAAGACACTGCTGCCCAACTGGTTCCTGGAGGATTTCGACCGCAACAGCAAGGATAGCGGTGCTGTTGCCCGGTTGGGCCGCGAATTGCTCGAGATGGAGGCCAAGATAGGGCGTACGAGCGACGACCTGATCCTCCTGTGGGGCGGCGAGTCCGACGTGTTGGCACCCTTCGAGGGCAAGACGTTCCGTCAGATCGCCCAAGAAAAGTCGATCGGGGAAATCGAGACGATCCTGTGGATAATCGATGAAAGCGACGGCAAGGCCCGTATCCTGACCGCATCCTATTCGGGACAGGAGGGTGTCTATAGCGACCCCTTGCACAAGTTGCTCGGCCATCCCCGCTCCATCATCGAAATCGATGCCATTGTCACCGACACCTCGGGCCCCCAAACACCCGCGGCATCGGGAGCTTTTCCCCGACTCTTGGGGACCTATTGCCGGAAAAACCATCTGTTCTCCTTGGAACAGGCGGTACACAAGATCACCGGAAAGCCTGCCGAACGGCTGGGACTCGTCGATCGGGGTCGCATCACCGTAGGAGCCATTGCGGATTTGGTCCTCTTCGATCCGGACAGGATCGCCGAACATACATCGACCGGACAACCGTCTTCCGACGGGGACGGGCCCACAACGGTGCATGTGGAGCAGGGTACAGGGCCGGTTGGAATCGAACAAGTATGGATGGGCGGTACGAAAGTGGTTGAAAAAGGCAAAAATGTGTTGAAAAAAAGAATTGGAGCAGTGATTATAAACTAACGCGTTTTTTGGAGCCATCCGGAACGTTGTTGTCATAGGAGTTGTCATGGAAGAGAATTCACCGTATTTCAGTCTACCCGATTACATTTCCGGCAGGATTTCCAAAGACATCCTCCTTGGCAAGCACAAGGCCGGGGACAAGTTGGTCGAAGCCATGTTCCAGGAGGAGTTCCAGGTCAGCAAGTCGCCGGTCCGAGAAGCGTTCCAGATGCTGATCAACGCCGGACTGGTCGAACGCAAGAACCGTCGCGGTTGCTTCGTGAAGGTCCTGACATCCGAGGAGATCGAGAACATCTACGAGGTTCGTATGAGCCTTGAAGGCCTCGCCGCACGGGATGCCTACATGCGGATGTCCGACGGCGATCTCAAGCGGTTGCAGGGGCTCTACCATGCTATGGAGAAGGATGTCGCAGCGAAGGATACCTTCGGATACCTGCACCACCACAATGATTTCCAGCGCTTTTTCGGCGAGGTGAGCCGCAATGGTGTGCTCGTCGAGATTTGTGAGAAGTTGCGGGTGCAGAACATGTGGTACAACATGCAATTCTTTGAAGTCGACCTGGAGGTGGACTTGCACACCCATGACGAATTGATGGACCATTTCACCAAACGGGACCTTGATCCCGACCAGGTGCAGCTGCTCATGTACAACCACGTACGTGTCGGTCTGGAGAACTTCAGGGCATATATCCGAAACGAAGGAACGTTGAAGGCGTGAACACAAACCAAGAGCTTCCCCAACTCATCAAGGTGCGCCAACGCTTGAAGCGTCCGGTGATGGACAACCTCGTGCCCAACGTACTGGTGCAACTGCAACGTCTGGAGAAACTTCCGGCCCGTGGTGCCAGGGTTGCCCTGACAGTCGGCAGCCGCGGCATAACCGACCTCGTGCCGATTGTACAAACAGTCGCCGATTTCCTGCGTTCCCGTGATCTGCAGCCTTTCGTTGTTGCATGCATGGGCTCGCACGGTGGCGGTACGGTTGAAGGTCAGCTGGAAGTCCTGCACGGGTATGGGATTACCGAGGAGACCCTTGGGATCCCGGTGATGGCTTCCACCGAGACAGTGTCCTTCTTCGGTGAGGCCTATGGCGATGCTGTCCATGTGAACAAGCTTGCATGGGATGCCGATTGCATGGTGGTGATCAACCGGGTGAAAAAGCATACCGATATCCACGCTCCCATCGAGAGTGGTTTGTGCAAGATGATCGCTATCGGATTGGGCAACAAGAAGCAGGCGGAGATCCTGCACCACAACGGGTTGGATGTGCTTTCCGATTCGATTCCTCTGATCGCGACCGACGTGGTCGCTACCGGGAAAGTGCTCTTTGGAGTGGCGATTGTTGAGAACGCCTATGCCGAAACCGCCTTGGTCGAGGTTGTTGCCCCCGAGGACATGGTGTCGAGGGAGAAGGAGTTGCTCCAGTATGCGCTGGAACTTTCACCCAAGTTGCCGGTGGACCGCCTGGATGTCCTGGTGATCGACGAGGGTGGCAAGGACTACAGCGGAAGCTGCATCGATACCCATGTGATCGGACGGATGCGGTTGGAGGGGGAGCGGGACTTGCATACCCCGATTATCCACCGGGTGGTGGTGTGCGACCTTTCCGAGCATTCCCAGGGCAATGCGGCCGGAATCGGCTTGGCCGATTTCATCACGCGCCGGTTCTTCGACAAGATCGATTTTCCATCGACCTATACGAATTGCATCTCCTGCATCTTCCCCGAGCGGGGCAAACTTCCCATCGTCATGGAGTCCGACGAGGATGCCATAGCCGCTGCGTTGGCAACGTGCCGGGCCAGCTCCCGGGCCAATCCGAGGGTGATTCGTATACACGACACGTTGCACCTGGAAGAGATGTATGTCTCCAAAGCCGTACTGGACGAGATACAGGATGATCCGAATATAATTATTTCATAAAGTACCAGGTACCGTTTTTCAATTTTGCATACAAAATGTAAATATGGTGCCAGGTACCAATATGGTTGACAAGTCAACGAATAAGTATAATAGTTGACGTATCAACCAAAAAGGGGATATGTCGTGGCGAAAAGTATCGGTAGGCTGATTTCCATCCTCTATCGGAAAAGCCTCGTGTATATGAACTCGGCGTTGAAGGAATATGGCTTGACCGCGTCCGAGCAACCGTTCCTCACGTCCCTGTACCATTACAATGGCATGACGCAGGAACAATTGTCGGAACACTTGAACATCGACAAGGCCGCGACTGCCCGGGTGGTGCAATCGTTGGTCGCGAAAGGGTTCGTGGTAAAGAGGAAGGCCGTGGACGACAAGCGGTTCAACCGTATTTTCCTTACCGAGAAGGGGAAGGAGAGCAAGCGGTATGTCTTGCCGATCCTATCGCAATGGAGCGAGCTTTTGGCAGCTGGGATGGATGAAGAGACGCGGGATGCATTGTATGGGACACTCGAAACGATGGTTTCGCACGTAGGGCAGTAGCAGGATGGATACAATGGAGCATACTTTAGATGAGGCACAGGGGAACCCGCTTGGATTTGTGAAGGTTTCCCGGTTGTTGGCACAATTTTCCCTACCCGCAATTGTTGGCATGATGATAAACGCGCTGTACAACGTGGTCGACCGCATGTTCATAGGCAATGCCGCCGACTTGGGTGTCAACGGATTGGCAGGCATCACCATCGGATTCCCAATTATGATCATCCTCATGTCGATCGGTATTCTGTTCGGGGTAGGGGGAGCCACCACCTTCTCGATCCGATTGGGCGAGGGAAAAGTCGACGAGGCACACAAGGTCTTGGGCAACGCTTTTGCTTTGCTGGTGGGCAGCGGTATTCTGTTCATGGTATTGGGTGAAGTGTTTCTCATGCCATTGCTGCGCATGTTCGGTGCGAGCGAGGCTGTCATGCCCTACGCATCCAGCTATATGCGTGTGATTTTCCTCGGTGCGATCTTCCAGGTGACCAGTATGGGAATGAATAATTTCCTGCGGGCCGCCGGCCAGCCGAAACGGGCGATGATCACCATGTTCGTGGGGGCTGGCATCAACATCATCCTCGATGCCCTCTTCATCTTCGGTTTCAAGATGGGGATGGTCGGAGCCGCCTTGGCAACAATTATTGCCCAGTGCATCTCCATGATCTGGATACTCTCCTATTTCCTCAACAAGAAGAAGAGTCGGCATGTGATCACATTGAGCTCCATGCGGCTGAAACGGGCAATTGTTGCCAGTATTGTGGCATTGGGGCTGCCGGGATTCCTCATGCAACTGGCTAACAGTGTGTTGAATGTGACGCTGAACAAGAATCTTCTGCTCTATGGTGGAGACCTCGCGGTATCGGCCATGGGTATTGTCAACAGTGTCCAGACGATGCTGTTGATGCCTATCATCGGGTTGAACCAGGGCGTCCAACCGATTGTTGGGTTCAACTACGGTGCGAAGAAATTCGGGCGGGTCAAGACAACCGAGGCCCTTGCCATTACCGTCGCAACCATTATTGTTACCATCGGATTCCTCGTGGTGCAGTTGTTTTCCAGGGAATTGGTGTCGATATTTACCAGCGATGCCGAACTTGTTGAATTCGGTAGCTATGCACTGCGGTCCTGGTTCCTGATCCTTCCTGTCATCGGCTTCCAGGTGATCGCGGCCAACTTTTTCCAAGCCACGGGGCGGCCCCGTTCGGCATTGTTCCTGATATTGTTGCGGCAAGTGATCCTACTCATACCGGCAATTGTGATTTTTCCCAAGATTTGGGGGATGCCGGGACTCGTGCATGCGGCACCGTTTGCCGACGCCATATCATCGACGGTCACCGGCATCTGGTTCTATTTCGGGATCAAGCGTTTGGTGAAGGTCTCCCCGACAGACAAGGAACACGATTGAGGAACCATATGTATTCCCGGTTTGAAGGGTTACGTCCCGGAAATATTACAGGAACCAGTATATCGCCGATGCGCCGATCCTTGCCTTATCAAAATTCGGCTCGATATCGTCTGCTGTAGTGCTGCTGAACGTGTACCCATACGACGGGACGTCGAGCGAAATGCCGAATGACAGGTTCCCCAGCCTCACATCGGCATGGGCGCGGTATCCGACCACCGAATCGGTAAGCAGTTCACCATAATTGTCGACTTGGCGGTATGACCAATTGGCAGAATCATTCGGGTTGATGAAGTGGCGATAGGTAACTACTTCATCATTATCAAAATGAACCAAATAATAGGGCCCCATCCCGATACCGATGTCCAGCAAACCGAACAAGGGAAGATTGACCCCTATGGTGCCGATTCCATTAAGATACTCATTGGTGTTTGTTAAAACCCCGGTCATCGCCACTTCAATAAAATCCAATCGTAAGCGCAAGTCGGTTCCGAATTGATAGCTTGCCGGGTTGACCATCTCGTTCATGGGGAAACCATGTTCGATGAGCATGGAACCCCGGGCATAATTACCAACACCAAAAGAGAAAGCACTTGCAGCCAGGGCG
This sequence comes from Spirochaetae bacterium HGW-Spirochaetae-4, assembly GCA_002839335.1. GTDB lineage: Bacteria > Spirochaetota > Spirochaetia > Sphaerochaetales > Sphaerochaetaceae > UBA8525. The sequence goes on from PGXU01000018.1 coordinate 29,257, forward strand.
ACACACACCATACTTGCAAGCACGACGGCACACACAATCCTTTTCATGAAGAACCTCCTGGAATCGGTCAAAGCCGGCACCCAAGCGGTTCCTGATGATAGGATTTCAGATGCTTGATAACACGGATGCGCCTCCTGGAGCATAAACGCGATTATACCCCATGTCAAATGAAAAAACCTTGTCGCCAACGTTGGTACCTGGCACCAATTTTCAATTTTGTATACAAATTGGTAAAACGGTACCTGGTACCGTGCAGTTCCTTCCGTTCGCTTTTGCTGTATACATGGCGGTATCGGCTTGGTTCAATGCTGTTTCCCAAGAAATGCCCATGTGTGGAGAATAGATGCTTACCCCGAAACTGGCGGTGATGCCCACTGGTTGTCCTCCATGGGTAATGCTGGTCTCGGCGATTCCGAGCCGAAGTTCCTCGGCGAACTGGAAGGCATCGTACAAGGATGTTCCACGGCACAACAGGATAAATTCCTCACCGCCGTACCGTGCGCACAAATCGGAAGGTCTCGCATGTTCGGCAACCAGTTGGCCAACCTTCTGCAACGCAAGGTCTCCCGCGCTGTGCCCATAGGTGTCGTTGATTTCCTTGAAATTGTCGAGATCGAAGATGATGAGGGAGAACATGCCGTTACGAACTTGTTCGAGCCGTGTTGCCTCCTCGGTAGCGAGTTCCATGAATTGGCGGTGGTTGAGTAGGCCCGTAAGCCCATCCGATGCCGCCAACCGTTCCAATTCCTTCACATAGGAGCGCAATTCCGTGATGTCGTGCAAGAGATACAACATTCCCATGTTTTCTTGCCGTTTGTCGGTTATCGGCGATTTGGAGATGGTGAACGTTCGCTGTTTTCCATCGACCGGCAAGACAACCTCGCCCGCCTGGGATGCGTTGGTGAATGAATCCCACAATTGGGGATGCGACTCGGAGAGTGTTTTTCCGTAGACACCAGCATCATTTTGCAGGAACAGCTCCCTTGCCTGGTGGTTGCTGTCGATCAGGCGATGCTTGTTATCAAGTACGAATACCGCTTCGTGCATCGCGTTGAGCACCATGGTCCGGGCAATCGGTACCAAGTCGAACAACTGCATCTTGGCCATCCCCCAGTACAGCAGCAAGCCGGAGAGTGTGAACGATATCGGCACGATGTCGAGATTGTAGGGAACCACCTGTTTCAACAACAGCAGATGGGTGAATATGGGAAGAACGGTGGCTAGCATGAGCAGGAGATATTGTGTCCTGAAACTTCCTTTTGCCCGGACCAAGTTGTATACCATGCGGATTGATCCGCTCAAGTACAATATGATGATGGTGGCATTGATGATCCAGAAACCTGTTGCCCTGTCGAATTTTATGGCAGTGATCGGAAGATTCTCCTGCAAAGTGAGGCTGTGGTAGACTAATCGATGCCATCCGTTCGTCCATACGAAAAGGCAAATCAGTACCGGTATTATATAGAGGATCTGCAGTTGCTTCACAATTTCCTGTTCACTCTTCAGGTCTTGCGGCTTATAGGACCATGCTATCAAAATCCAGAAGACAGGAATGAACGACAATCCCAAATATTCGAGATTCAAGAAGAATATCGCTCCTTTTAGTCCCGGGGATATGATTTCAAAGAGATAACTTGTCGCATAGACGGCATTTGCAAAGAACATGCCTGATAGGAAACGCAACGGTTGGGAGCTTGCCCGCTTCCTGTACACCAACATGGAAAGGACGGTTGAGATGATAGCCGAAGCAAAGATGGCAATTTCAAATGCTGTAATGAATCCCATATTCTTCCATTGTGGTGCCACAAGGGCCGAATCGGTATCGCCTCTCTGTGCCCCTCAAATTTTTTCCAAAATACCACGAATGTCCAACGCAAGCAAGAGCGGTACCTGGTACCATTTTTCAATTTTGCATACAAAACGAAAAACAGGTACCTGGTACGTTAGAGCAAACCGATCACCTTCCACCATCCGACTTCCACGAACGTGGTCATGAGGTATACCACCGCGGTGAGGGGGATACCGAGCCGTATCGTTTCCTTCTGTGAGTAGAGGCCATTTCCTTCGCCTTGTCCGACCAGTGTGTTCATGTGGTGGAAGGGGAGGATGTAGTGGCTTCCGATGACCGAGTAGGCCCAGAGGGATGTAACCAGCGGACTTATCCCCAACGGCTCGGTGAACACCAGGAGCGCTGGAATGGCCACGCCCATCACCGCCAGGACACTTCCGAGGAGCATGTGTACCAGTATGGTGAAGCTGGTGACCAATGCGGCAAGCACGAATATGTTGGTCGGAACATAGGAGGGTAAAACAGCTTGGGCAATCCATGCGTTCATGCCGGTTTGGGCTCCCACTTTTCCTATCGCCACCGCCGCGGTGATGAACAGCAGCACGTGGATCGGAACATCCTTCCAGGATTTGCCATCGACAACACCGCCGATTACAGGCAGGCTCATCAGCATGGCGAGAAGGAACGTGACCCATCCGATATCGATCTTGTGGATCGAGTCGGTAGTCCAGAGTGCTATCGCAATCACCAGCCATACGATGATCCGCTTTTCCTTGCTTCCCAAGGTGCCCAGTTCCTGCAGCTTCCTGCCGATCGCCGCCTTGTCGACAACCAAGGGTTTGCTTGGTTTGAAGAGCAGCAGGATAAGCAGGCAGGTCATCACACTCGCGAAAGCGGCGGGAAGGCCCATCACCTGTAGCCATCCCATCCATCCCAACTCGACTCCCGCGTACTCGATAGCGAGGGGGTTGGTGACGCTTGCTCCGGTAAGGAAGATCATGGAGACGGGAACCGATGCCGCAAAGACCGTGAAGCCGATCTTCACCGCATCGACCCGTGGCACTTTGGCCGTGTCTATGAGTACCAGCATGACCGACATGATGAGGAATGCGCGTGGCCAGGCATGCGGAATGATCAGGCTGAGGCCGAAAGTGAGGAGGAATATCGAGACGATCAGGCTTTTGAAGGTGGTGACGAAACGGAGCATGAAGAGATAGGCGATGCGTTCCCCCAGCCCCGAGGATTTTACTGCTCCGGCGATCAGATAGGCTCCGATGATGAGGTAGATGCTGGAATTCAGCCAGGTGGAGAAGACTGTCTTGGGTTCGGCAACCTTCAGGATCACGAGCAGCACCAGATAGAGTCCCGAGGTGTAGCCGGTTTGGGCTATCTGGAAGGCCCAGAAGGTGACGGTCATGAGCGAGAGTGCCAGTCCTACACGTCCATTGTTGCCCAATCCTTCGAGAGGCAGCAACATGCAAAGTGCGGCTACCAAGATTCCAGCGACCAACCCCCACGTTTTCATCCGAGTCATGGCATCTCCCACATTCCTTTTTCATACCATAGCGGAATCGCGAGGGGTTGTCATGTACCAGGTACCGATTTTCGATTTTGTATACAAAGTTCGAAACCGGTACCTGGTTCGTCATAGATACGCTTTGAAGGAAACCGTGTTGAACGATCCGCTGAGAGAGTCGGCGGGTATGCCCATAACTTCTCCATGGGGTACGTAGCGGTAACCGTGCAGGAATGCGATCGACAATCCCCGGAATATGTTGACCTCGAGGCCGGTTGCTGCTTCGCTGAAGAAATAGTTGTTCAATTCCTCGACTCTGTATTCCTCGCCGTCGGCGGACTCTTGGAAGTACCCGACCGCCATATTACCGATTCCGAACTGGATGAACGGGTTGAACGCAGCGTCGCGGAAAAGCCGTGTCGTCACGGTTGCGCCTGCCATGAAAGCAAAAGCCGATTCGGTATCGGCGATTTCCAATCCGAGGTTTGATTCGGGGAAATCGGAGAGGGCTTGGGCCCTGACGTACCCTTCCATCGAAGTTCTCGATGAAACCTTGGATCCGAACATAATCCCAACAAATGGGGCGTCCTCGCCTTCGATTTCAGACGAGCCGTGTTCGAATCCAATGTATGAACTGTACGGGTAGGGTTCGCAACCGCTACTGTTCGGTGATGCGAAGACGAAAGCCATGCTGCTGATGGCAATGATTACCAATGCCACGATTTTCTGTGTTGTTTTCTTCATGTTGAGTCCTCTATATTATGAAATTCTGACGCTCAGGCGCCTATGGGGATATATGCAAGAATCGTGCCAAATTTTGCTGGAAGTTAAATATTCGCTCTTTTTGTATCTATTGTACTAGTGGATGGTGGAATCGGTTCCCGTTTGAATCGTGTTATAGGTGGTATTCACCATCGAAGAAAAGTTTCCATGGTTGAAAATACCATGATTCTGGTATGCCAGGTACAACGTACCACCCATTCGCTGTGCAACCATCTAGGACCCTGAACCGGAAACATCAGAAGTATTTTTATTTTAATTGACAATAGTTGACCAACGGATTACTATCACTAGCGTACCGTATGGTACAACTACACCATATATTGTGTATGCAGGACAGGGAAGTTGGGTGTATATGCCCACGCGGTCCCGCCGCTGTGAAGGTGAGGAGCTGCCGAGATACCACTGGAAGAATCCGGGAAGGTGGCAGTATTCCGAGGAACCTGAGCCAGAAGACCTCCCTGCATAGACACGCCGCCACGGAGCATGGCAAAGGCGTGGAATAGACAGGACTATCCCCCTGTCCACCTCCCGCGTCCATAGTATCCAAGGCGGCAGGAGGAAGCAATGCTCACCCATATCCTGAAACGCGACGGACAAATGGTTTTCTGCGATGGACAGAAGATCGCCAACGCCATCGCCAAGGCCGCCAAAGCGGCGGGCGAAGCCATCGACACCGAAACAACGACCCGTCAGGTGCTCAATGAGGCTGCGGCGCTCGGAACCGAACAACTGGATGTCGAAACCATCCAAGACCTCGTGGAAAAGCAACTCATGCATGATGGCGCCGTAGCGACCGCGAAAGCATATATCCTGTATCGCGAGGAGAGGCGGAAGGTGAGGGAAGGACGAATTCTGATAGACGCTACACAACAGCTGTTCCATGACTATCTGGACGACAAGGATTGGTTGATCAAGGAAAATGCCAATACCCGCAAGTCTGTCAACGGCATGAACAACTACATCCGCGAATCGTTCACCAAGCGGTATTGGTTACATGAAGTGTACCCCCAGAACATCAGGGAAGCCCATCTCTCCGGTGCCTTCCACATCCACGACCTCGGGTTTTTCGGCACCTATTGTTGCGGATGGGATTTGCACCAGTTGTTGACCATGGGATTCGGTGGCATCTCCGGGAAAGTCTCCTCACAACCGGCCAAGCACTTGCGATCCTTGCTCGGGCAATTGGTGAACGCCACATTCACCACCCAGGGGGAAAGTGCCGGAGCACAAGCCTGGTCTTCAATCGACACCTATTGTGCTCCCTTCATCAGGCGAGACAAGCTTTCCCAAGTCGAAGTCAAGCAAGCGGTCCAGGAATTCATCTTCAACCTCAACGTTCCCACACGGGTAGGTTTCCAATGCCCGTTCAGCAATCTCACCTTCGACTTGACTGTCCCGAAACGGATGCGCGATCAGAGTGTGGTTATCGGTGGAGAAGCCCAGGAAGAAACATACAAGGAATTCCAACACGAAATGGACATGTTCAACCTCGCCTTTTGCGAGGTGATGATGGAAGGTGATGCGAGCGGCCGGGTCTTCACATTTCCCATTCCCACGATCAATGTCACCAAGGATTTCCTCTGGGAGGGGCCGGTCGCAGATGCGATCATGGAGATGACCTGCAAGTACGGCATTCCCTATTTCTCCAATTACATATCGAGCGACTTGTCGCCGGAGGATGCGCTTTCCATGTGTTGCCGACTGCGCCTCGATACCACCGAGCTCCGCAAGCGCGGGGGCGGATTGTTCGGATCCAACCCACTGACCGGATCGATCGGGGTGGTCACATTGAACTTGCCCCGACTCGCCTTCCAGTCCGAAAGTGTAGCGGATTTTCATATGCGGCTGTTGGAATTGGCTGATCTTGCTTCCGAGAGTCTCGAGTTGAAACGCAAGGTCGTCGAGAAGGAGACCGATCGGGGCATGTACCCTTTCAGTGCCCGCTGGTTAGCCGGTATCAAGCAACGCGAAGGCTCGTATTGGGCGAACCATTTCAGTACCATCGGGTTGGTCGGTATGCAGGAGGCGTGTCTGAATCTATTGGGTGATGCCGGAGCCCTGACAACTATGCAAGGACAGCAATTCGCTCTGGATACGATGGAGATGCTACGGGATCGGATCACTACCTACCAAAGCATGACCGGCCATTACTACAACCTTGAGGCTACTCCCGCCGAGGGAACCAGCTATCGGTTGGCCAAGCTCGACAAGGAAACCTTCGGCGATATCGTCACCGCCGGTACCGATGTTCCCTACTATACCAACTCCAGCCAACTTCCGGTCGGATACACCGACGATTTGTTCGAGACGTTGGATTTGCAGGATGCGTTGCAGTGCCAATATACCGGAGGTACAGTCCTGCACCTTTACCTGGGTGAACGTATTCCCGATATCTCTGTGGCCAAGACCTTGCTACGAACAATCTTTTCCAAATACAAGCTTCCTTATGTATCATTGACTCCGACCTTCTCCACCTGCGAAGACCATGGGTACCTGGTCGGCGAACAGCTCGTGTGTCCCACATGTGGCAAGGAAACCGAGGTCTGGACTCGTGTCGTCGGCTACCTCAGGCCGGTTCGCGACTTCCACCCGGGGAAGAAGGAAGAGTATCGTGAACGCAAGCTCTACTCGGTCCCTCTCGGAACCACAGCCGATGGGAATCTGGCGCTATGCGAATAGCGGGTATCCAAAAGACCACACTGCTCGACTTTCCCGGGCGTGTGGCTTGTGTGGTGTTCACACAAGGGTGTCGGTATGATTGCTATTACTGCCATAATCGCACGATGGTACCTGGTACCAATTTGGGATTTTGTATACAAAATTCATTTTCGGTACCTGGTACCGACTTATTTTCCTTCCTTACCAGCCGGGTAGGGTTGCTCCAAGGCGTGGTGGTCAGCGGTGGTGAGCCTACCGAGCACGAGGACCTTCCCGAACTTGTGGATGGGATCAAGCGGCTGGGCTTCGAAGTCAAGCTTGATACCAACGGATCATCGCCGATGATGGTCGATGAGTTGTTGAGCCACCATCTGGTCGATTATGTTGCGCTCGATGTAAAAGCTCCGTGGAACCGGTATCGAGAAATATGTGGAGTTCGGGCCGATCCGGATACAGTAGAGCAAACATTGCATCTTTTGCAGCGGTTAGACATCGGTTGGGAGGTGCGGACAACAGTCTGTCCAACGTTGGACGAGTACGATATGCGAAAGATTTCGCGTCAGATCGGGCAAGTCCCTACATGGCGATGGAATCCCTATCGGATCCCGCCGCTTTACAAGAAATCTGATGCCGACCGGGTGATGGCAACGTGTGCATCTGCCGAAACCTTGCGAAAGTGGTCAATCAAACTCCAGGTTGTGCATAGGAAAATTGTCGTTGGATAGGTAAACTTTCCTGTGAATTTCCTATGCCAGTACGTGTAAAAGCCCGTCGATCCGATCGATTTTGGCATCAAACTCCCGCAAGTCACCAAACCCGTACGACGCGTAAATAAAGGGCAGATTGTTCAGACGTGCCGCATCATAGTCGCTATGCATGTCTCCGACCATTACAGCATCGACAATCGAATTTCGCGCAATCAACATCCCCAGGTTGATGCCTTTGCCCTGCGATGTATCTCCCGAGCATATGGAATCGACAAACATTTTCTCCAATCCATAGGTGAGCAGGAATGCCTCGATGTAACCCGATTGGCAGTTGCTGCACAGAAACAGCCTTCTTGACCGGGCCAAATGCTCCAAGGTTGTCTTCACACCATCAAACAACACGCCGAGACTTGTTCCGATCAGCTGGACTTCCAGTTCGTTGGCCGTATCGAGCACCTTGGTTTGCAGAGACTTGCTCACCGCAGGCAACACGATTTCTCCGACAACGCTGGCGGGGTGTCCGAAAGCGCGGGCAAACCGTTCCCGTACAAGGAGCTTTGGATCGACCCCATGTTCGAGGCAGGCTTGGCGCCATGCCTCCATGCTCAACTCCATGGGATCCCACAGCGTACCATCCAAATCAAGAACCACATTTTGACATGCTATTCGCTCCACAACGATACTCCTTCGAACCACCATGGCCACATCGTAGCGCCAATTCGTGATCTTCACAATAAATGCACGATGACTCGACGATTTTTATCCTAACACCATAAGAGGTGTTGGTACGATAACTTATACTTGCAATAAAACTTTTGTCATATGACCTTGCATTTTTCATTAATTGTGACAAGATATAGTCAATTGTCATTGAAGGATTTCTCCATGTATGAAGAAATATTGAAACGTATAGTTGAGCTGCAAAAGCAACCGTGCAACCAATCATGGCTACATGAGATCTTGAAGAAGGAATTCCACGACGCAGAAGTCGCTTTGGTGGTGCTGCACGAACAGAAGATGATCCATTATCACCCGATGCGCGACGGCCGGAGTATCATAAAACCCTTGTAAAGAATACCATAAAGACAATTGGGAATAATCTATACACAAACTTTGAAAGTTTGGATTGCCAAACGGAGCGAGAGGAAAGGGACCATGCAATGGTCCACTCTCCCGAGCGAGTGCAGGCAACGTAAGGATCCATACCTCGCCTCTTGGGGCGGGGAAGGAGGCGAAGCCTCCACTTTCCAGGACCCGCCCCTGGAGGTATTGATACCTTTCATTTGTTTCCTTGACGATTTGAGTGTTTAGTACTAAACTAAAAGTATGGACACTACACAAGGACAAAAGAAACAGTTGGTGCGGGCTTGGACGAGACTCATGAGAGTCTATCAACGCATGTCCGCATCGGGAGAACGGCAGTTCAAGACTCTGGGCATCAACACCGCATGGTTCGATGTTTTGGCCCAATTGTACGGCAGGGAAGGGGTGACACAACAGGAACTTTCCAACCGTTTGCTGGTGACCAAGGGCAACGTAAGTCAACTGTTGGTGAAGATGGGCGATGCGGGATTGGTCGATAGAAGAAACGAGGGTCGTTGCCGGTACGTCTGGCTTACCGAAAAGGGGCGTCGATTGGCGGAAACCGCCATCCCCCTTGAAGAGGAGCGGATTTCCCAAAGCTGCACTGGACTTACGGATGTGCAATTGGAAGAGTTGGTGGACCTGCTCGGCATATGGGAACGACAAACAAGGAGTTTGACATGAAACGGACTATACGGGAGAAGGAATTTGGCCGATCGGATCTCGGATGGCTGTATTCGAGATTCCACTTCAGCTTTGCAGATTACCACAACCCTGAGAATATGCGTTTCGGGGTGTTGCGGGTACTGAATGACGACCTGGTGAAAACCGGAGGCGGGTTCGATATGCACGGGCATAGGGATATGGAGATCATATCCTATGTGGTCGATGGTGAATTGACCCATGGGGACAGCATGGGGAACCGTCGGACGCTGAATCGGGGGCATGTGCAATACATGAGTGCCGGTACAGGAATCCGACATTCGGAGCACAATCTTGGCGCATCAACCCTCAGGTTCCTGCAATTGTGGATATATCCCGATGAAAAGAACCTGCCCGGCAATTACGGTGACCATCTGTTCGGATGGGATGAACGCAAGAACACTTTGCTCCACATGGTGGGCCCGAAAGGTTCGGGAGCACCGATCGCGTTGCATCAGGATGCGTCGGTCTACGCCAGCTATCTGGAATCGGGAACGGAATTGCGGTATTCGGTACAACAGGGACGCCAGGTTTATTTGGTGAACATCGAGGGGACCCTGCTGGTGTCGGGTGACGTGTTGGAAGCCCGGGATGCCATGGAAATCATCGATGAGGATGTGGTTTTCACAACCACCGAAGGTGCGCATTTCCTTTTTGTTGAAATGCCGCGTGAACTGTAGGTCAATGAATTGTTATTTGTAAAAGGAGGGCCGAACCATGGCCATAGTACATGAGCTCGAGGTGCGACGTGCATACCGCGCATTTAGTCCGGAACCGGTGGGGAAGGACGTGCTCGTCCGCCTCGCCGAAGCTGCCCATCTCGCGCCATCGAGTGCGAACAACCAACCGTGGCGGATTGTCACCGTGGTGGATACCCAAAGGCTTACAGCCCTGAAGGAAACACTCTCGGCGGGAAACTATTGGGCAAAACAAGCCCCGGCAATCGCTGCTTTTGTCACAAATCCGAAGTGGAGCATGAGTCTGGGAGACCGCGATTTCGCTTTCTTCGAATTGGGGATGGCCGCGATGGCGTATCAGATGCAGGCCGTTGCCGAGAATCTGATCGTACACCCCATAGCGGGTTTCAATGCGCTGGAGGCCAAGAAGGTGTTGGGAATTGCCGATGATGCGGTATTGGAAGTCCTCATGGTTGTCGGGAAGCGGGGTGATGGCGATGGTTTGAATGAGAAACATTTGGAGATCGAACGTTCGGCGCGCGATCGGAAACCGCTTGACCAGATCATGTCGTTCGACTCTTGGCACACTTCTTTGGTTCCACCACCGAAAAATTAGGCTATACTTGTAACCAAAGACAACCGCACCAGCGGTCAGGGGGAACAAGAGGATGAAGGAAGACAAGGTACCGTTCATGAATACGGAGGCACCGACTCCGTCGGGTCCATACTCTCAGGCGATTATCGCCAACGGTTTTATATTTGTTGCCGGACAGCGTCCACAGGATCCGGTAACCGGTGCCATAAGCGACGATGTACAGGATCAGACCAGGCAATGCTTGCAAAATGTGAAGGCAATATTGGATGCCGCGGGTTCTTCGATGGCGAACGTCGTCAGAACCAACGTCTACCTTTCCGATATCGCCGATTTTGCGGCGATGAACGAAGTCTATAGCGCAATGATTCCCGAACCTTATCCAACCCGAACCACCGTCGGTGCCCAGTTGCGGGGGATCAAGGTCGAGATCGAGGTTATTGCGTTGCAAGGTACCAGGTACGAAAAATGAATTTTGTATACAAAACTGAAAATCGGTGCCAGGTACATTGCAAAGCAATACTCTCCGGTGCATGTGGCAGGATGGGAACCAAGATACTCGCCGCTGCCGCCCAAACGGATGATATCAGGATCGTAGCAGCCATCGGCCGTTCGGGTAGCGATTGCATCGGCAAGGAGCTTGCCGGTGGGATTGTCGTGCAAGATGCATTGGTTCCCAGTCTCGCGGGCGATGAAATCCTCATTGAATTTTCGACACCACAAGCGACGATGGACCACCTCAAGATCGCTGTCGCCTCAAGAATACCGGTGCTTATCGGAACGACCGGACTCTCAGCGGCCCAGACTGCCCTGATCAGCCAAGCAGCACAGAGTATTCCCGTGTTGGTCTCCCACAATTATGGCATTGGGATGAACGCGTTTTGGGAAATCCTCAAGGTCGCCACCCGATACTTGGGACATGATTACGATATCGAGGTCATCGAATTCCACGCGAACAACAAGCCGGATGTGCCCAGCGGTACAGGTGGAACCATCGCACGGATCATTGCGGAGGAGCGGGGTGATGCCTTGGAGGACGTGATTCGCTACGGCCGTGACAAGAACACGGCAAACACGAGGAAACCCAAGGAAATCGGTATGCATTCCCTTCGTGCCGGCAGCTATCGCTCGGACCACACGGTGATTTTCGCAGGCAATGGGGAACGCTTGGAGTTCACCCATCGTGAAGAGGACTCTTCCATTATCGCCAGAGGTGTTCTATGGGGCCTGCGATTCCTCAACGGACGTGCTCCCGGCCTCTATTCGATGGGCGATGTGCTGAAATACGTGCCTGGCACCAATTAATGATTTTGTATACAAAATCGAAATTCGGTACCAGGTACTTGCGTTAGTACTTCCTATCGAAATCCACCAGGTTCTTCATGTTCCTGTCGCCCAGGTACTGCCCGAGATTATCAAGGAAGATTTCGAACACCTTGTGGGGATCGCTGGGCGAGAGCCCGGAAGAGTGGGGTGTTATGAGCACATTGGGGAACGACCAGAGCTTCGATTCCTTCGGTAGCGGTTCCGGTTCGGTCGCATCGAAGCCCGCACCGGCCAAATGCTTGCTCTCGAGCGCCGCAACTATCGCATCCTGGTCGGCCAGGGCACCACGGGCAACATTGATCAGGTAAGAGCCCTGCTTCATGAGCCCGATCCGCCGGGCATCCATCAGGTTCTCCGTCTGGGGAGTGGATGCCGTGCACAAGACCACATAATCGGCCTTTGGCAGCATCTCGTCCAACCGGTCGGTGGTGTACAACTCGTCCACGTAGTCGGGCTTGTCGGTGATGGTGCGTTTGATCGCCACCACATGCATCTCGTGGGCTTTTGCCCGCTTGGCCACATTGGTGCCGATATCACCGAGACCGATGAGGAGAATCGTGCTCTCCCACAAGTCGGTGACGGAAAAGTACCGTTCCCAGCGTTTTTCCTTCATCTGGTCATGATAGGTGAGGAACAGGTGGTTGAAAGCGATCACCATTCCCATGACATGGTCCCCGATCTGCCGCCCGTAGGTGCCGACGGCGGAAGTCAGCATGAAATCGCTGTGTTGGTACAGGTTCTTGTCGACATATGGGCCGACACCCGCACTCGGAGTCTGCAACCACCGCAGGTTCTTGGCCTTGGGCAAGTCCTTGGCCTTGGGAAAACCCACGATAATCTCAGCCGATGCAAGTTGCACGTCGGTATAGGCCTGCTCGTCGGTCACCGTCACATCGAGTTGGGGATACGATGCAGCCAGGCGACGCAGTTCGTCATCGGTAGGGTTGAAGTGGGAACAACGGAGGAACAATGTGTCAATCTTGCGCATCTTGCATTTCCTTGGCTTGTGGTTGTGGCGATCTTTGTATCCGGGGTGCGACCGCCGGGGGTGCCGCGGCCGACTCACGGAGCATGAGGGTACAGGGGACATAGATTTTCAAGGTCTTGAGGTTGTCGGGTTCGTGCATTTGGGAGAACAAGCCCTGGATTGCTCCGAGGGCCAGTTCCCGTATGCTGCTGTGCACGGTGGTGAGCGAGGGAATCGAGTAGCGGCTCTGTTCGATATCGTCGAAACCTACCACCGAGAGGTCCTGCGGAACCCTGAGCCCGAGCTCGTTGGCGGCACGGAGGCACCCGATGGCGATATTGTCGTTGAATCCGACAATCGCGGTCGGCAGTTCGTCGACACTGGTCAACAGTTCCTTTGTGATCTGGTAGGCGGTATCGGGTTCCCAATCGCAACTGACAATATACGGGGCGGCTATCCGGTTCTTGAGGAACGAATAGGTGCAGCCGATCATGCGCTCGCGGGAGGTAAGGTAGGTGCTGATTCCGGTTACCAGGGCGAACTTCCGGTGCCCCAGCGCCACCAGATGATCGCACATGTTGATCATGCCGGTCACGTTGTCAGGCAGGTACGAAAGGATGCTCGGATTGTGTTCGTTCACCAACACGCAGGGGATTTTGGCTTGCAAAGCCATTTGGATGAATTTGTCGGCGGCATTGCTGACAAAGATGATCCCGTCGAAGTGCTGCCGTTCCAGCATGTTCTCGAAGTCATCGTTCTCATCGAGCGTGGAGTAGAAGCAAGCATACCCCTTGGCCCTCGATTCCTTTTCGGTGTGGTAGAAGAGGGTGGAGTAGAATGGTTGGCTGATGCGGTCGGTGCGGTGGACGGATGGCGGAAGGAAAAAACCGATCGTACCATGGGCTTTCTTTCGGGACTGCAGCGGCCGGGCATCCTCCGCGAGCATGGATGCACCACCATCGCGCACCACCTTGGTTCCGATACCCGCAAGCTTGACCACGAGGCGGTCGTCGACCAGCATCTGCAATGCCTTGCGCACCGTCGTACGGTCGACACGGTGCTGTTCGCCGATCTCGCGTTCGGATGGAAGCAGTTCGCCGTCTTGGTAGGAGCCGGAGAGAATCCTGGTCTTTATGGTGTCATAGACTTGTTCATACAACAATTTGGTGTTGGCCACTATGGTTCTCTCCTCTCTGAAAACTACCGCGTTATCCGCTATAATGCAAGATTGAATATCTGCTGGTATACATTCGCATCGACTGGACGTGGATTGCAGGTGATGTGGCCGGTGGTCCGCTTGACGGTATCGAGCATGTGCTCCATATCGGGCAGTGCGCCCTTCAGATAGGGTTTCAGCGAATCCGGGGCACCGATTGCGGCGCGGATCCGCTTGACCTCCTCGACAGCCTTCCGTGCATTCTCCCCGTCGGTTGCACCCTGGTCGGCTACTCCCAACGCTTCGGCGATCTGCGCATATTTCCTGGTGGCATGGTCGAGGTTGAACTCCATGGCCAAGGGAAGGAATATCGAGCAGGCATCGCCATGGGGAATGTCATACATGGCTCCTATCGGCTGGGCCATGATATGGGCGATGCCGATACCCGCCGAAATCGCGCATCCTCCGAAAAAGCTGGCAACCAACAGGTCTCCCCTGGCTTCCGGGTTGTCGGGGTTTTCGCATGCTTCGACCAGGGACTTGCCGATCAACCGGATCGCCTGCAGACCGTTCATTTCAGATATGGGCGTCGCGTTGAGCGATACATACGATTCGATCGCATGGCTGAGGGCATCCATTCCCGTGGCTGCGGTGAGTCGTTTGGGAAGGCCGGTCGTGACAGACGGATCGAGAATGACGATATCGGCGATCATCGTATTGTGGTACAGGCTTTTCTTGAGCCCGTTGTAGTTGTTCTTGACAACCGAAACCTTTGTGGCCTCGGCACCGGTTCCCGCGGTGGTCGGAACAGCAATGAAGAACGGCGGAAGTTTGGTGACTTGCCGGCCCTGCATCTGGTAATCCTCGACCAGACCGCCATTTGTAGCCATCATCCCAATCGCCTTGGCTGCATCGATAACGCTGCCACCACCGATCGCGAGGGTGCAATCGCAGGCGCTCTCGACATAGAGGTCACGCCCCTCGTTGATCACATGCAAGTCGGGTTCGCCCTTGACCTTCTGGTAGAGCACGTATCCTATGCCTTTCGCATCCAGTCCGGCGCAGACACGCTCACGGATTGACGGATTTGCGTTGAAGCAGGCGAAAAAGACCTTCTTCAGGCCATACCATTCCAATATGGCGGGAATTTCGTCGATCTTCCCTTCACCGAACAGTATTCTTCTATTGTTAACCATTTCCCACATGTGCAAGCCTCCAGCCATTTGTATCGTGTAGAGATGTCATACGAAATTCATAAATCCGGCATGATACCACCTGTAGCATACCTGTTGTTAATACTCTTGCATTGAAAATTCGAAAAGTCAATAAAAAATACCGGATTATTCCCCGCTACCCCAACGGGAGACGCCACCGGTTGCAATGAATCTTCAAGAATTTCCAGGTGATGCTGGCCCGCAAGATATGAAAATTGAAGCGATTTGCTCAGCTGAAATATTGATATATACATATTAGATATATAAATAAAATGAATTCGGCAGTGTTTTACCGCTACTACCGGCATTTCACGAAAAAAACTGTTGCCAAAACAGAAACCTATGCTATGCTGTATGCAAACATGTAGTAACACATGTTGGTTCCCTGAAGTGGAGTTTTAGATTTCACGAATCACAAAAGGAGAAGAAAATGAAAAAAACGCTCGTGTTTTTACTGGTTCTTGGTCTTTTTTCGACCATGGTATTCGCCCAAGGTGGAAAAGAAGCCCCTGCGGCAGATGCGAAGGGACAATATGTCATCAAGATGGGTACACCCTCGAATCCCGAGGACAACTGTGTAAAGGCATTCTTCGAGTTCGAGAAGCTGGTCGAGGAACGGACGAACGGTCGTGTCGACGTACAGGTCTTCCATAGCGCTCAGCTTGGAGCCCACCGCGACTATATCGAGCAGATGCAAATGGGAAGCCTTCAGGCAGCGGAAATCAACACCGCCGTGCTTTCCGGCTTCGATTCCAAGTTCATGGTCTTCGACCTTCCCTACCTTTCCCGGAATGTCGAGCACTTGCAGTCGGTCCTCGCAGGTGGATTGCAGGAAAAGCTCAATGCTTCGTTGGAAGAGAGCACCGGTTTGAAGATCCTCGGCTGGATGATCCGTTCACCACGTAACATCTACAACTCACGCAACGCCATCACCACTGCCGCCGACTTCAACGGCATGAAGATCCGTGTCATGGAAAGCCCGATCATGACCAGAACCTTCGAGTTGCTCGGTGCGGTTCCCGTTCCCCTTTCGGCTGCTGAACGCTACATGGCCTTGCAGACCGGTGTCGTACACGGTGCCGAGAACTCGGTTGGTATCATCGTTTCCGAAAAGGAATACGAAGTCACCGACTATGTCTCGCTGACCGCTCACAACATCACTCCGAACATCATCGCCTTCGACAAGAAGTACTTCGACAAGCTTCCCGCAGACATCCAGGAAGTCCTGTTGCAGGCAGGTGAAGAGGCCGGTGCTTTCGCAACCAGACTCGACTCCGAGAGCCAGCAGGCGACTTTGGACACCCTCAAGAGCCTCGGCATGAAAGTCAACGACATCGCCGACAAGTCTTCGTTCACCAAGGCCGTTTCTCCGATCTATGCACAGTATCGTGATGAGATCGGTGGTGATATCATCGACGCTTTCTTGAAATAATTGCTTAATGAGAAGGGGATAGGGTACCACCTGTCCCCTTTTTTCAAATTCAAAGGAGTTGGGAAATGGACAAGTTCATCCATGTCCTGTATGACTACATAGTCGAGTACCTCGTGCGTATCATAGGCGTGCTGTTGATCGTGACGGTTCTCATGCAGATATTTACCCGCATATTCTTTAAGGTCCCGTTTTCCTGGACTGATGAATTCGCCCGTTTCACTTTCATCTGGTACTGCTTTTTAGGGAGTGTGTTGACCATGCATCGCAAGATGCACCTGGGTATCGACTACTTTGAAAGCAAGATGAAGCCAAAGAACCAATTCGTGAACAGGATATTCGTCTACTCAATGCAGATATTCTTCGCGGCCCTCCTGGCCTATTACGGCTTCAAGTTGTTGGGGATCGTAGGTCGGCAGAAATCACCGATCATGCGTGTGAAAATGCAGTATATCTACATGGTGCTTCCCATCAGCGGGGTACTCTATCTCATCTTGAGTTGCAACGAGATGCTCAAACATGTGGTGCACGGACGATCGCAAAACGCTGTCGAATCGAACATGGCGCAGGGAAGGTGAGGACATGATAGCAGCAATCGTATTTGTCATAATGATCGGATTGATGGTATTCAACGTCCCTATCGCCATCTGTACCGCGCTGGCTACTGTCGGAGGCATCGCCTATACGCAGGATGTTCCCATGATGGTGTTTGTCCAGCGCATGTTCACCGGCATGGACACCTTCACCCTCATCGCGGTGCCCTTGTTCATCCTGTGCGGTCGGTTCATGGCGCTTGGAGGCATCACCAACGACCTCATCGCCATGTCCCGGGTAATGGTCGGCTATTTCAAGGGTGGGCTCGCCTATATCAATATCGTCGCCAGCATGCTGTTCGCAGGTATCACCGGATCGGCGGCATCCGACACATCGTCGGTCGGAGCGATCCTGATCCCGGCCATGGAGGAACGCGGATTCGACAAGGACTTCTCCGTTGCCGTCACCGCCACTTCGTCCACCATCGGCGTCATGATTCCCCCATCCATCCCCATGGTCGTCTATGGAGCGTCCTCGGGTGCTTCGATCGGAAAGCTGTTCCTCGGGGGCATCGTGCCAGGAATCCTAACCGGGGTCGCGCTCATGATTGTCTCGGGAATCATAGCACGTAGGCGCAATTATCCGAGCGATGCCTTCGTAGGAATAAAAAAGAGCATCATCATTACCCTCAAGGGTGTTCCTGCGCTCATGACAGTCATCATTATCCTGGGAGGAATCGTCGGTGGTGTGTTCACACCCACGGAGGCCGCTGGAATCGCGGCGTTGTACTCCTTCCTGCTCGGAAAGTTCTACTACAAGGAATTGAAGTTCAAGGATATCCCCAAGATGTTGGCCGAAGTCGCCTTGACCACAGGTCAGGTCGCCCTCATGATCGCCACCGCATCATCCTTGGCATGGTTGTTCGCGCAGCAGGGAGTTCCCGGTATGATCGGTGGATTCATCACCGGCATCACCACCAACAAATTCGCCTTGTTGCTGATAATGAACGCTTTGCTGCTGTTCGTCGGTACGTGGCTCGACTTGAGCCCCGCGGTCATCATCTTCACGCCGATTCTGTTGCCCATTGCCATGAGCGTCGGTATCGATCCGGTCCACTTCGGGGTCATCATGGTCGTCAATCTCGCCATCGGGTTGTTCACACCACCAGTGGGAGTCTGTCTGTTCGTCGCATGCGGCATCGCCAAGTGTTCGATCAGTTATGTGGTGAAGGCTTTCATACCATTCTTGATTGTGATGATTTGTGTCCTGTTGGCGATCACCTATGTGCCCGCTTTGGTCATGACAATCCCGAACCTGCTCATGTAGCCGGCCTGGGAGACCTTGTAATGAAACAGATGCGTATCGAAGCCTAGAGGAAGGAACCACCATGGTCTTGAAACATTTGAACCCGCTGCTCTCTCCCGAACTGATGACCGTGCTCATGTGTATGGGTCATGGGGACGAGATAGTCTTTTCCGACCGCAATTTTCCCTCATCATCGAATGCGAAGCGTTTGATTACCTATCAGGGAACGACGATAGAGCCGTTGTTGCATGCTGTGCTCCACCATCTGCCGATTGATTATCTGGTGGAACACCCGGTGCATATGATGCGCATCCCCTCCGATTCCGATTATACGGGGAACATCCTGGGCGATTACCAGCGGATACTGGATACGTACAACAGCAAACCAACGAATATCGGCTTGCTGGATCGCCAGGATTTCTACGACCGGGCGGCACGCGCGTATGCGATCGTGGTCACCGGCGAATCAGCCCGCTTCGCCAACGTCATCATCCGCAAAGGTATCGTGCACATTGGTGAAGAACTGTAAGAATTTTGGCTTTTATAATGCGGAATTTTAATTCTGCTGGTAGAATATAACGAATGTGTCCGAGAATGTACCGGAAGAACGTATGCTGGTGCGGCTGTGGATGCTTGGTATAGGAGGAATCTCATGATTCGGCAATGGAATGAAGAATCGCTCGACCACCGCAACGCTCTGTTGTATGCAATGGGAATCACTGAGGACGATGCGAAACGTCCGGTGATCGGTATCATCAACTCATGGAATGAAATGAACCCCGGCCACTTTCCCTTCAAGGATGTGATCGCCGAATTGAAGCAGGAGATATACGATGCCGGAGCATTGGCGCTCGAATTGCCGGCTTCGGGAATCTGCGACGGTATCTGTTCCAATACCCCGGGCGACCGCTATACGCTTCCTGCGCGCGATCTGGTTTCCACAGAGGTGGAGACCCTTGCCGAATTGAATATGCTCGAGGGCATGTTGTTGCTCTCCACGTGCGACAAGGTGGTTCCCGGCATGATCATGGGCGCCATGCAGGTCAATATTCCCACTGTGATGTTCACCGGCGGCTATATGGCCGCGGGGCATTACGATGGCGAGATGTTGACCCTTACCCATACCAA
The DNA here is from genome assembly GCA_002839335.1 of Spirochaetae bacterium HGW-Spirochaetae-4. Taxonomy (GTDB): domain Bacteria; phylum Spirochaetota; class Spirochaetia; order Sphaerochaetales; family Sphaerochaetaceae; genus UBA8525. The sequence continues at coordinate 48,823 of PGXU01000018.1, forward strand.
ACAGGCCTACGCCGCCTATATGGGTGGCCAGATGTCCCAGCAGGACTACAAGGGGATCGTGCGCAATGCATGTCCGACTCCCGGTGCCTGTCCGTTCATGGGAACCGCCAACACCATGTGCGCGACCGCCGAAATCCTCGGGCTCTCCCCGTTCGGCAACGCGAGTGTCCGTAGCCAAACCGAAGAATGGCACAAGCTGGCCAAGGAAGCCGCCCGCAAGATCGTGGAATTGGTGCGGGAGCAGGTTCGCCCGCTGGACCGCATCACCAAGGACAATTTCGAGAATGTGGTCCGCTACATGATGGCCACCGGAGGTTCGACCAACTCCATCCTCCATATCCCTGCTATGGCGCACATGGCCGGTATCGATATCGATCCCAAGTTCTTCGACGATATCAGTGCCGTCGTTCCCTGGATCAGTGCGATCTATCCCAACCACAAGACCTACACCATGGAGGAGTTCGACCGCGCCGGTGGGCTCAATGCGGTAGTGGGCGAGATGCTTGCGGCCGATACGATCATAGGAACAGCAAAAGGTATGTTCGGTACCGTCGAGGATATGGCTCTGGGCAGGCGCTCGACCGATCTCGATGTGATCCATACCTGTGACGAGCCCATCAACGCACATGGCGGCCTTGCGGTGCTCAAGGGAAATATCGCTCCCGAAAGTTGTATCGTGAAGTTCGCGGCGATTCCGCGGGGCTTGTGGTCCTTCTCCGGACCGGCCAAAGTCTACGAGTCGCAGGATGATGCCTGGCATGCCATGCTCGATGACGAGATTGTTGCCGGCGATGTGGTCGTGATCCGCTATGAAGGACCGAAGGGGTCCCCCGGCATGCCCCACATGGAGACCTTCATGGCTGCCGTACTCGGCAAGAAGATGGGTTCGACCATCGCCTTGGTCTCCGACGGTCGGTTCTCCGGTGCAACCGGTGGGTTGGCAATCGGGCATGTGAGCCCCGAAGCCTTCGACGGTGGTCCGATTGCTTTTATCCGCAATGGTGATATGATCCATATCGATATCGAGCACCGCTCCCTCATGGTCGAGGTCAGCGAACAGGAATTCGAGAAACGTAGGCAAGGGTGGCAGCCGATTGTGAAACCGGCGAGCGGGTATCTGGCGCTGTATCGCAAGATGACCTCGTCTGCCCATCGTGGCGCTTCGATCTATTGGGACTTGTAGGATGCATATGGAACAGAAGAACAGGCTCGGGCGGGTAGTGTCTCCAGGTGTCGTCGACTATATCGAACGGCCGGTTGCCGCGTTGTCGGCGACGCAGGTGCGCATTGCCGTCAAGGCAAGTGCCATCTGTGGTTCCGATTTGCATATCTTCAAGGGAATGCATCCCTTCTGCAAACTGCCGGCAACGGTCGGCCACGAGTTTTCGGGAGTCGTAACCGAGGTTGGCAGTAGCGTCTCCCGGTGGAAAATCGGGGATCGGGTGACTGTGGAACCGTGCATCACCTGTGGGGTGTGTGAAGAATGCCGCAGTGGGAGCTATAGCTATTGCGAGCATATCACGTTCCTCTATCGCAATGGCGATGGGGCCATGGCCGACCATGTGGTTGCCGAGGGCGACCATGTCTTCGCCTTGCCGGATGACCTTTCCTTCGAGGCTGGTGCACTGATCGAGCCGCTTGCTGTGGCTACCCATGCCGTACGTCGGGCCGATATCGCTCTCGGCCAGTCGGTGGTGATCATCGGGGCCGGTGCGATCGGCGTGTTGGTTGCCGCCATGTGCCGGCACTCTGGTATCAGCAGGGTCGCGGTGGTAGATACGGTCGATAACCGGTTGGACCTGGCCCGGGCTTTCGGAGCCAGCCATACGATCAACGCGATGCGAGAGGATGTCGAGCAAAGGATCCGCGAATTCGGTGGTTCTGCCGGTGTGGACCGTACATTCGAATGCGTGGGACGGCAAGAGACCTTCGTGCAGGCTATGATGTGGTTGCGCAAGGGTGGCTTGGCGACGATGGTGGGCATTTTCGAGCAGACCGAGATCAGCATTCCGGTGACACGGTTCGTTTCACATGAGATCCGTGTACAGGGTGCGCAAGGTTACTGCTGGGATTTCCCGATAGCTCTCGATGTCGCCAAGGAGCTGGACTTGGAACGGCTGGTCACCCATACGTTCCCCATGGACCGACTCCAAGAAGCATTCGATACGGCCCTCGACCGGTCCAAGGCTCCAATGAAAATCCTATTGGTGCCAGGTACCAAAGTTGATAATTGAATACAAAATTGTCAATCGGCGCCATTTGCGTATCATTTGCGTAACAATTGTTGATCTTCTCCCAAGATAGCATCTTCACTTGGTAGGGATAGTCGTACAAGGCTATCCCACATTTCTATGCCCTCATCTTAACAACCAAGCAACCGCGGTACCAGGTACCGATAATGACTTTTGAATACAAAACCGTAAACGCGTACCAGGTACCATTGAAAATTTCTCTTGACTCGTTGGAATTTCATGGTAAACTATCACTTGTCAGACAACTGATATTCAACAAGCTGGCAGGAGTTGGACATGATACTGAAGGGAATCGACATATTTGAGAATCTACCCGTTCGTATTACGGTGGAGAAGGGGACGATCGTGGACAAGCAGCCCATTCCACATGAGGCGAACCTTCCCTTCGTCAGCCCTGGGTTTTTCGATGTGCAAGTCAATGGATACAAGGGACTGGATTATAGCAGAGCGGGACTAACCGCTACAGATGTGGAACAAATGGTTCGAAACCTCGCCCCATCGGGTACCACGCGTCATGTTCCCACGATCATCACCAACAGCCAGGAGCGGATCTGCCAGAACCTGGAAACCATCGCAAGGGCCGTACGGGAACAGGCATTGGTGGCGGCGGCGATTCCCGGTATCCATATCGAAGGCCCCTTTATCTCGGCGGAGGACGGTCCCCGTGGAGCCCATGACCCGTCCTTCGTTCGCGATCCGTCGATCGATGAATTGGACGAATGGATAGAAGCTTCCCACAATCTGCTGCGCGTGGTCACGCTGGCTCCGGAGCGCACCAATGCGATTCCGTTCATCTCGTATGCGGTTTCCAAAGGTCTTGTGGTATCGATCGGACACACGGCGGCCACACCTGAACAGATCCGGGAAGCCGTTGATGCGGGTGCCACGCTTTCCACGCATTTGGGCAACGGTAGCCACGCCATGCTCCCCCGGTTGAAGAATTATCTGTGGGAACAATTGGCGGATGAACACACCTGGGCTGGCATCATTGCCGATGGATACCATCTTCCGGACAGCGTGTTGAAAGTCTTTGCAAAAGCCAAGGGATTGGACCGCATCGTGTTGGTGAGCGATGTCGCATTCCTTGGAGGATACGACCCCGGGCGCTACAACTGGGGCAATATCGCTGTCGAGGTGTACGCGGATGGGCATTTGGGTCTTACCGATACCCCGTTCCTTGCCGGAGCAGGGCACTTGCTGGATACCTGTATCCCCAGGTTCGCCGCTGCGGCAGGCATCCCATTGGCACAATCTGTCGCCTTGGTTACCGGCAATCCCGAGAGGCTGCTCGGTCTTGGAGAGGGCAAACAGGCGATACGTGTCGGCTCCAGGGCGGATCTGGTACTGTTCACCGTCACCGGACCGAAAGTCGCACTGAATATCGAACGGACTGTGCTCGCGGGAGTAACCCTATATGAACGCAAGGAGGCCAGGGCATGATTTCCAAGGAATATGGCAACGGCATGCAGCGGATTACCCATGACAAGATTTCCGAGACCGCATTGCAGAGCATTAAACTCTACATCCTGGACAACAATCTCAAGGCCGGGGATCTGCTGCCGTCAGAAACCGAGCTGTCGGGAACCCTTGGCATCAGCCGGGCATCGATCAGGGAGGCCTTCCGGTCACTCGAGGCACTCGGCATCATCGTTACCGCCCAAGGCAAGGGACGGTATATCAGGGATTTCAATTATGAGGCGATGGTCGAGAATCTCAGCTATAACCTGAAGATCCATGTCGACGATTTTCGGCAGATCATCGACGTCCGCATGGCATTGGAAGAATCGTTTCTCAAGAAATCCATGGAAATCCTGAACGAGGACGACTATAGGGAATTGGAACTATTGCTGGAACGGATGCAGCGGCAAGTCGACGACAACCTCTCCGAGGAAGAACTGGTCAAGACCCACACCCTGTTCCACCAAAAGCTGTATGCGAAGCTGAACAACAACCTGTTGGAGAGCCTGATCGGCATGTTCTCCACATTCCAGCGGTTCCTGACCGTCATGAAGCGGTACAAGACGAGCAACTATGTCGAATTCATAGCCTTGCACCGCGACCTGATCACCATGTTGCGTTCACACGACCCGTCCCAAGTCCACGATTGCCTCAAACAGCACTTCAAGGACGTCATCAATTGGAGTTCTGAACATCAGGATCACATGATCTGATGCAGACAATATCACTAAGGAGGAATTGAGATGAAAAGACTACTTCTTGTCATCTGCATGGTTGCCATCGCCCTGACGATGGTGTTTGCCCAAGCTCAAACAGAGAAGGCAATGACTATCAAACTCGGACATATCCGGGATGCCGAACATCCGACCCACAAGGGCGCGTTGCTGTTCGCCGACCTGGTGAAGGAAAAGTCAGACGGTCGCATCACCGTGAATGTGTATCCCAACAGCCAGTTGGGTGGAATCCAGGAAATGTTCGCCCAAATGAAGACCGGGGATCTTGAACTCGTGTACGGTGGCATCAACACCCTCGCGTTCATAAAGGGTGGAGAGGCGTATGAGATCACGGCCATTCCGTTCTTGTACCGCGACTACGAGCATATGCGCAAAGCCATGCTTTCCGATGCTTTCAAACCGATCATGGCCGAGGCAGAGAAGGCTACCGGGGTAAAGATACTGAACATCACCGGCGATACAGCCCCGCGCGGATTGACCGCAAACAAAAAAATTCTGAGCCCGGCCGATTTCAAAGGATTGAAGATCAGGACAGCAGCCAGCGAAGTCGTGTTGCGTGTCATGAAGAAGCTCGGAGCGCTCCCACAGCAAGTCCCGTTCGCCGATCTGTATGTCTCGCTGAAGACCGGAGTGGTGGATGCCCAGGAGAACGGAGCTATCACCGTGGCCAACACCAGTATGTTCGAAGTCCAGAAGTTCTACATGAAGACCGACTATATCCGCGATATCGAAACGTTCTACATGAGCCCTTCGTTCTACGATTCGCTGTCGGAAGCCGACCGCCAGATACTGCTCGATGCGAGTGAGGAAGCGGGAGAACTGGTCACACAGTTGACCGTAGAGCAGTTGGATACCGCGTACGACAAGCTTGCCGAGCATATGACCGTGGTCACCGAACCTGAGATGCGCTTGGGTGAGATCCGCTCGGCATTGGAAGGTGTCTTCGACGATTGGGAAGGCGTGAAATGGCCGGCCGGTCTACTTGAGAAGATCCGGAACATGTAATGCTTGAACTGTGGGTGCTGTGGGAACAGCCGGAGTCTTATCCGGATTGTTACCCACAGCCCTTCACATGTGTCGATAGGGAGCCTGTATGATTCTTATAATGTTCTTCCTTCTGTTTTTCATGATCGGACTCGGATTCAGCATCTGGTTCTCCATGGGCGCGAGCGGCGTGGCCTATCTGTTGATACGGGGAGATGTTTCGCTGCGTCTCATCGTCTCGCAGATGGTGGCGGGGGTCAACTCCGACACCTTGATAGCCATACCCTTCTTCATCTTGGCCGGTAACCTCATGAGCGTGTCCGGAATCACCAGGAAACTCACCGACTTCGCCGATTTCTTCGTGGGGCAGTTCAGGGCCGGCCTAGCGTATGTGTCCATTGTCGTGAGCATATTCATGGCCGGAATCTCCGGTTCGGCGGTTTCCGATGCCAGCAGCACCTCAGCGGTCCTGCATCCCATCATGAAGCGTCGTGGTTACGACGATACCTTCTCAGCCGCGATCAACTCGAGTTCCGCAGTAATCGGCCCTATCATTCCGCCGAGCATTCCCATGCTCCAGATCGGTATCATCAGCGGTATTTCGATAGGGAGGATGTTCATCGGAGGTTTCATTCCCGGCCTGCTTATCGCGGCAATCCTGTGGATCCTGGTCACCTACCAAGCCAGGAAACGCGGGTACAAAGCGGTGGTTGTACAACGGTCCTGGCCGAAATTCAGGGGATTGGTCAAGGATACCATCCTTGCCTTGTTGGCCCCGCTTATCATAATCAGCGGTGTGGTGTTCGGCTTCGTCACCCTGGTGGAGGTTGCTGCGCTGTCGATCATCTATATCCTGGCCATTTCTGTATTCGTGTACAAGAGCATCACTGTGAAGTCCTTCTTCAAGACCATCACCGATACGGCGGTATTCTGCTCATCGATCATGGTGATCTTCGCCGTGGTCGGCATCTACCAATACATCGTCTCCAGCGAACAGCTTGGACAACAACTGCTCGCGCTTATCCAGACGATGAACCTGTCCAAGAATATGTTCCTGCTCGTCTCGTTGGTTTTTTTCCTGCTCATGGGTTGCATCCTGGATGCGGTTCCCGTCATGTTGATTTTTTTCCCCGTGCTGCTGCCGGTTGCCCTGGAACTGGGTATCGACCCGGTGCATTACGGTGTGATCGTGGTGTTCAACCTGATGATAGGGTTGGTCACACCACCGGTCGGGGCATTGCTGTTCATCCAGACAAAGATCGCGAAGGTCGGTATCAACGAGTTGATCAAGGAGATGTGGCCGCACATCGGCGCTCTCGTCTTCGTGTTGGTCCTCATCACCTATGTTCCCCAGTTGGTCACGTGGTTGCCCAGCTTGATATTTTAGGAGGTGCGCATGTTCAGTCGAATAATGAAAAGATGCGAATCGATCATGACCATGTACACCGGCGCGTTGTTCTTCGGTGTGTTGTTGATAACTGTCACAAACATCGTATTGCGCAACGTGTTGAGCGTTTCCTGGCTGTTCATGGATGGACTGCTGCGGCTGCTGTTCATCTGGATGGTGTTTTCCGGCACCGCTGTGCTCTATTACCGCAACGACCACCTGGTCATGGATTTCTTCAGCGGCAAGTTCTCGCCCAAGATGGCCCGCAGGATCGATTTGATCCAGCAGCTGCTGTTCCTGGTGTTCATGGCAATCCTGGTGTTCTATGGGATGCAGATAACGAAAGTCCGCATGGGGATTCCCTTCGAAACGTGGGATCTTCCGACCGGGTACGCCTATGTGGCGGTTCCCGTGAATGCCCTGGTGATGGGTTTGTTCTGTATAGAGAAAATTCTTACATTGAGAGGTAACGAAGTATGACCAAAGAGACACAAACGTACCTGGATACCACCAGTTCCTTGTTCCAGAAGATCGCAACCGACAATCCTCAGCTCGAGGCGGCCGGCAAGGTGATAGCAGACGAGATCGCCCGTGGTGGACTGATCCACGTCATCGGCCCGGGTGGACACTCGAATATTGCCGTCGAAGAGGTCCTGTGGCGTGCCGGAGGATTGGTCCCCATCAATTCGATCCTCGATGCGGGAACAAACCTGATCCACGGGGCCAAACGCTCCAATTATGTCGAACGGACAGTCGGGTATGCGAAGCAGGTGCTGGATTCGTACCGGGTCGGACGCGTGCCGGGCGAGGTGATTGTCATTGTGAATGCATATGGCATCAACCCCATGACCATCGATACCGTGGAGGAAGCCCGCAAGCGCAAGATGAAGTCGATCGCGATCACATCACGGTCCTTTGCCGATGCCTTGGCTCCCGACCATCCTTCCCGTCATCCGTCGGGCAAGAACCTCTACCAGGAAGCCGATTATTTCATCAACTGCCATCTGCCCTATGGCGATGCGGTCGTGGATGTCGATGGTGTCTCCCAGCGGGTAGGGCCGACAGCGACCCTCTGCAATGTATTCAGCATCAACCTGTTGATGATCGAAGCGATCCGGCAACTGGCACTCATGGGGATCGACCCTCCGTTGTGGATGAGCGCGAATCTTCCCGGTGGCGATGCGGCGAACAAAGCCAACGAAGAGGCGTACATGCCTCGTATAAAACATTTGTAAAGGTGGTAGGACAATGGGCATGAAAGCGGGTGGGACAAATCTCACCATAGTCGCCAATGAACAGGCGATGGGACTCCAAAGTGCGGCATTGGCTGTCGCTTCCCTCAAGCAAGCGGTCACAGCGGGAAAGCATCCGGTCATGTGGATGATGGCGGCCCCCAGCGGTTTCTCCTTCTACAAGGCCTTCGCCGATGCTGCAAAGCACGATGAAAAGCTGCAATCCATACTGAAGGAGACGGAGTTCTACCAGTTCGACGATTATCCGGTAGGGCCCCAGGATCCACGGTTTCCGATAACATTCCGCCATTTGCTCGAAACCAGCTTCTTTGGCCCCTTGGAGCAGTTGCTTGGACCATTGCCCGGCAAACACCTGCTGGACCTCCAAGGCGATGCGAACGACGACCAGGTTGCCCGCGACTACCAGGACCGCTTGCAGGCGGCATGCTCCGATCCGAAGAGCTATGTGCTGGAGATCAAGGGGATCGGTATGGATGGACACTGGGGATTCCATGGAAGCGAGACACCCCTTGATGATCCGGCCGCCTATATGCGGGTAACGATGAATGCCCTGAATGTGCAGCAACAGATGCTCGATTGGCCGCAATACTTTCCGACTGCCGAGTCTGTTCCGACAGAGGCGTATACTGCGAACGTAGCGTTGTTCATGCAGGCCGACATGGTGATTGATCTGGTTCCCCAAGCAGGCAAGGCGTTCGCTGTACTGGCCTGTTATGGACCCGAGGAGGTCTCAAACCTGGTGCCTTCGTCCAAATTGAAAGACCACCCGAATTCCCATGCGTTCTTGACCGAGGCCGCCTCATGGGCATTGATGGAATACCGCAGGCAACAGAAGCTTGATCCGAAGGCGGTGGGGTTGGACAGCTCGATCGTCGAGCGGTTGCTGCCGATTTGGCGAAATCAGGAGAACACGGCCTTGGAAAAACATAACAAGGAAGAGATGTTGGCAGTCATTGGCAAGCTCTTCTAATAAGAGCTTGCCAAAGTACCAGGTACCATTTTTGAATTTTGTATACAGTTTGAACAATAAGATACCCCAAATCTACACCTGAAGGTGAATCTGGGGTATTTGTTGGCGAATTTGTATACAAAAACGAAAGTTGGGGGTCATCCGCATTTTGCGTGGTCAAGGGGTCCGAGAAGTGCTTGGGAGGAATTGGTCCATAACGTTTGCTTGGCCAGTTGCTTGATGTGGTCCGGG
>PGXU01000019.1 GCA_002839335.1 Spirochaetae bacterium HGW-Spirochaetae-4
TCTCTTTCTTTTTTCACAAACACGCAGGGGAGATGGTTTATGTAAGAAATCTTATTCTAAAAATACTGCTTGACAAACGTCACATCATATCAGGGGCGGAGTATCTCCCCCCTACGTTCCCTGCACTCACTCGGTAATGGACCAATAGCAATTGTTCCGCTACCCTCGTTTCGTTGGGGAATGAATGGCGAGCCGACAATTACTTGTGTGGTACAAGTGACTCAGGAGAACCGTCCATAGATTCGCTGTCCACAACTTGCGCACACTCCACCCGGAATATTCTGTTGGGTTTCGTTGAAAGCCTCTCCAGCGTAGGAATGTGAATGGATCAGTGTCTTGTGGCATGCCGGGCATACGGTCTTTTCCCACGCGTACAACGCACTGTTGCCTGCATAGACATGGGGAATTCCGACAGCCTCGGCAACCAGCAGCATCTCTTCAAGGAAACCCTCCGAGGTTGGAGGCAGCGCGGTCATCCGGTACTGGGGAAAAAATCGGCTGAGATGCCAGACCTGCACACCCCGATCGGCCAATTGCCGGGCCATGGCCTTCACCATCTTTTCGGTGTGGATTCCCTCGATGAGCATGGTCGTCACCTCCAGGATCGTATCCCGGTTCGCCGCGATTGTCTCCACCGCATCGAGGACAGGCAGCAACGCTCCGCCACAGTAATCCCGGTAGAACCGATCGTCACCCTTCACATCGATATTGAATGCGTCGATAAGGCCGAGGACTCTCTGCAGGGCACTCGGGGAAAAACTCCCATTGGTCACCATACAATTCAATTTCCCCTTGTCGCGCACCAAGTGTGCCGTCTGTAGCATATAATCCTGCCAGACCAGGGGTTCGCTGTACGTGTAGCTCATGATCGGGGAACCGCTCTGCTCCATCATGCCTACCAATTCCTGTGGAGTCACGGGCACCGGGCCTTCATGACCGTTCTTTCCCGGCCAGAAGGGACTGTCCGTTTGGGAGATGCGATGGTTCTGGCAAAATCTGCAGGTGTAGTTGCACCCGAACAGCGCGAACGAGAAGGTCTTGCGCCCGGGCAGGAAATGGTACATCGGCTTCTTTTCGATCGGATCGACACCGGATGCGACAACCTCGCCAAAACCAAGGGTCACCAAGGCATCATCCGTATGCTTGCGCATGCCACAGATACCGGTCTTGCCCTCGGCCAACATGCATTGGTGCCAACAGAAATCGCACTGCAGGGAAGACACCTACATATCCTCCTCGAACACCTCGGCCTGGAATACCTCGAACAGACATTCGCTTTGTTGCCAGGCCGTCGGATACATCCCCGCCTTCATCGCCAGATGGTTGAGCATCGCATCCCTGTCCCACCCTTGTTCGGTCGCCACTTGTGGGAGGAATACCGCACGGTGATGCCCGCAGGTGAGCAACACGCCATCGGTTCCCACTACTATTTCCTCCGGGCTCTCGATAGGTCTCGGTATGGTCAATACGGAAATCTCGATCGTCAAGTGCGCAAGTTCCTCCAGATGTACCGCTTGGAAACGCGGATCATGGAAAGCACTCTCCCGAGCCAATCGCTGTATCAACCGGTACAGGGGTTTCTGCCCGAGGATATTGCCAATGCATCCCCGCAAGGCACCGTCACCACCGGGCGAGATGCCCTTGCGTTTGAGGGTGACGAAAGCTCCTTCCGCTCCCTGCAACTCGTGGGGTGGGTTTCTCTCGATAAGGGCAAAGGTTGCAGACGGTTCCCCCGTTAGCGTTTCTTGGATCGATTCACGGGCTATGCGCAACAGGTGCTGCCTATTCTCTTCGTTCATAGCAACCTCCAAAGGATTGAACAATAGGCTACGAATTCGGTCGCTTTCGTTCCCAGGACATCGAGCGACGTGTAGTAGTCGGCAACCCAACCCGACTGTTCCAACTGCACTCCCAGTGCGCTGACAATCGATGCGGCGGCGATACCACACACAGTCGAACGTCCCATCCGTTGGGTAAGAAAGACAGGTCCCAACTCGCCGTTGGCCAATTCCGTGGCCAACTTGAGGTCTGCCTGACGTACTTTCGCCGCAACGGCCGCATCGACATGCGCACCAAATGGCGCATGCCCAAACCGGTGGCCATAATGGGTGAAGTCACTCGATGCGATAACCAGTGTCTCGCCCCGCTCCAGGGTCTCGGCACCCAAGACTTCCACTAGGGATGCTGCCAACCGTTTGGCATGGGTAGCATCGGTCACATGGGAGACCAGGGCCATGGAGACTGCGATCGGTTCGGTTTGCCGCATTTGCAGGTAGGCCAAGAACGGCAGGACCATTTCGACCGCGTGTTCACGCTGGATGGCGTTGGTCGCATCGGGTCCATGTGTTTCCAAGCCGGTGCGGAAAGCCGACAACCGTCCCAATGGAGTATCGTATCCCGAAAAAGTACCGAACGAAAGCGTATCGTCTGGCAACACGATATTGTGCGAAGGTGAGAGGATCACCACCCGCTTGATGATCTTCGGGGCATTGCAGACCAGGTGCCCCAGTCCTCTGGCGCTGTAGGCCAATCCTGCATGGGGCAGGACCGCCAAGGCGATCGGTCCCCGGGCATCCTGCTGTGAACCGACAGTCTGGGCAGCTTGGATAGCAGCATCGATAGTCGAGCGCAGCACGTCAGGTTCGGCAGCATACCAGGTCCCCGCATACCATGCCTTGCGCACGGTGGGCGTTCCTTCATTATCCATATCCGACTCCTTGGCACCAGTATACTCCACCAAATGCCTCCAGTACAGACTTGAACAAGAAAAGGCCCCGAACGCGAAGTCCGGGGCCGGTGTATTGGGTATATCCATGTTCGATCACGATCTATCAAAGGGTTATCCAGGCTGCTCCTTTCTCCGAGCTTTCCACACACGCGCCGATAAAACGGACGCCATCGACACCAGCTTCGACCGTGGGGAACTCCAACGCCTTGCGATCCAACTTTTTCCCCGCCTTCTTTGCCAACAAGGCATTCGCATAGGCCTTGTAGATGTTGGCGAACGCTTCGAACACTCCCTCCGGATGTCCCGAGGGCAACCGGTTGTACCGCTGGGCAGCATCGACGAATACATCGCGTCCCCGCGACCATCCTTGTGTGGCTTCCCCAAGTTTCACCATGGTGAAATGGTCGGGATGCTCCTGGAACCATTCGATAGTCCCCTTCGTACCGAATATCCTGACACGCAAACCATTGTCATAGCCGATCGCAATTTGGCTCGACCAGTACAATCCCTTGGCACCGCTTGTATATTCGACCATGATGGTGGCATTGTCGTCCAACTGCCTTCCCTCGACAAACTTGTCCAACCGTGCGCTGAGCCGCTGTATCCGCAGTCCTGTCATGGTGGCAACCATATTCTCGACGTGCGAGCCGATATCTCCGACACAGTTCGACTTTCCGCTGAACGCGGGATCGGTACGCCAAGCGGCCTGGCGGTTTCCCGAGTCTTCGCTGCGGGTCGCCAGCCATTCCTGCGGGTACTCCGCATTGACGAAGCGGATGTCTCCGATTTCACCCGAGGCCACCAGATGGGCGATCTGCTTCACCGCGGGATACCCGGTATACGTATAGGTGACACCGAAGAGCAATTCCTTACGTTCGGCCAGCTCGGCGAGTTCCTTGGCTTCATGGTATTCCACAGTCAACGGTTTGTCACATACCACATTGATACCGTGGTTCAAGAAGGACTTGCATGCTTCATAGTGCGCTGCATTCGGTGTCACGATGACGACGAAATCGATACCGTCGGGTCGTTCGGCCTCTTTTCGTGCCATCTCTTCGAACGACGGGTACAAGCGAGCCGGGTCCAGCCCCAGCGACGCGCCGAATTCATTGCTCTTGTGTGCATCCCGTGAAAAGACACCGCAAACCAGGGTTGCCTTGTCGTCCATGCGTATGGCGGTCCTATGCACATCGCCGATAAACGCACCCGGCCCACCGCCGACCATGCCATAGGTCAGCCGGTCCACTCTCTTCTCTGTCTTACTTCCTTCTATCATGGTATACTCCTCATCACCTCGGCCATACGTGGCAAAACGCGAGATTTTGCTTGAATAGGGGAAAAAAGGAACCGCTCGATTTTCGAGCCGCTGACACGTCTTGTACCTGCAGGAACAGAACCCCCTACCAGAAGGTACTATAGCATACTCTACAGACCACCAGAAAAAATACGCACGGATCAAACCACACTATCCGCATATCCAGTATCGTAGGGAAGCGGGGGCACTTGAATAGATAAAATTGCCATGGCATATCTGAAATTGACCTGAAAATCTGATGGGCAGTGCGGTCGCGAAGCCGATCGAAAAGGGAGGCATTTGCTGTTGCCGCCCTTTCCTCTGGTCCGGAATTCGGCTATATTGCATGCATGGAACGAATCAAAGGGCTCTCCAACTTTCATACGCATTGCGGTCTCGACGATGGTGTCGGTACCATGGAAGAATATGTGCTCAGCGCACTTTCGAAAGGTTTTGGGGCACTGGGCTTTTCCTGCCACGCTCCGGGGTCCCTCGAGGACCAGTGGCACATGGACAAGAAGGACTTCCCGTATTACCTTGAGGAGATAGACCGCTTGCGTACCCTATACCGTGACCGGTTGGAGATATATGTCGGTCTGGAATTGGATTACCTTGAGGATACAGAGGAACTTGTCGGGTCCGAATACCGCGACCAGTTGGACTATACGATCGCTTCCGTGCACCTGATGCGGCATACGAAATCGGGAACATACCTATCGATCGATGGACCGGTTGTCGAATTCGAAGCACTGTTGCAGGACAATTTCCGTGGAGATATCCAAAAATTCGCCACCCATTACTTCACCTTGCAGGAACGCATGATCGCACAACATAACTTCGACCTGCTTGGACATTGCGATCTCATGAAGAAACTCAATACCGACAACAAATATTTCGATCCCAACAGTACGTGGTACCGCAAGGCAGCATCGCACCTGCTGAAAGTCGCCAGCAAACACAATGTCCGCATTGAAGTGAATACCGGTGGAATTTCCCGCGGTGCGACCACAGAACCGTATCCTTCCATGGACATGCTGTCCGAGTGCTCGGAACTCGGCATTCCGGTGACCTTGTCATCCGATGCCCACCAAAGCTCGCATATCGATTTCTACTTTTCCCAAGCCGATGACCAACTGGTCCAGGTGGGATACCGGAATCTCGACGTGTTGCAACACGGCATGTGGCAGACTGTCTCCATTGTCTAGTCGATCTTACGATAGACTCACCGATTGCATCCGCTGGCACTTCTCATTATACTTTTAAAAAGATAAAGGAGGAGGTCTCCATGTCCACACCAATAGATGCCAAAGGCAAGGCTTGCCCCATCCCCTTCATGCTGGCCAAAGCACAAATCGATGCCGGAGAAACGGATTTCATCGTCGAAGTGGACAACAAGGCGGCTGTGGAGAATCTCAAGCGCCTGGCGAAATCCCAAGCATTCTCCACATCGGTAGAAATTGACGACAGCACCTTCAGGGTTGCTTTCCTTCGGTCTGGAGAAAAGCAGAAATCCGATAATCCCGCACCACAACCTGTATCGAATGGCCAAACCACAGCCAACTATGTCGTATTCATCGGGGACGATACCATGGGAACGGGAACCCATGAGTTGGGAAGGAACCTGGTCCGCATGTTTCTCTACACGCTCGACCAGGGAGAGGACCTTCCTTCCACGGTGCTTCTTATGAACAACGGGGTCAAGCTCGCTGTCGATGACGAACAATGTATCGGAACGTTCAAGTCGTTGCAGCAGAAGGGTGTCGACGTCATGGTCTGTGGAACCTGTCTCAACTATTACCACATCTTTGACAAGCTGCAGACCGGGACCGTGGGCAACATGTATGAGATTACCCAACGGTTCCTGGCTGCGGGCAAGGTGATCACGGTATGAACGGGGAGAGTCGGACAATCCTCACCTTCCCATCGACCCACCATGCCATCGCGGCCCAAGAGAAGCTTCAACATGGTCACGTGCCGTTTATTGTCATTCCTACCCCTGTGGAAATAAGCAGCAATTGTGGTATCGCATTGTCCGTCGCCTCAGCCGATACGGCGATCGCCCGGCACCTGCTCATGGAATCGGGAATCTCAAAGAACGACACAACATTCACCAAAGCCCGGATAATTGGTGGAAAATTGATAGTCCTGCCCCTAAGCGTTGACGGAGAATAGAAAAACGAATACAGTTTTTCCATGGGCAGGAAGAAGATCACCATAGAGGACATAGCCCGGGAAGCTGGCGTAGGACTCGGAACCGTATCGCGTGTACTCAACAACAGT
Source organism: Spirochaetae bacterium HGW-Spirochaetae-4 (assembly GCA_002839335.1). Taxonomy (GTDB): domain Bacteria; phylum Spirochaetota; class Spirochaetia; order Sphaerochaetales; family Sphaerochaetaceae; genus UBA8525. Next base: position 6,303 of record PGXU01000019.1, read on the forward strand.
ACACACGTCTCGGAAGAGACACGCAAGCGGGTGCTCGATATCGTGAAAGCCCGACAATACACTCCAAGTGCGGCAGCCAGCAAGTTGGCGCGCAACGATGTGGTCGAATCGACCGTGGGATTGTTGCTTCCCGATATCGGAAACCATTACTTCTTCGAAATCTTCGAGACAATCTATCGCAAGTTCCGGGGTCTTGGCATAGATTTGCTCATATTCAACTATGAGAAGCACAATCCGCGGATGATACAGAAGGTCCTGGATGCCCAGCTTTCGGCATTGCTCATATTCGCCTTCCAACTGGACGACACCGAACGCGATTTGCTGAAACGGCGCAATGTCCGTTACCTCTACATTGACTATCCCAGGAACCATGAACACTGCATCTACACAGACAACGTCTATGGGGGTCGACTTGCGGCCCGATACCTTTTGTCCAAGGGTGTGGTTTCTCCATGCTATATCGCTGTCGAGCCGCCTGCCCAAGCGAACGCAGACCGCTATCTTGGGTTTTCGAGCGAATTGGCAGCCAATGGTATCAGCCATTGCGCAACCTTCCATGCGGGGCTATCGGAGGAATCGGGATATGAGACCGGTCGCCGGATCGTGCAGGATGGAAGGTACGACGGCGTGTTCTGCTACTGCGACGACATTGCCACAGGAGTCATACGGGCAGTCCGCGAAGCCCAGGCTCCCCTTCGGGTTATCGGGTTCGACGGCGTCAGGACAACCAAACACCTGGGACTGTCGACTGTCAGCCAGGAACCGGGAAGAATCGGCACCCAGGCCGCAACGTTGATCGTGAACATCATGCATGCGGAAAAGGAACCGGCTCCGGTGAAGCATCTGATTACTCCGATGCTTATCGACCGCAACAGCTAAATAGAAAAAGACTTACGAAAGATATCCCAGCCAACGTCGCTGACGCTCGATCATGAGGTCCACCAATTCACCGACCACCCGGTATTGCCCGACCGCAGGGTTTGCCAACAATGCATGCACCACATATTCCTTCTTGCCCGTGAGAACCGCGTCGGCTGTCAGGTCATAGACGCCGCAGTAATTGCGTAACAGCGCTGCAAATCCCTTGGGATAGTTGGGGAAAGCAATCGGTTCGAGACTTGACCGGTGTACTTTGGCTGGGACCTCTACAGCAATATTCGAGGGCAGCTCATCAATCAAGCCATCGTTCATGACATTTACCGCAGGTTCCTCGTACCCGCTGTCACCCAGGATTCCTTCGATGATCAGTACCATGCGTTCGTCGCGCCGCAACTCGATCTTGGGTTTCACCTGTGCCAACTCGAGTTGGTACAGGGTATAGAAATCCTTGATCCCCCTGTGGTCGACAACCTCGGGTGCCCAGGGGATGTACTCGCCGAAGTGGCTGTCCACTGTCACGGGCATGAGCTTGTAGGTTTCCATGATCTCCTTGAACAGGGTACGGTCCGACCAGCTTTTCGCACTGCGATCGACATCAAGTACGACACGGTGTGTATTCCCTTCCGTGCGGGGAGCCTTTCCGGTACGCATGACGTAGGAGAGTATGTCCGAATACCCGATTTCCCGTTCAAAGAAGGCTGGGGCCTTCTCCAGGATATCGGGATACGCATCCTTCCCCGAATCACGGTACCGGGCCTCGAGCAGGACACTGAAATGGTTCAGTCCTGCAGAACGAAGCTCCAGGTTTTCGAATGGGGTGTCGAGGATCGACGGAAGATACCGTTCGAGCGATACGACTTCATGGCACAAACCGACAAACTTCAAGCCGGGGTGCTTGCGCAAGACTGCTGTGGTGATCGCCGTCATGGGGTTCGAATAGTTGAAGACCCACGCGTCGGGACAAATCGAAGCGACATCGTCACAAATCTCCATGATGACAGGAGCGATACGCAAGGCGTGGAATACACCACCGGCACCACCGTTCTCACCATAGACCTGACGTATTCCATATTGTTGGGGAATCGTCCAATCCTCGTCCCACAGTTTGAAGCGGTTGCCCACTTCAATCGAAATGATCACGAAGTCGGCATGTGCGAGGGCTAGTTTCCTATCGGTGGTGGCGCTGACGGTAAAGGGCAACGGGTGTTCAGCCAAAAAGGCCTTGGCTTTCCCATGGACAACCGAAAGTGCCTCCCCGTTGATATCGACAAGGACTATCTCGGAACCATAGAGTTTCTCACTCTGGAAAAAGTCACCCAATGTACCCAACCCGAATTGGGCACTGCCTGCTCCGATCAACACCAGTTTCATATAGCTTCTCCTTACTCATGGCCAGCACATATACAGCCTGTACGCATACCGATATTCTAGCCGGTATGCCGACGAGCTTACAGTCTTTTTATGGTTTTTTCTCTGAAGGACTTCGTTTCTTTATCGCCCATTGGGGCGCCAAATCCCACTTTATGTTCCCTGCCCCCGCCCGAAAATTAGAACAAAAGCATATCCAGCGTCAGCTTGCCGGTCGAGTCGACATATGCCGCACAAGTCTGTGGATCAATGGCGGAACCGACACCCACCGAACGCATCATGGCCGCGTTGATCGCTTCTATTCCAGCCGGAGCATCCTCGACTCCACAGCATTCCTCGGGACAAAGGTCCAACATGTCGGCTGCGCGGGCGAAAACTTCCGGATCCGGTTTTCCCTTCACAACCTCAGAAGCCGGAACAACCGCATCGAACGAATCTTTCAGTCGCAACCGTTCCAGGATATGGGATGCATTCCTACTTGCCGAAGCGATAGCCGTTCGTATTCCCTTTGAACGCAATTGGGATAGCAACTCCCCGATTCCGGGAAGGATATCGTCGGGAGTCAGGCTGTCGAGGGAAGAACGGTACCATTCGTTCTTTCGTGTGGCGAACCGTTGCATCGTATCCTCGTCAAGCATCATGTGGTTGTGGTCCAGGATAACCTGGAGGGATTGTCGGCGAGATATGCCGCGCAGCTTTTGGTTCACCGTTTCATCGAACGCCCAGCCCTGTTCATCGGCAAGACGTTTCCAAGCGCGATAATGGTAGCTGTCGGTGGAAGTCACCACGCCATCGAGGTCGAATACCACCGCCTTGCAATGGGGTCGACTCGATAGGACCACCGGATCACCTCCAACCACCACAGTCTCGGACCGGTGCCGGATCTGCAACGATCCGCCGGAAACTTCATAGGTCGTGTGCTTGGGATCTATGGATACCGACAATGTAACGGCTGCGAATGTGAGGCTGAAGCGTACGCGGTTCCACGAGGATGGAAGTTGTGGCCTGAAGGTCGGCATACCGTCGCGCAATCGGTACCCGGCGACCCCATAGACTATTGCCATCCAAGAACCTGCCATGGCCGCGGTATGCAGCCCATCCTTGGTATTGCGGTGCAAGTCGTCGATATCCATACATGCCGTCTGGCGACTGTACGTGTCTCCGAGTTCGACATATCCGCAATCGAAAGCCATGATACCCTGGATGCAAGCCGACAATGAACTGTCCCCGGTGGTCAACGGTTCATAGAAATCGAAGTTGCGCTTGCGCAGGTACCAGGGGAACTTGTCATGTAGCAATAGTGTCGCCAAAACCGTATCGGCCTGCTTGATCACCCTATGGCGATAAATCACCAGGGGATGGTAGTTGAGCAGCATCGGATGACGCAGTTCTCCCCGCTTGGTGGCATTCCATTCCTCTTTCTCCAGGAAATAGTCGTCTTGCGGATTGATCCCCAATCCACTGTCGAAGGGAACATGCATCGAAGCGGCAGCCTTCGCGAACGCCTCCAGTTCTGCATCCTCCAATGCCATCGATTTCTGAAGCCGGTCCCATAGTTCGCCCTTGTCGGTTCTCAAGTGTTCCGCCAATGCGCAGACCCGGGACAAATGGTGCTGTGCCATGAGGTTCGTATAGCAGTTGTTGTCGATCAATGCGGAATATTCATCGGGTCCGGTCACCTCGTTGATACAGAATTTTCCCTGTTTGCGGGGATTGAAATACCCCAGGTCGTACCACGTCCTGGCTGTCTCGAACAACACTTCGGCGGCACCCTCCTCCAATATCGATTCGTCACCGGTTATCTCGAGGTATTGGAAAATACTGTAGGCTATGTCCGCATTGATATGGTACTGGGCTGTTCCAGCGGGAAAATAGGCCGATGCCTCCAGGCCGTTGATCGTACGCCATGGATACAAGGCCCCCTTTTGCGCCAACTCCCTGGCTCGCGAGCGGGCATGGTCGAGTATCGAAATCCGATACTGGATCAGTGCCCGTGCAGTCCTGCTGCGTGTATGGTTGAAGAATGGCATACCATAGATCTCGGTATCCCAGAAGTAATGTCCCTCGTAACCTGAACCGGTGAGGCCTTTGGCCGCCAGCGAGGACATGCCGTCGGTTCCGCTGGACTGGTGCAGTTGGAAGAGATTGAAGCGCAATGCCTGCTGCATCTTCGGATCACCATCGATTTCGATATCGGCATACTTCCAGAATTCGTCGAAGTGTTTCCGCTGCGATTCGAGCAGGTCTTCCCAGCAGAAGCAGTCGGTGTCAAGCCGGCTTTCCCGCACCTGTTGCAACGGTAGGGTTTCCCCAGGCCGACCGGAGGTATGGTAGTAGAAGCATTTGCACAACTCGACCGAAGTTCCATGGATAGTGAACAGCAAACCCGGGAGGTTGGCTTCCCCTTCGGAAAACCGCTCTATATGTCCAGGTACCGAGCAATTGTGCACGGCCCCACAGGAGAGATGCAGGGCACTCTCCACGGTCTTGAATGCGGCTTGGAATGCAGGAAGCCGCTCGTCTCCTTCGGCTGAGAATCCGCTGTCGATGCAATGCAATGCAGGTCTGTTCAACATGGTTCCGACACGCGGATCCAGTCCCGCCATCGCACGGTGGGCCGGCAGGGCGATCGCGGATCGAATGACGATTATCGCCGTCCTGTCACAGTGGACGACCAGACGTAATGCCCCGACATGCTGATGCTCCATGGACAGCAAGGTATTCCAGGAAATATCGACGTGTTTGTCCTCGGGGGTTCTCCATACGACTTCATGTGACAATACCCCTGTGCGGAAATCGAGTCTCTTGCGATACGATTCGATCCCTTCGGTAGCCATGGAGAACTTGTTCCCATCGACCGAGATCGACACGAACCGACAATCGGGGAGATCGACCATGGTTTGGTTGAATCGGGCGAAACCGTAGGCATCCTCACCATAGTGTATGGGAGAGAGTTCATAGAATCCGTTGATGAACACACCTGGATGCTGGGTCACCTCGCGTTCACAGAAGAATCCACGAAATCCCAGATATCCGTTTCCAATCGAGAAGAGACTCTCGGAACGTGCGAGGAATTCCTCGTCGAATCGGGTTTCCTCAAGAGACCAAGTATCCAAAGCCATCGACTACCCCTTCACCGAACCGGCCATGAGGCCTTGCACGAAATAGCGCTGCAATCCGAAGAAGACCGCCAATGGAACTATCATGGCGACAAAGGCTCCCGCTGTGAGCAGATGCCAATCCTGACCACGGGATCCGACCATATTGGCCAACCGCTGGGTGAGGACCGCGACATCGCTGGTTCCACCCAAGAATACCAACGCCACCAGCAGGTCGTTCCAGACCCAGAGGAACTGGAAGATTGCCAGGGAGGCTATGGCCGGGACAGACAAGGGCAGGACCAGTCGGTTGAAGACCACCATCGGGCGTGCTCCATCGAGAAATGCCGACTCGAAGACGTCCCTTGGGATAGTCGATATGTAATTGTAGAGCAGGTAGATGCCCAATGGCAGGCCAAACCCCGTATGCGCCAACCAGATACCCAGATAGGATCCGGTGAGACCGAGACTCTGATAGTCGCGCAATATGGGTATGAGTGCGATCTGCAGGGGAACCACCAGCAGTGCCACAACCGTCGTGAAGAAGAATTTGCGGCCGGGGAAAATCATCCAGGCGAATCCGAACGCGGCGGCCGATGCGATGAGGATCGGTATGATGACCGAAGGGATCGTCACGGTGAAGCTGTTGATGAATGCCCGCGAGAGGTTGTCTCCACTGGCACGGACCGTGTTGCCCGCCGAATCTACGAAGGTATACTGGCTTCCGCCCAACACCTGCCTATAGTTGTCCAATGAAAGTTCGCTGTGTTCACCGAATACGGTCCACCACCCGGTGGAAAGGACATTGTCCTGTGGTCGGATAGAAGAAATGAACAATCCGATGATAGGGATGCTCCACACTATGACCAGCACCAACAGGATCAGGTTGACGACGAGATTCCAATTGCTTTTCTTGCGTTTTGCATGTGTCATCCTAGAAGCCCTCCCTCTTGCTGAATTGCCGCAGGTTGTACCACATGACCGGTATGACCGCGATCACCAATACGATGGCTATGGCCGACCCCCGTCCGTAATGATAGAAGCGGAACATCTGCTTGTACTGCATGCTTGCGATCACTTCCGTTCCGAAATTTCCGTTTGTCATGGTGAAGACGATATCGAAGATCTTCAATGAGATGATGATGATGGTCGTCGATACGGTCACCAGTGTCGAGAAAATGAATGGAATGATGATGCTGCGGATGATGCGGAGCTCGCTGGCCCCATCAATCTTTCCCGCTTCGATAATAGAGGACGGGACTCCCTTGAGTGCCGCGGAGATGATCACCATCGCATATCCGGTTTGCAGCCAGATAAGAATGACAATCAGGAACACATTGTTCCACGGTCGCAGTGTGAACCAGGCTTGCGGATCCGCTCCGAAGAACGTGACCAATGCATTGAGCAGTCCGATCTGGTCCTCGCCCGCCGGTTTGTAGGCGTATACGAAACGCCAGATGACGCCTGCACCTACGAACGATATGGCCATGGGCATGAATATGAGACTCTTGAACACCTTCTCCAACCTGGAGCGGTCGGCAAGCAGGGCGATAAGCAAACCGAATCCGACTGCACCACCGGTTCCCAACACGATCCATAGGAGATTGTTCAGAAACGATTCCAGCATCTTGGTGTCTGTGAACGCGAACACGTAGTTCGCCAGACCAACAAAGTTCTTGGACTGCGCATCGAAGAAACTCAAGTACAACGATCGCATGGTCGGAAGGAACAGGTACCATGTCAGGATCACCAATGCGGGACCGACGAAAACAAAGGGCTGCAATTTCTTGGCCACATGCAACGGTGTCCGGTTCACGACCCAGTCGGTTACCCAAAAGAGCATGGCTACTCCACCCACACCCCATATGATGGCAACCATCGCTATGATTCCCTGGGGAGCATTGCTGTCCCGAAGGAACATGAACCCTGCCCAAAGGATGACGAATGCGACAATGGGAACGAACAACGAAACCGCTATCCGTCCGATTGCAACCAAGGCTTGGGAGAGCACCCCACCCTTTTGTGTTCCAGTATCCAGTACTGCCATATCCGACTCCTTTCATGAACAAGGGAAAAAGCACCGGCAGCAGGTCGATCCCATCTGCCGGTGCACCGAAATTACAAGTCGATAAAAGGTATCAATACCCCCAGGGCAAGCCCAGGAAAGTGGAGGCTAAGCCTCCTTATCCGCCCCAAGGGGCGAGGTATGGATCCTTACGTTGCCTGCACTCGCTCGGGAGAGTGACCATTCCATGGTCCCTTTCCGCTCGCTTCGTTTGGCATGAAAGGCGACTTCCGTCACCTCACGTTGCCTGCACTCGCTCGGGAGAGTGGACCATTGCATGGTCCCTTTCCGCTCGCTTCGTTTGGCAATCAAAAGGCACCTGTTACTTGGGCCAGGATCTCTGGACATCACCGAGCATGGTATCCAACGGTTTGCCGTTGACCCAATCGACGATTCCGGTCCAGAACGAACCTGCACCGACTTGGGCCGGCATGAGATCCGAAGCATCGAAGCGGAAGACCTTGGCATTTACCAGGGCTTCGGCCAACGAACGTTCGATCTCGTTCGGATAGGCGTTCAGGTCCTGGTTGAGGTATGGGAACAGTGCTCCTCCGGCTTTCGCCCAGGATTCGCCCGATTCCCAAGTTGCCAGGAATTCCATGAACTGCCGTACTTCAGGACGATCGTTGAACACGACGAACTGGTCTCCACCACCGAGTACGGGAATACCGAATTCGGGATTGATTGCGGGAAGCGGGAATACACCGACTTCCTCTTCCAGGTTGGCCTGCACGGCATCGGGGAAGAATCCGGTTATGAAGTTGCCCTGGCGATGCATCCAAGCCTTGGGAGGATTGTCGAACATCGGGCGCTGGGCATCACCAAAACTGGTGGTCAGGATCGTATTTGTTCCGCCGTAGACGTATTTGGGATTCAACCAGACATCACCGAGGATTTCGAAGGCTTCCTTGACTTCGGGTGCGTTGAACGGAATCTCGTTGGCAACCCACTTGTCATACACCTCGGGTCCCGCTGTGCGCAGCATGATGTCTTCGATCCAGTCAGTTCCGACCCAACCGGTCGCTCCGCCGGATTCGATTCCGACTGCCCACGGGGTATGCCCGTTCGCGACCATCTTGTCCATGAGTGCGACAAGTTCTCCCCAGGTTGTCGGCACTTCATAGCCAGCACGGGCCCAAGCCTTCTTCGGATACCAAACGAAACTCTTTGCATTCACCCGATGGAAGACGCCGAACGGAGTCCCTTCATAGGAACCGAGATCCTTCCATACCGGTGCATAATTCTTATCAATGGTCGCTTCCAACGAATCCCACATCGGAACCAATTTTCCCTGTGATGCGAAATTCATCATGAGTCCAGGTTGGGGCAATCCGGCGATATCGGGGGGATTCCCACCTTCGACACGAACACTGATCAATGTCTCGAAGTCTTTCGATCCTTCATAGACGACATCGATTCCCGTGCGTTCCTCGAATGGCTTGATAGCCTCTTCGAAGCGTCGTTGTTCTTCATCGACAAAAGCACCGAAGACCGTAACGGTCTTTGCTCCGGTAGCGGCACTGTCCTTTTGTCCTGCTGCGAATACAGATGGCATGATCAACAATGCAATCAGCAACACAAGCATTACTTTCTTCATATTCCTCTCCTTCTTGCCTGGTCTGGCCAAGCGTTTCAATACATTAGTGCGTTTGCAACGCATACGGACAAGCACTTCCACCACCAGAGGCAATGCAGAGGCAACACAGGAGCGGCCAATGTCATGGAAACGCTTCCATGCATATTGTCCCACACGTTCCCTGATCTGTCAAACGAAATATTTCGCTTGTGCCCTTCCCGTGGTAGAATCGGAATATGGCACACAGATTCGATTCACGGATTACCGTTTGGCAAGGGGATATCACCACCATCAAGATCAATGCGATCGTCAACGCGGCCAATTCGACACTGCTTGGAGGTGGAGGGGTGGACGGGGCGATCCACCGCTCGGCGGGACCCCAACTACTGGAAACATGCAAAACCCTTGGTGGATGCTCCACAGGCGATGCGAAGGCGACCGCCGCTTTCCGGCTCCCAGCCGATTTCGTTATCCACACGGTGGGTCCGGTCTACAGGGGAGGAGCCGCAGAAGAGGCGGAGAAATTGGCATCATGCTATCGCAGGTGTCTGGAAGTCGCCCTGGAAATCGGAGCCCACTCGATTGCCTTTCCTGCCATTAGCACAGGGGTATATGGATATCCCCTGCCCGATGCGACTCGGATCGCGTTGAAGACAGTCGATGGTATACTCGCAACTATTCCGAACGAGCGCATCTCGTCGGTCGTGTTCGTATGTTTCGATTTCAAGACACTACAGGCATATGAGGACATATTGTACCATTAGCCGACAATACCGTCCGGTTATACGAGTGAGGCTGTACTTCCGATATCCTTGGTGACCAGATCCCACTGCCCGTTCGCAACGTACCGCGGATCGATCATCCAGCTTCCGGTCACGGCAATGACATTGCGGTTGGCCAGATACGTTCCGACCGTCTCCCGGGTGATACTCCCGGCAGCGATGAACCGCAATCCGAAACGATCGGCCAGATGGTCGACAACAGGCAACCCTCCGAGCTTCTCGATCGGATAGAATCCGAGGATCTTCAATCCCTGCTCCACAGCCAGGATTCCATCTTTCGTCACAGGATACACAGCCACTCCCTGCAACTGGCAAAGTTCGATGATCGCCGGGTCGAATACCGGTGAGAATATGAACTGGGCTCCAGCCTCGATGGCATTGCGGGCTTCACCCACAGTCTGGACATTGCCGCCCCCCACAACGATATCGGGATAGGTGGAGGCCATGAGACGAAGCAATTCCAACCCATCGTCTGTCTGTTGGCTTATATTCGCAGCTGGCAACCCACCGTTCAACAACGCTGTTCCCAAGGCCTCGGCCTGATCCACTCCCACGGTCTTGATCATTGGGATATATTTGATCTGCGCCAGTCGTTTGGTAATCGCATCCATACTGATGCCCCCTTTCAATGCAGGCCACTAGTGTACCCAATGAAAAGCTATCGGTAAAGAAAAAGCTGTGAAAAATTAGTGAGAAACAAATAAAAACGTGGTTCCGACACCGTATACAGGATTTTGCTCAGGCTTCTCGCCGTTTTTCCAATAGCACTGTCACCCCTTCGGCAAATCCCAACCCCCCTTTCAACGAAGTGGTGAAAGCAGGCAATACCCGCATCAAGTGGGCATAGTCGGCGATATTCGCGACTCCGACACTTGTGGGAAAGTGGGTGAACATGGGTTCGTCGTTGGGAGAATCACCGAAGTAGATCACTTCAGCGACCTGTTTCGCATCGTCGTACCCGAATCGGAGTGCCAAGAATCGGCTGGCCATGGAAAGCTTGTCGTATGTACCCATCCACGTATTCACATGGATCGAGCTGATCTTGGCGACAGCTCCCTCCTGTTCGCAAATCTCCTTGATGCGCTGGGCATCGGAGAGTGGCAACCGTGGCTCTTCCTCGGCAAAGTCTATCGCAAGGTCGAACATGCGGCCGAATTGGTCCCCGGCGACCCGGGTTCCCTCGACTTCAGCCAAGACACGCTGTTCGATACGTTTCAATACAGCATGATCGTTGGGTACCGCCTGTTCATGGTATATGCGCTTGAGGTGTCCATCCTCTTCCCAAAAAACCAGTGCTCCGTTTTCACCTACAACACCATCGACAGGCCATTGGCGTGCGATAAGGTCGCACCATCCAGCTGGGCGCCCGGTTATGGGAACGACACGAATACCCGCCTCGTGCAACCGCCACAGAGACGCATAGGAATCGGCTGGAAGTTTGCCTTCGGTCGTAATGGTATCGTCGATATCCATAAGGACATACCGGATTCGTCCAGCTGCTTCCCGTGTCAAATCCTGAATCTGATGCATGTGATTCCCCCAAGCTCTTGCCTATCATAGCAAAGCAGCACTATTTGCGAAAGCCTATCAAAACTACTTATGCGAAGGATGCGAACCAACGTCCGGAATCGACCACTTCGTCTATCAGCCCATCCAAAAGGCCACATTCATACGCCAGGTCGAATACCGTATAGCGTGGTCGTATGATACGGGCCTTGACCATGCCATAGCGTACCATGGTGCGGTCCAAACCGATTTCACCCGGTTGAACCGGACACGCCGCACGTTCGAGCATGTGTCGAAGCTCCTCGAACGCGACGAGCTGGTTTCGCAAACGCTGTTGGATATGGAGCCAGTGTGATGCTATCCTGTCCCGGCGTTCCTGCAGCTGTGCTCCTACGAGGTACTTCTCCTTAGCAATCCGGAGCATGTCGATATCAAGTTTTTCTCCAAGGCACGTTTCCAGAGCCACCTGCTGGGCATCGAAAGATATGCTGGGATTTCGTTTCCATGAGGAAACCATGGCCTCCAGCGGAATTTCGGTTATCCTGGTCATCATCGCTGTGGTGATCAACGTACCCATCGCTACCTTGTGTCCATGCGACACCAATTCACCATCGAACGACAATCCCTTCATTTCCCACACATGGCTGAGCAAGTGTTCGGATCCGGAGGCTGGCCGTGAATTACCGAAAAGCAACATGGCCAACCCGGTCTCCACCAACCCGGAAAACACGCTGTCGATGGCAACCGGATCCCGGGAAAGGAGTGCTTCTGGAGATCCGATCCGCCCGCGCAAAGGCAATTGCACCAAGTCCCATACCTTCCGGTCGACCGGTTCCACACCCAACGCATCGGCAATCAACCAGTCCGCTCCTCCGGTTATCTTTGCGACCAGGTCTCCATACCCCGAGGAGATCATGGACATCGGAGCGTTTCGAAGCACCGTCACGTCGGCGACAACCAGTAGGGGAGGTGTACAAGGGATTGTCTGTTTGAACCCTTGTATGGTGATGGGAGCATTCGGAGAGGTATATCCATCGACCGAGGGAGCTGTCGGCACACAACAGTAGGGTTTTCCACACTCGTAGCTGGCCAACTTGACGATATCGTTCATTGAACCGGCTCCGACTGCAATAGCAACCAGATCGCCCTGCCCAAGACGTTGTTTTACGGCATCCACATGGGCTTGATCGGCGTGTACCTGCTGCGGCTCGTCGAACAACAGGACCTCGACTGTTGCCTGCCCTGCTTGCAAGAAGGCTCGCTCCACTGCTTTTCCGGCGGCTTCCCAGGTATTGCGGTCCGCGACCAGAAGTGGTCGGGCATCGGGCCAGCACGTATGGAACCGATCGGGCACGAGCCCTACAGCTCCTTCGGTGGTCACTATTGTCGGCGGTGTCATTACTTCGACATTCCTTCGAAGACCGTGCTGCGTGCCTCCAACCTTCCGGCCGAGTAGCCCCAGATGCTGGCGTATTCGGCAGGATCCTCTCCCATCTGCTGTAGTTGCCGCAAATAGTGTGCCACCGACTTGGATTCGATGATCACCACCGAACCCATCTTCTCGATGACAAGGCTATGGGGCCGTGTATGGTCGAATTCGAATTCGAGTATCCTTCGGCCATCGCTGGTCAAACCAATCGTGCGGTAGGTGTTGCTCTTTCCCACACCGGGAAGATTGATCGTATTGCGGTCGGTGGCGAGGAAGGGAACCTCATCGGCACTACGGATCGATTCGATATGTTCCACCATGTTCGGCGCATCGGCGATAAAGGAACGCAAGGTGCTGTGGTAGCGGTAATCGACACGTCCGATCGACTTCTCTTCGTTTTGTTCCTGCATGGAGCGGGGATTGTTCGCGAATAGCTCCCGGTTTTCCTTGAACCCTTTGACCGTGAAGGTATAATACGGCAACACTCCGATATCGTTGAGCACCTGGCGCAATTTGGCGGTGTGGCCCCTCCGGCTCGCGGCTACCGTGAACACTTCCTGGTTTGTGACCGCCCATCCTGCATCCAAAAGCCTTCGAACGGCCTTGGCCGAATCGACCGAAACTTCCATGGCACTGGAGAAGTGGGTTTGGATGATGCATTGGGAAATACCGATTTCCTTGGCATCGAGCCTGAACTGTTCAAGGACTGCGACCAACTCCTTCGTTACCCGCTGGGGAAGATAGATCGGCAGCTTGGTACCCAATCTGACCCGGCGGAACTCGGCCAGGCGCTCTTCGGGGAGTCGCACTTCGTTGTCGCGCTTCTTGTCCCGGGCCATCTTCAACACCGCATCCAATACCTGTTTCAGGGAGGATACCGAACTCATGAGGGCATCGCCACCGGTGATCAGGATGTCCTCCAGGAACGGGTCGGTCCTGAAATATACCATCGATTCATGCAGGATTTCCGACCAGGTCTTCTTCGGCCGCAACTTGTCGAGGTCGAAATTGAAACGTCCGTTCTGGAAATCGTACATCCGTTGACAATACGCGCACAACCCACCACATGCCCTTCCCATGGTGTCGGGAATAAATATGGCAACGTTGGGGTACCGTCTATGGATGTTGTGTGACGGGAGTATCCATCCGGCCTCGTTGGGTTTGCCAGGTTCCACCACATCTTCTTTCTCCCAAGCGTTGATGTTGCCGAATTCATCGACAAGATCCTGGCTATAGAACAGATAGCTGCGCAAAGCCTCGTCCGCAAACGGATGCTCCCGTTCGGAGACCGGTCGTGTATCGATAAGCGAGAGGAAGTAAGGGGTTGCGAAAACAGGAATCCCTCGTTCCTCGGCATCGCCCATGATACGTAGGGTCTGGGCATCGACCGAGCTGTCCAGATACCGGTTCACCTCTGCGGTACTGCGCACCGCATAGCGCAGATGGAAACGGTCTTCATTCCACCACTTCTCCACCTGCCTCAGGGCATCGGCATCGTCGAGACCTTCCTTGAACCGATAGGTTGCCGATGCTTTTGCCCCGGAATTTTCCTTACGTATACGTTCGACCAGCAAAACCATGATCCGCCGCTTGTTCTTCTCACGCCATGCGACGACCTCGGGGTCCAATCCCGAAGGATGGCGATCCATCCATTCGATTACCTGGCTACGGCTAGGTATATCCTGGATTTCCTTGCCATTGAGTTGCCTAAGCAGATGCAGGACGTCGAGAATAAAATCAAGGTGCACCTCGCACGGTTCTCCACGGAACAATTTCCGGGTGAGGGCTATGGGGTTGGAGACAACCGTCTGTCCCTGCAGATTGCCATCGACATACGACGAACCTTCATGGTCCAGGTAATCCATGATCCTGATGAACGCGAATGCCCGCCACGTCAACCTGAAGAACGCTGCTTCATTGCGGTCCTCGCCGGTATAATACGCCCAAGCAGTGGGAAAATCGCGTTTCATGATTTCTTGGTAGTGGGAACGGAGACAATCGAACAATGCATGGTTATCCATGGAATCGTCGAGCATATAGCTGCTGATGACGGGATTTTCCGCCTGTATGGCTTGTAGTAAGGATGAGACCGTTTCGTGATGTATATCCATGGCTACAAGATACTATGTCATATATTGAGGTGTCAACAATCGAATCATAGATGTGTATTTGTATGCATAAAATACAAATGGAAGATTTCACCTTTATATGAGGCCAGGATTTCACGCCACTTATGCCATAAGGTGACGCGAATTCTTCAGGTCGAAATCCTACTGGATACGGATATGTATCACTCCGAGTCGGGCATCGCGGAGATACCTGCCAACGGTTCCTGGACAGGTACCGATTTCCTGAACTGGACAAGAACCACCCCGGACAAGATTATCAGTGCCCCGAGCATTTGCAGCCTGTTCAGTATGTCGTGGAACAGGAGAGCGCTGAGGAACAGTACGATGACGGGAGGGAGGTTGCCATAGACCGAGACTTTGGTGCTTCCGATATGCTTCACCGACAGGTTCCACAAGATGTTCGCCAATAGGAATGCGACCAAGCCCGAATAGGCCGTGGTAAGCCATACGATTGGATGGATTTCCGCCAGGACCAATACGCGAAGGTCTTTGATGAAAACCAGCATGTACAGTACTACAGAGGTCGCCATGGCAAGACCGGTGACCTGCAATGGTGGATACCGTTTCATATAGGGTCTTAGGAATGTAGTATTGATGCCGTAACCCAATTCGGCGATAACCACGAACAGGATTCCGCGCAACGTGGTATCGGTCGCACCAGCCGCTTGCCCCGAGGCTAAAGTAAGTATTGCAAGACCGATCAGCGTCAGTGCCACACCGGTGAATGATTTCCATTCCGGCCGCTCAAGTCGAAAACAGAGGGAGAGGATAACCACGTGTACCGGCATGACCGCCATGAGCACCCCTCCGAGCGATGCGCTGGTCTCATCGATGCCGGTAGGAAACAATACCTGGAACAATCCCAGCCCCACTACGCTGATTGCCATGATGCCCAGCAAGTCTCTTTTTGCAAAGGGAGTGCGACCAGGCCTCCAGAAGGCGAAGTAGAGCATGAAGGGAAAGGCAATGATCATGCGGATGGCATTGAACTGTGGGGCACTCACATACTGGAATCCGACTTTCATGAGAATATTGTTGAATCCCCAACTGAGGGTCACCAGTGCCAATAGGAGATGTACCCACCAGGTATGTTCACGTTTACTGTTCATGGATAATCATCCCACCTTCAATTGCACTGCCTCGGACCGCCATAGGATATCACAAGGCCTGCGAAGGTGGGAAGACGGTTGCCATATCCTTTTGTCAAATGAAAGGTATCCTACTGTTTGGAAAAATCCTTGACCGATTCGCCCTGCTCGAATTGGGCTTCGATCACCACCTCACGTCCGGCATGTGTTGGATCCTCAAGTCGATCGAGCATGATTGCCGCCACTTCTTTCCCCACCAGCAAAGGTTTTTGCGTCATGTATGTCGGTTTGAAGTACATGAGGTTGGCGTTGAGCATTTCTCCAAAAGACAACAACGAAAGCGAATCGGGTACAGCGATTCCATGTTCACGTATATATTGGATCGCACCGATAGTTGTGGCGTTGTTCATGATCATGACCAGCGAGAGTTCCGGATGCGATTCCAACAATTTTCCAATGGCTTTGTACCCACCTTCTTCGGTATAGGGAGTCGCAATGATCCGGGAAGGAAGCACGGGAGCACCAAGGTCCGCAAGCGTCTCGACAAAACCGATTGTCCGTTCACGGAACGTGCTTATCGACTGGTCGCTGGTAATGATGCCGATATCACGATGTCCCATGGTGAACGCGTGTCGTGCCAAATGGGCACATGCTTGGTAGTTGTCGCTTCCTATATAATCTCCTGAAAATTCGGATGAAGCGATACGTCTATGGAGCAATACCACTGGAAGGGTCTTGCTGATCGATGCGATATATTCGTCGTTCTTACCAGAAGTGTTTATAATGAGTCCATCCACACGGTTTGACAACAGCATTTTGATCGCTCGGGCTTCCTTTTCCTGATTGGAGTCGGTACTGCAAACGATAAGGCTGTATCCGAGGGGCCCGAGAATATCATCGATGGTCTTGCTGATAATGGTAAAGTGCCGGTTTGTTATATCACTGACCACATATCCGATTGCATAGCGCCGTTTGAACTTCATGCCCCTCGCGACCGAGTCGGGCGTATATCCCAATTCGGCCACGGCTTTGTTCACACGATCGCGCAATTCCTGCTTCACCGGATAATTGCCGTTCATGACACGGGAAACGGTGGATATGGAGACACCGGCGGTTTCCGCCACATCGAAAATTGTCACACGTTCATTGTTTTGAACCATATCGCCATCCATCCCTGTCCCCACCTAAGGGAACTGGATCAGTACCCCTTGGTGTATAATTTACCGTATGTTTGCGTTGCACGCAATGTTATTGCACTAATTCCTCTATATAGCCGATACTATCCCATTGGTCGAAATCGGCATCAACTTCTGCCAATGTGATGGCGGAGAAGGTCAGCACTTCGCATCCCTTCTCAAGATGCCCCCCATATGCAACCTTCTCATTCGAAAAGGTAATGTGGGCATGCACCCGTCCGTTTATGATCATCCCGTTGAGATTCAGTATATCCGCCGCTGCCTCCCCCTTGGTAAAATATTCCTTGGGTGGGTTGACCGTGCTGGCGATCACATGGAAATGGTGGCTGATCACCGACCCTACTCCTGCTAGTATCACAGCATTCTTAATATTGTTTTCGCGTACAGCAGCTCGAAGTCCTTCCAGGACATCGTCGCCGGGATTGAGTCGGACCAATACCGCATTACCAAAAGGAACCCGTACTACTTTCATCTTCAAACTCCATTATTTCATCAGATTCGGAAGCCATAGAATCAATCCAGGCACATATGTGACAATGACCAAAGTCAAAACCAACGGAATATAGTAGGGTGCCACCTGCTTGATAACCTTGTTTATCGGCACCTTTGCAACCTTGCTCACCATGAACAGGGACAATCCCATGGGTGGAGTCACCAATCCGATCATGATATTGAAGACAAAGACGATTCCCAGATGGATCGGATCGATGCCGACACTCACCAAAGGCGGAATGATTATCGGAACCAACAGCAGGATTGCGGTCGTGCTGTCGAGCATCGTCCCAACCACCAGCAACATAAGGTTCAGAATCGCCAACAGGACAATCGGGTTGTGGGAGATGGATAGAAGGAAACTCGAGAACATCTGTGGAATCTGTTCCACAGCAAGGATCCATCCGAACAACGAGGCAGCAGCTACGATGATCAATACTGAAGCCGTCGACTTGATGGTTTCGAAAAAAGCATCAAGCACTCCTTTCAGTGTCAATTCCCTATACAATGCGCTGATCAGGAACACATACAGGACAGTCAATGCCGAAGCTTCCGTTGGTGTGAATATACCCGTGAGCATACCAATAATAAGAATTACGGGAGTCAACAGGGCTGGCAAGGCCGGCAGGAACGCCTGTGAAACCTCTTTGAACGACGGCCAGCGCTCGGCACGGGGATATCCCCGTTTGAGTGCGAGGTATCCGGTGATTCCCATCATGAGTATCACCGCGAGGATTGCAGGTACTATTCCCGAAAGCAGCAACTTGATGACCGATATGCCTGCGATGGAACCGTAGATTACCAATGGAACGCTGGGGGGAAAGATAGGTCCGACTGTCGCGGAGGCAATGGTAACGGCTGCGGCGAAATCCTTGCGGAACCCCTTCTCCTCCATAGCCTTGATCTCGATCTGTCCAAGACCTCCCACATCGGCCAACGCAGCCCCGGACATGCCCGCGAACACCAAGCTCGCAAAAATATTGACCTGTGCAAGCCCGCCGGGCAATCGTCCGACAAGCCTGTCGGCGAAAGTGAACATACGGGTGGTAATGCCGGATGAATTCATAAGGTTACCAACCAGTATGAACAGGGGAACGGCAGCCAAAGTATACGAATCCAGGGCATATTGCATGCGTTGTGCAATCATCTCGAGTGGCAGCCCCCTGCTCAAGATGTACCATACACTTGGCAACAATATGGAAATTGCGACAGGAAACCCAATAAAGAACAGGGTGATGAATATGACTATTACTGCGATTCCCATGGCAAGTCCCTCTTGATGATTTTGTACACGACGGTGATGATACGGACGACAGTCATGGCAGTGAGACCGACGACGGCGGGAAGGAAGAAGAGCCAGAAGGGCATTTCCAACGTGGCTGTCCTATTTGCTGCATTATTTATCAGAACGCTGTATGAAGAAGCAGTTACAATCGCATATACGACCGTGGTGAGGATATGTGATGACATGTTGATGATATTCCGGAGAATCCGGGGGAACATGGATTGGATTTCCTCCATGATGATGGTACTTCCGGATCGTTCGGAATAGGCCAAGGGAAACATGACCACACATATGACCAGGTATCGCGTCATCTCCTCGGCACCCATGAGGGGCTTGGAAAACACAAATCGTAAAACGACTTGCAGCAGGATGGTTCCGATAAGCAGAGCCAAGCCCAGGACTCCCAGAAAACCATCGACATCGCGCAACCTTTTTCCTAGTGACATGTATAACTCCTCTTGCTTGCTACTCGGTTTGTCTTGGTACGGCATGGGAGCTTTCGCAAGCTCCACATGCCCATACCGCTTCAATTATTACATGCCTTGGATCATTTCGATATAGGGAGTCCAAGTCGGGAAGTCGATGGCGACTTGTGCGTTCACGGACTTTTGGAACAAGTCGTTTCGCAGACCATCCGATTCCTCGATGAATGTCACTCCATAGGCTTCCATCTCGGCACGGACCGGAGCTTCTTCCGCCTGTGTCCATTCGAGGGATTTCAATGCCATCTCAGCCAAAGCTTCCTGCATGATCTTCTGGTTTTCAGCACCAAGCTTCTGCCATGACTTCTCGTTGATGAAAGTCGACAGGACAGCTTGCATGTGGTTGGTCAACATGATGTAATCCTGAACTTCATGGAATTTCTGGGCATAGATATTGGTGATGGGGTTTTCTTGTCCTTCGACCAATCCGGTGAGCAGCGCTGTGTAGAGTTCGGAAATTTCGACCGGTGTGGGAATGGCTCCCATGCCCTTGATCATGGACATCCACAATGCGACAGGAGTACCACGGACCTTGCGACCCTTGAGGTCCTCAGGAGAGTAGACAGGTGTGTTCATCGACAACAGTCGTGCACCACGGTAGTTGCTTCCGATGACCCGGATACCTGCGACTTTCACCAACTCATCGTTGATCAGTTGCAGGGCTTTAGATGTCTCGGGGTTGGTTGCCAGCAATGCATGCTCGCCATCACGATAGATGTATGGTGCATTGAATACAGCGATATCGGCATAATATTTGCCGAGTGTAGCGAAGTCGTGGTGTCCCATGTCGATAGCACCGGATTTGATACCATCGGTCATTTCATTCGCACCACCCAACTGGCTGTTCGGGAATACCTGGATCTCGACGGCACCATTTGTCCGTTCCTTGACCAAGTCTGCGAGACCTTGAGCGTACCTGGTCTGGATTTCTCCAGCGATACCGACGTGGGCATACTTCAGCACGATCGGCTTTGCGGCTCCGGATTCTGTTTGTCCGGCAGCGAAGAGCATCATTGACGAAACAATGACCATGACAAGCAAAAGCACACTTGCTTTTTTCATTTTTCAATCCTCCATTCGTTTTTAGAAAACGTTTTCTGAAATCGAAATTATCACATGCGCCTTAAGGTGTCAAGAAAAATCTTCAGAAAAATAGTACAAAAATTAGACAAATTTATGTTATAATCAGGGCTCCGACGTTTTAAAAAGATACAAGCAAGTATGCGGAAAACGTTTTTTATCACAAATTCACGAGGTCGTTATGTTTACACATGTATTCTCGGCAGCGCCAATCCTTGCCCTCTTCCTCATCGGTTACCTCATGCGCCGGATTCATTTCTTCAAGGAGGGGACACTCGCCGATATCAAGAAATTCGTATCGTACGTCTCACTTCCCGCACTCTTGTTCAACGCTTTCCTTTCCCTGGAAATACAAGCCAAACATACGCTGATGCTCGCGGTTGTCTACCTCATGTGTGTGGTCATGATCTTCATCGGCAAAGCTGTCGCCCGCGTGGCATCCATCAAATCGCCATTGTTTCCACTCATGATGGGTGGATTCGAGATGGGCATGTTCGGTTATGCCCTCTTCATCTCCCTGTTTGGAGTGGAGCATCTCGGGAAGATCGCTTTCTTGACCATCGGCCAGACTATCTTTGTCTTCACGATCCTCATTTCATCGGTTATGGGCCTTCACTCCGGCAAGCAATCCCTCGCCACGGGCTTGAAGCGATTCTTCACCTCTCCTGTCATCCTATCAATCATCGCAGGAATTGTTGTCGGACAGTTCAAACCTGTTTTTGGAGACAATGCGGCACTAGGCGCGATCAAGAACCTGATAGGCTTGCTGGGATCGATGACGATTCCACTGATCACCATAACCATCGGTTATGGCATCTCGATCAGCAGGGAAGGATTGGGATTGTCGATTGGGACGATCCTGGTCAGAAAAACGTTCCTGGTGATCATCGCGCTGGCAATCAACACCTACATTATCGACGGGTTGCTCCATATGGAGAGCATGTACCGGTACGCCATGCTGGCGCTCGCATTGGCACCTCCCCCGTTCGTCCTCTCGGTGTTCATCCACCCGGACGATCATGAGAACTTGAGTTATATCAACAGGACGATTTCGCTGGATTGTCTCGTATCGATCGTACTTACCATAGTGGCGGTGACGTTGTACCGGTGAGGGAGCGCGGGAATCATGTTCCCAGCAAGAGCGCCTTGAAAACGTCACGTGAACCCAGCAAGTGCCAGATCATCTGTTGTTGGGCACGTTCACCATCCCTCGCCTTTATCGCTTCGACGACCATGCGGTGTTCATGCAAGGTGATGTCTGGGCCACGGACAAGTCCCTTTTGGTAGGTACGGGCTTGGAAACCCGTTGTCTTCAGCGATTCCAGGATAAAACCATTGCCTGAGAACACAACGATATCCTCGTGGAACCTCCGGTCGATCTCGTAATAATGGTGCACCAACTCATCGTCCATGGGAAGCGAGAACTCGTCGAATGCCGAAGTCAAGACCCGCAGCTGTTCGTCGGTGGCGTTCTCGCAGCAGAGGCGGACGGCAATCCCCTCCAACCCTGCCCGCATCTCGAACAGTTCGCAGAACTCCACCGCATTGAACTCGCGGATATAGTACCCGTCGCGTGGCCGTTGCTCGAGAAACTTCTCACCAACCAATTGGTTCAATGCATCGTGAATGGGCGTCTGGCTAACTCCAAGACGTTCCGCCAGTTCGGACTTGTCGATCTTCTTGCCGATAGGCAAGTCCCCTTGGTCGATCATTACCCGGATATGATCATACACATAGTTTCTCAACGCCTTGTTCTCAACTCTTCGCATGGGGGGTCAACTCCTCCTGGGATGTCTGTGGCGAAGCCAACAACTGGGCCAATCGGGTCCGTGCTCCACCATGGATATGATAAAACATCAATTCCTTCGCTCCATTGGCATCATGATTCTTAAGGGCATTCAGGATACCGATATGTTCCTCGAGGGTCTTCCTGGGCGTCTTCAATATGCGTTCGCTGTTGCAGAGCATGTTGTTGAGATTCTTCAAGATATCGTGGAGGAATTGGTTGCCGCTGAGCTCCATGATGCCCATATGGAATTCATAATCGTATTCGAAGAATTGCAGGGCGTCGGAGAAATCCCCACGCTCTATAAAAGCTTCCGTTCCATCGACAATCACCTGCAAGCGCTTGATATCAGTATCTTGCGCCCTCTCGGCGGCATAGAAAGCCCCCATTGGTTCGAGTTGTCCGCGAATGTCGAAAATATCGAGATATTCCTGGGTAGAAAACTTCTTGACGAAGGCTCCTCTCCGCGGAATCGTGTTGATATAATGATCCTTGGCCAGCTTGGAGATAGCCTGCAGCAAGGGAGTACGGGAGACTCCCAAGACTTCGGCAAGATCTTCCTGGACCAATTTTTGTCCGGGCTTGAGATCCCCTTTGACAATCATTTCCTTCAAAATGTCATACGCCTTGGTTCCCAAGTCGTCATACATAGCCATTACTGCTTCCATAAGGTGCATTGTAATATGTAAACAACCAAGTATCAACGTAAAAACAGTACATTCCGGTAACGTTAAAGGAATTTTGCTTTACAGTTTCTTCCTGATTCCCAACAATTCGTAGGCTTCTCCGATTGTGGCCACCTCATACCCCATCGCTTGGATCAAATCGACGGCATGTTCCACCAATTCTACATTCCTCGCCGGTTGTCCGGACCTTATGAAGAAACCATCCTCATACCCGACACGGACGCCCGAGGCTCCACTACCGACAGCTACAGCGATAAGGGAAAAATCCTCCATCCCCTCATGGATCAGACTCCAGGTGCTACCAGGGGGCAGGGCCTGTTTCAATCTGAACAAATTGTCAGCGGTCGCGGGAAGTGCTCCGGTGAATCCAAGTGAGAAATTGAAATGGAGGGGGTTGGACAAGGTCCCTTCGGCATGCAGTACCCTGATTGCCTCGACCATCGACAGGTCGAAGACTTCCAATTCCGGAACAACCTTGTTCTGCTTCATCTTGGTGGCCCAATAGCGAATGTCGTCCCACGTATTGATATATACGCCATCCCCAAAATTGGTCGATCCCATATTCAAGGAAGCCATCTGCACCCGTGGTTCATCGACAGATACGGACCGTTGTTCCAACGAGAGCGCCGACTTCCCTCCAGTCGATCCCTGGATGACAATATCGCTCCCGTTCCTGATAAGGTCTATGGTGTGGGAAAACAGATCCAAATCCCCGACTTGAGCTCCGGAGGCATCACGGACATGCAAATGGACCATAGAAGCTCCGGCGCGTGCGCAATCCAACACTTCCTGTGCGATTTCCTCTGGGAGCACCGGGTTCTTCACCCCGTGTGGTATTGTCTTTTCCATATGTGCTACCGGCGCTACAGATACAATGATCTTATGTGTTCCCATGGGACCCCTCCGTCAATTTTGTATACAATATCATAAAATCAGTATACCCCTTCACTCCGAAATGTCAAATGAATACTATAATGATTGTTTTTGATTGACACATAAAAACAACTGTTCTACACTATAGTAAATTTTGAATACATTATTTTTAGGAGCGACCTATGCTTGGAGTCTCCCCGGCCTTCTTCTTCTCATCATATTCGACGGAATTTACAGTCCACGACTACGCCAAAGGGCTGGAAGTACTCAAGCGAATGGGATTCACCGGATACCAGCTTGAAATCTTCGACAAGGATAGGCTTGGAGAGTGGGAAACCGGCTACCGGACTGTGGTACGCAAAGCCGACGAGCTTGGCATGCAAGCGACACAATTCGTTGCCCACTTCCTGCTTGCCGCCACTGCCGACGAGACTTCGCTCCTCTCCGATTTGGGCTTCGAGGAGATGGAACGAGTCGTGGAAATCGTCGCCCATTTCAACAATTGCAAGACCATAACACTCCCGTTGTCTCCCTTTTCCTTTCCAAGGGAAGCAATAGTCGGTTCCTATTCCTGGAACCGGTTGTGGGAACGGTTGTGCGCCAAGTTGTTGCAGTTCGGCAACATTGTCGAGGCAAAGGGTTTCCGCCTGGGATTGGAAATCGTTCCGGGTTCCCTGTTGGGAGGAACCGAAGGATTGTTGCGCTTCAGCCAAGAGACCGGCAACACCACGATCGGCTACAATTTCGACACCGGACATGCCTGGAGCAGCAAGGAGAATATCGCAACAATCCCAGCAAAGCTCGCGGGAAGGATCTACGGTACCCACCTGAAGGACAATTTTGGAAACGAGAACCTCGCATTGCCGCCAGGACAGGGTACGATTCCCTGGAAGTCTGTCATCAACGGGTTGCTCGCGAATGGATACGAGGGTTCATTCGACCTGGAGATCGCCTGCAGCGATCCATCGACTGTGGAAGCTTCGTATCGTGAAGGTAAAATGAACATTGAAAATATTTTGAAAGGCACAAAGGAGGCTTCGTTATGAAGTATGCAGTTATCTCTTCCTTCCTGGGGAAGACAAAAGACAGGTTCCATGAGTACAACAAAAGTCTGGAACTCGAAGAAAAGTTCAAGATGGCTTCGGAAATTCCCGACATGCAAGGTCTGGAATGCGTATATCCCTATGAAGTGAACGAGCCGGATGAAGTCAAGGCTCTCATGAAAAAGTATCACCTCGGTATCTCGGCGGTGAACGTGAACGTCAAGGCAGAACCCGAATTCCGCAATGGTGGACTAACCTCTTCCGACAAGGCCATACGGGACAAGGCGGTACGGTTTATCAAGGAAGCGAAGGATTTTGCGAAGGCAATCGGAGCTGACAAGGTGACATGTTGCCCACTCGGAGACGGCTATGAGTTCAGTTTCCAGGCCGATTATGCGAAGAATTGGAACTACTTGAAGGAGACTTTTGGAGAGGCAGCAGCCTATTGCCCCGAAATCCCGTTGTTCATCGAATACAAACCAAGTGAAACCCGGGGAACCTGCTTCTTGGACAACGCATCGAAGACCATCCTGCTCATTCAACAGATCGGACTGCCCCAGGTCGGTGTGACATTGGATTTCGGTCACTCCATGTATGGTGGATACAACCCTGCCGAGGATCTTTGTATCCTGCACGAGAGCGGACTACCCTATTATATCCATATCAACGACAATGACGCAAAATGGGACTGGGACTACTTCGCAGGTAGCCACCATATCCTCAGGTATGCCGAATTCCTCTACTACTTGCGCAAGTTCAAATACAACGATTATGTGACCTCCGACACTTCCCCGACACGGTGGGACATCAAGAGGACGTTCGAAATCAACAACCGCCTGACAACAAAACTGCTCAAAGTGCTTGAGAAGATGGAAGCGGAAGGTTTTGATGCGGTATTCGACAAGGGCGATTACATGGATACGTGGCAATTCATCGAGGAAAACCTGTTTGGATGGAAGTGATCTTCCGATACCCTGACTTGGTAACACTGAAAAAGGCCGGTAGGTTGCGAAAACCTCCGGCCTTTTCATGGTAAAAAGACATAATCGTTAAAGCAAGGAAGCTACGCGCTCCCGGGCCTGTCCCCAAGCCTTGCGGAAACTCGAACAGAAGAGCACAACTGGTCCGAATTCCTCGTAGTCATGGGCTTGGAGGCCGCCGACCAGATAGGCTTTCTTGAAATCGGGCAACTTGGCCAACAGTTCATCCAATACCGATTCCGGCACAGGATTGTCGAACCGGGCCACAACCGGTGGATCCAACTCCAACAGGTCCTCGGCCGTTCCCTTCCAATTGATTGTCGTGGAGATGTCGGCACCAACCCACTCGGTGAAATGGTGCAAGCCACGTGCACCGCCATTGATAAATCCTACAGCGGTCTTGCGCTCATCCATGTAGGCCCGAATCTTCTTGGCGACAATCTTGCCCCCCTGGAACGTCAGGTCCCCTCGTATCGGAACCTTCTGCTCTGCCACATAATTGTTGATATATTCGTCGAAGATACCTGCGATATGGGACAGGTAGACTACCGGAGGATTCTCCAATCCTTTCGCGGCCTTTTCATAGACTTCAATCAAATCGATGGCTTGCTGGATACTCATCACTTCGGTGGCATTCACCGGCATGCCTTCCGAAATACAAGCGCCAATAGCCTCGAGGCCCTCTTCGGTGACGGGGATCTTGATCATGATATTCTGACCGGCCTCCCGATTGAACCGGGCAGTCTTCAGGATGGTTTCGGCATCCTCCTTGAACGGGTTGCCTTGAATACTTACATAGCCCAGGTGTCCGAACGATTGCCTATACAGCGGAAGGAACATCTTGGCGACATCCGCGACCAAGTCACGCTGCACCATGACCAAAGCATCATCCACATCCTTGGTCTTGCCCAAGGCCCGCTTCACGGATGCATCGACCCGTGCCTGCTCGTCTTTCGCAGTCATCATCTTCCATACATACGAAGGGTTCTGCGTGCAGCCCGTGGCGCCCGCATCGATTGCCTTCCGCGCCTCGTCCAGAGTCACATTGTTGATCCAGAACCGACTGGCCGTCAGCTGCTGGACCCGATTGAAATAACCGTCCATTGCAATAAACCTCCCCAGTTCACGGGTGAACTGCATTCTTCACTTCCTTTCCCTGCAGGAACACAGCCAGATTATCCACCGCAATGTCCATCAGCCGCTTTCGGGATTCCCTTGGGGCCCATGCGATATGTGGTGTGACGATGCATGTTTCAGAAGCGATCAGCGGATTGTCGGTAGCAGGTGGTTCGGTTGCGACGACATCGACCGCGGCTCCACCAACCTTCCCCGAATCCAAGGCCTCTGCCAAATCCTTCTCCACGATCAACGGACCGCGCGAGGTATTGATTATCAACACGCCATCCTTCATACGGGAAATGGATTGCCGATTGACCATTCCTTTGGTCTGGTCGGTAAGCGGGCAATGGAGACTGATGACATCGGCATTCCGCAACACATCGTCGAGTTGGGCATAGACGATTCCCTCGGCCGCCGCACTCGGGTCCTCGTATGCATCGAACGCAAGGACCCGCATACCCAAGGCAGAAGCGATTCTCGCTGTGGAACGACCGATTCTCCCCAACCCGATGATACCCATGGTCTTGCCGGCCAATTCGATCAAGGGATAATCCCAAAAGCAGAAATCCTCACTGGCTGCCCATCTACCGGCTTTCACCGCCTTGCTGTGTTCCCCGACATGATGGCATAGTTCCAACAGAAGGGCGAATACATACTGGGCGACGGCTGTCGTCCCATAGGTCGGGATATTGGTGACGACGATACCTCTTGCCGATGCAGCGGCGACATCAACCACATTGTATCCGGTGGCAAGTACGCCGATGTACCGGATATTCGGACAGGCATCCAACACCTTGCTGTCGATAGGAGTCTTGTTGGTGACCACTATGGCCGCATCGCCGATACGTTCAACTATCTTGTCCGAGGAGGTGCGGTCAAAGACCTCCAATGTTCCCAGGGCCTCGAAGCCGCTCCAATCCAAATCGCCGGGATTCAAGGTGAATCCGTCCAATAGCACAATCCGTTCCTGTCTTGACACGCTCGCCCTCCTCAATTCTCATCTTCGACAATTTTTGTCATACGCAACACATCCGTATCGGTGAACTGGTCAAGGATATCGCGGACACACGTGGAAAAACTGAAGATACAGCCGCCCTCGGGGCCACCTCTCATCCAATGCTTGACTCCGGGAGGTATGATCACCTGGACGCCCGGGGTCAGGTCGAGACGGTTGCCACATGTGAAGCAATCCGATTTCCATTGGGGTACCAATGAAGTATCCACCGGTTCGTCACCCTCTTCAAAATACTGGACGGTACCCCAGAACCCCCGAAGTATCTCTTCCTTACCGGGGTCGTTGCCCACTGGCGGATGCCAATGCTCGGGAAGTATCTGTCCCGGAAACAGGACTATCAGTTTCGCACTGATCCGTTCCGTGGCGAAGAGAGTCAGGATCTGAGCACCTTCCCTTGTGGGCGCACCCAACCCGAAATCGGCTATAGCAATCGAATCCAACTCCTGGCGTGTTACGGGAAATCCCGTTTGCTCCAGTATCTGTGCAGCTTGCTGACGCAGGCTTCTTTCTTGGGATCGAGTAATCATGCACTCCCTCCTCTATTCCCCAAATTGTATTCAATATTCTAATATATGCGGGGTGAAATGTCAAAAAAAATGATAAAAGAAAAAATGATGTATACAATATTTTTTTAATGACAAGATTCCAGTCTTACAGTATCCTTAATCCATGAAGAGATCAGCCAGTATTCCACTCATCTTTCTTGCGACGATCGGGTATGGGCTCATGCCCATATTCACCCTTGTCGCATACGCCGCCAAAACCTCGCCCAGCGAGCTGGTCCTCATGCGATTCGTAGGTGCCGCGGTTCTCATGTGGATATACTATATAGCCACGGGAAGGACCGCCAAGCTAACCGCTTATCCAAAGGCAGTGGTCCTCCGAGTCGTGTTCATGATCGGAATTCCCTTCACCTTGACGATACTGGTCAAATTCCTGGCTTTCACCACCATGCCGGTTGGCATTGTGCAAGCAATCTTCTATGGATATCCGTTGATAGTCATGTTGATCGGAGTTTCCAGTGGAAGGGAGTCCTTCTACTTGTCGCGACTGCTCGGCTATATGGTCATACTTGTGGGAATCCTTCTTACCATGGATTTTTCCGATGCACGGTTGACTGTGGTCGGGGTACTGCTTTCGGTCGCTTCACCGGTTGTCTACAGTTGGTATATCCTTAGCCTACGCCACAAGAAGGTGATACCCGTGCCAAGTCCGGTTATCACCACCTATGTGATGACCACCGGTTCCGTACTGATGGTACTTGCGTTTCCCTTCTTCCCCAACAACGGCTTCTCATTCGAAAGCCAAGCTTGGTGGGGCATCGCCGGACTCGTCTTGATCTCCTCGGTCGGCGCTTTCATTGTTTTCAATTATGGCGCGAAACATGTCGACAGTAGTCTTGCCGCTACAATCTGCTGTTTCGAACCGATCATCACCATTCTCATCGAGATCCTGTTTCTTGGCGGATACTATACGCCAAGACAAATGGCCGGTATTGTCCTGATTCCTTCGGGGATACTCTTCTCCCTACTCTTCTCTAGAAAATTAAAACCCAAAAATCCCGTATGTTGCACAATCGGAGGTGATTCGTGATACAAAATCAAAAGAAAGATGCTGTGGTCCAGAAGCTTGAAGCCCAAGCAAAGGAATTGCGCAAGACCATCCTGACCATGATCCATGAGGCCAAGTCGGGTCATCCCGGTGGATCGCTGTCCGCCGCGGATATCATGGCGGTCCTGTATTTCGAGGAATTGCAGATCAGACCCCAGGATCCCCATTGGGAGGAACGTGACCGGTTTGTCCTGTCGAAAGGACATGTCTGTCCAGTCCTGTACTCTTGTCTCGCACTTCGCGGGTATTTTCCCATGGACGTGGTAAAGACCCTCAGGAAAGAAGGTTCCATGCTCCAAGGACACCCGGATATGAAGCGGTGCCCCGGAGTGGATATCAGTACCGGATCCCTCGGGCAGGGATTGTCGACAGCTGTCGGCATGGCGCTTGCCGGCAAACGCGACGACAGGAAGTATCGGGTCTTCTGTCTTGTCGGGGACGGGGAATCGCAGGAAGGACAGATATGGGAAGCTGTGCAAACCGCAGTCAAATACCAATTGGACAATCTTGTCATTATCGTCGACAACAATGGGCTCCAAAACGACAATACCTGCGAAGTAGTCATGCCTCTTGGTGATCTTGCGGTGAAGTTCGAGGCTTTTGGATGCGCTGTCCAACGTATCGACGGACATTCGATTCCAGAGATTCGTGCGGCTTTCGGATTTGCGCGGGAACATCGCGGTGGCAAACCCCATTGTATCGTTGCAAAAACGGTCAAGGGAAAGGGAGTCTCCTTCATGGAGCACGTGGTCGCGTGGCATGGAACGCCTCCGAATGATGAGCAATACGGTGCCGCGATACAAGAAATCGAAGGAGGTGTATGATGGATGCAATACAAGGATTGCCCACTCGTGACGCATATGGAAAGGCTATTGTAGCCCTTGGAGAAAAGAACCGGAATGTCTACGTGGTGGACTGCGATATCGGAAAGTCCTGCAAGACCGGAGAGTTCATGCAGTCGTTTCCCCAGCAGTATGTCAATGTCGGTATCGCCGAGCAGAACGGTTGCGGTCTCGCAGCGGGATTGGCGACATGTGGAAAAATCCCATTCGTCACCACCTATGCGGTCTTCGGCAGTATGCGGATGCTCGAACAGATACGGCAAGAGGTATGTTACCCCAATCTGAATGTGAAGATAGCCTGTTCGCATGGCGGTTTCACCCCTGCCAACGATGGAGCGAGCCACCAGGGAATCGAGGACCTCGGAGTCTTGAGGACTATCCCCAACATGACGGTGATCGCACCAGCCGACTACCATTCGGCATACGCGTTGGTCAAGGCCGCTGGAGCGGATCATTATGGGCCGGTCTACCTCAGGTTCACCCGCGATGCGGTGCCATTCATATACTCCGAGGATGATACATTCGAGATCGGGAAAGCCAAGGTGCTATCGAACGGATCGGATATCACCATAATCTCCAACGGAGATATCCTTTCCCGTTGTGTGGCGGCAAAAGACAGGCTTGTAGAATCGGGAATATCCGTTCGGTTGCTCGATATGCATACAATCAAGCCCATCGACAAGGAAGCGGTGCTCGATTCGATAGCCACGACAAAGGGAATCATTACAGTCGAGGACCACAACATAATCAATGGACTGGGAAGCGCAGTGAGCGAGATAGTGGCGGAAGTCGGTGGTTGCCGGGTATCGAGAATCGGTATCCAGGACCAGTTTGGGGAATCGGCTCCCTATGAACGGCTGTTGGAAAAGAATTTCATCACCGTCGAAAATATCGTCGAGACAGCCATACGCATGTTGAAGTAAAGCCAGCTACGTTTGGATATGCAACGGGTCCCTCACCAGAAGGGACCCGTTCCTTATATGTTCACATCATACTATAGAGGAGCAACAGAAGCTATCCGATAACTATCCCCGGAAAACTTGCGGCACGTTCAGAGAATTGCTTGTTGGTCTCCTCGTTGAAGCTCCACAAGTATGATTTCTCAGGTGCACTGATACGGTTGAGTCCGGCCCGGAGTTCGTCTGTCAAAACCAGGTCGGCAGCCGCCATCGTGTCCACGAGTTGATCCAGAGATTTGGCACCCAGGATCACCGAAGAGACGTATTGCTTATCCAACAACCATGCTATAGCCAGTCTGGAGGCGGATATACCGGCCGAAGTTGCCAATTCCTGCAAATCGTCGGCAATCTTCTTTCCTCGTCCAGTCCAGAAGCGTGGAACATCGAGATTCTTGCGGTAATCGAAACGGGAATCCTTGGGCACTTCAGTGACACCGCTGTATTTTCCGGTCAGTAGCCCTCCGGCTAGAGGACTCCAGCAGAGGATTCCAATTCCTTGGTTGACCATCGCGGGAAAGATTTCCTGCTCACAATTCCGGTCGATCATGTTGTACATGTACTGGCCACAGACGAAGCCACTGCTCCGGCGTGCCTTGGACTCCATGGAGTCGAGGACTACCCGCCATGCAGGCAAATTGCTGCAGGCACCGTATAGTATCTTTCCCTGCTGTTTCAGGATATCCAAGGTCTCCATGATCTCCTCTGGGGCGACCACCGGATCCGGACGATGCAGGTAGTAGATATCGATATAGTCGGTACCGAGACGTCTCAAGCTGGCCTCGACCGAAGTCATGATATGTTTGCGGCTCGAGCCGACACCATTCGCGCTCTGGTCGAATGGGAAATTGCACTTGGAGGCCACAAGAACATTGTCACGTTGTATCTTTGGCAGGAAAGTTCCGATGATACGTTCACTTTCTCCCTTCGCATAGACATCGGCACAATCGAGCATGTTCCCGCCGGCTTCAACATAGGCTGCCATGATCCGATGCGATTCCTGCTCGTCGCATCCCCATCCCTGTGCTCCAAATGTCATGGTTCCGAGTGTCAATTCCGACACGGCCAGCCCAGATTTACCCAAGTAACGATAGTTCATTGTAGCCTCCCTTCAGATAACGAATTCTTGCAACGTCAAGCCTTACGTAGGATTTTCGCCAATAATCTCTTATATATCCTGGTGTTGCTGATGAATGTAAATATAATGATCAGCAACAGGATCAGAGCTACCGGTCGGGTGAAGAACGGCGCCAGGCTACCCTGTGATACCATCAGGCCCCGTCTCAGGTTGGCATCTGCCATGGAACCCAAAATGACTCCGATGACCAATGGAGGAATCGGATATCCCATGTTTGTCAGGTAATAGGTGAGAATCCCCATGGGAATCATCAGATAGAGGTTGAACACCTTCAAGCCCAATGCATACGAACCTATCAAACACAAGACCGCAACGACCGGCATGAACAGTGCTGGTGGTACCTTGAGCAATTTCACCACCTGTTTTGCAAGCAGGATACCCACGATCCACATGGACATCGAGGCCAGGAATAGGATCGCACTGATTCCGATGGTGAATCCCGGTTGTTCGATCTCCAGCATCGGACCAGGTGCGACGCCATGGAGCATCAGGGCTCCCAACAGCATGGCCGCGGGAGGGCTTCCTGGAATACCCATGGAGAGCAATGGAATCATCGCACCACCGATGCACGAGTTGTTGGCGACTTCGGAAGCAATAATCCCTTCCTCAAAACCCGTTCCATACTTTTCCGGGTGTTTCGAGGATTTCTTCGCCGTGCCGTATGAGACCCAGGCTGCAATATCCTCGCCAATACCAGGAACTGCTCCGATTCCGACTCCGATCAGGGCACTTCTGACAATATGTTTCACATTCCGACCTATTGTACCAAAGGAGGGTATGATCTTCTCGATTTTTGCCGGTTCCGCGGTCACCTGGCGATCTTTCAACACCTGGATGATCTGGGGGATACCAAAGGCACCAATCAATACGGGAACCACCTCGATTCCGCTCTCGAGTTGCATCATCCCCAAGGTGAACCGCGGATAGACTTGCAGCTGGTCCCGACCGACCATGGCTATGAACAATCCCAGGAATCCAGTGATCCATCCCTTCTGTACGGTATCGGGACAGGAAATGCTTCCACTGATCAGGATACCGAAGAACGCCAGGAGGAAGAACTCGAACGAGGTGAACTGCATGGCCAGGGCCGCGATCAATGGTGTGAATATGACGACGAACGTCATTCCGACGATCGTACCCAAGGCACTCGCGGTTGTTGTCAGTCCCAAAGCCTTGCCGGCCTCACCACGCAAGGCCATGGGATACCCTTCCAAAGCCGTCGCGGCAGCCGAAGCTGTTCCGGGGATATTGAGCATGATCGATCCGTAGGAACCACCATAGACGGCTCCGACATAAATCCCCATGAGCGCCACCAAGGCCGCTTGGGTCGACATGCTGTAGGTCAGTGTAGTCAACAGCGCGACACCCAATGTAGCCGTCAAACCGGGCAGGGCTCCAAAAATTATCCCCATCAAAGTACTTCCGAACAGGATGAGCAGCAGGGAAGGACTCGAGATGATGCTGAATATGTTGGAGAAAAATATTCCAAATTGTTGCACAATGTTCATGACACGTTCTCCTTCATACCATTACCTGAGGGTGTAGTATACGAGCGACATAAGGTTTACGATCCCACCTTCCACTGGAAGAGGAATCCGAAGTACATACCGGAAAATCGGCACGAGGACCAACGGGGCAATATAGGTCATCAGCATTGCATGCCTGAACTTCCTGTTTACCTTTTCATCGGGGACCTTCCGCAACTGGAGCTTCATCCAAATGGTCAATGCCACTATCATGAGCAATGCGATGATATCGAGTAGATAGATGAAGATCGAAGCAAATACCACATCCAGTTTGAAAATCGATATGACCAGTAGAATCGCCATTTCACTAGTATAGAAGTAGAATGTCGAACGCATGAATTTTGCATCGTCTATATAGAATACGCTTATGGTGAATGACAGGTACAACACCAAGGTCAAGAAAAAATCGACCATAGTGAGGTTCATGTATACCATAGCGATCAAAGGCAACAATACGGAGGCATAGCGAATATTTGCATCGCTAAGCAGTTTTTTTCCTTTTCCGGAAGCCCAGAGTACCTTCAGGGCCTCCTTGCCACCATGTTTCATGGCATGCACGAAAATGGTGATTGCCAGCAATATGATTGCTGTTCCAATTATCAATGGCATGAGTGCGGGAGAGACATACCATACGCTATTGACTCCAGCGTACGAATCTCTTAGAGGCATCTTGAAGGATTCGAATAGAATCCATACGCCCAGCAGGAAAAAGAGAATGCTGGTTATCAGGTCGGCACCACGTAATTTTGTATTATCCATCATAATATTGATCACCTTACGAATGGAGTTGTGATTGCTCACAACTCCATTCAATCACGAGTTTGCTATAGGTCGATAGTAGATTTATCTGGGAATACCAAGCGTTTTCGGATCCACTTTGGCGGCACCGAGATCCCACAATGTCCACGAGAATACCGATTCAAGCTTGTCGAAGATGTCGTTGGCTTCTTTTCCTACATAACCCTTCAGTGTGAAATAACGTTCCGCACCGAATTTCTTGATCGGATCGGTAGTCATGGCAACCTTGAAGGCTTCCTGCAATTTTGCTTTCACAGCTTCTGGAGCATCCTTGCGGATAGCGAATCCAATCTGTTGTTCGAGAGGCAGATACTCCGACAGTCCGGGGTATGCCGTGAATGCAGACGGGATCTTCTTGCCCATGAAATCGAAGTCCTCGGGAATCAACATGCCGAGCGGTCGAAGTTTTCCAGCCTTGAGCAATTCAGCCTGTTCCTGGACAGAAGTGATGACCAAGGTGACTTCACCTGTCATCGCCGCATTCTGTGAAGCTGCGCTGCTGTCATAGGGAATGAAGTTGAACTGTGCACCCGAGCCTTTCTCGAAAGCCAACAGGTTCAAGTGGTGGATCGAACCGGCAGCACTGCTTCCCGCACGAATACTCTTCGGGTTCTTCTTTGCCGCTTCAACCAATTCGGCGATTGTGTTGTACGGAGCGTTGGGAGTTACGGATACCAGGTCGGGGGATCCACCGATAATGAAGAAATCCCATACGTTCATCCGATTCTCGAATCCACCCTGGACAGCTGCGGTAACAACCGATTCAGACAATCCGCAGAGTGTATAGCCGTCTGCAGGTTTTGCGAAAGCTTCATACATTCCAACTGAACCGCCAACTCCACCTGTAACGTTGTTCACGTTGACGTTGACTCCGAGTTCCTTGGCCATCTCAGCCATAACCAGACGGTTGGCTGTATCCGTTCCACCACCAGCACCCCATACCAGGATATTCGTGATATCACGCGCTGGATACTCAACCTCTGCCTGGGCAGATACAAACCCTAGAGCGACAACAAGCACGATAAGCATCAGTAAAATCCGTTTCATAACCTTCCTCCTTGCGAAATATTGTATACAAAATTATTTTAGCATAGTTGTCGGCCATGTCAACATTTTTTTTCACAATCCTGCGACAAGTCTAAGGCAAACTAATGTCATGACATGCAATTATTTAGGAGTATTTCTTTCAAGGTTTTAAAATTATTAGATAAAAAAAGGACTTCAGCGTATGACTTTGGTATCGGCAATCACCTTCCGCATAGCTATCTTTCCACCCTCCGAATTGGGTTTCCAGAAAGAACGTTGGGGGGTCCTTTGGTCAATTTTGAATCCAAGATCCTCATACATGCGGATAGCCCTAAAATTCATCTCCGCAACTTCAAGCAGGTATTCGCTATAAGGGAGATTACGCAAGAGGTACCGTTGCATGGCACTGGATATTCCCATTCCACGGAATGCGGTATCGGTTGCCGCGGAGTCTATGTAGCATTGCGACTCGGAAAGATCCAGCGGGCGCTCAAGGACTCCGCGCAGTCTGAAGAATGCGACATGTCCTCTCACAAATCCCAATCGCGAAACCAAGGCTTCCCGCTGGAACTTGTGCGAACGTCCCTTGGCTGTGGATATGGAAACGACCCCGACAACGTTTCCATCAAGCAAGGCTACATAATGGTTCTTGGGAACAAACGAATGTTCAAGGACATCGGCAAGCACATCGAGGTCGGTGGATATGAAGGAAAGGGGCTCATAGAAACTCGCGGCAAATATCTCGACAGCTTGCCGCAAATGGGTTTTCCCAAGCTCCGCGAGGTTCCTGAAAACCGGCTGTTCTGCCATGCGGATCCCTCCCTCTACAAGTATGGTACTACCATAAATGAGTTTGGGAAAGAGAAAAGTTACAAAAATTGTATGAAGACTATAGGATTTCCATATAGAAGTTGAACCATTATGAAAAGGAGCCTGGAAATTCAACAATTACGACCGACGTTGCTTTTCCTCGAACTTACCCAAGGCCAGGTAGCGTTCATACAACTTGTCGTACACACCGGCACGTTGCCTATCAGGAGTGTGGACTCTTCCCATACCGGCGCACAAAGCCTTCTGTGCAGAGGGAATATCGGGGTACAGGCCCGCGGCGACCGAAGCGAAAGCCGCCGCCCCGATCGCAGGAGCCTGGTCGTCGCTAGTCACATGGATATCGCGTCCGGTGACATCGGCAAGAATCTGCATACCGATATGGCTCTTACGCGCGACCCCACCTATTGCGACAATCTTATCAACCTTGACACCACCGGATTCGAAGCATTCGAGAATAGCCCGGGCTCCGTAGGCTGTGGATTCGAGTAGCATCCGCATGATCGAAGGAGCATCGGTACCCAATGTAAGTCCCGACAAAGCACCCTTTAGCGTCTGATCTGCATTCGGGGTTCTCCTTCCGTTGATCCAGTCGAGTGCGACTGGAGAATTCTCGGTAGGCTCAAGGGTCTCCGCTTCCTTTTCCAGCGCGGCAAGAACCTTTTTCTCCATTGCCTTGGCAACCTCGGCATCGATTGAAAGCCCCATGTTGTCTATCGGCCACATGAGTACATTGCGGAACCATGCGTAGAAATCACCGTATGCGGATTGGCCGGCTTCGTATCCGATGTATCCCGGTACTACCGACCCGTCGACTTGCCCCGCGATTCCGGCAACACGTTGTTCGGACTCCCCTGCCCCTGGCTGGGAGCCGATGATGATATCGCAGGTACTTGTCCCGATACTCTTTACCATGACGCCCTCGGCCACATGGCCACCGACAGCCCCGATATGCGCATCGTACGCACCGACACAGACGACCGTGCCGGCAGGCAAGCCCAGACGGGAAGCCCACTCGGCTGTAAGGGTGCCGGCCGCTACGTCCGATGTATAGGTGTCTGTCCCAAGGCTTGCATGGATTTTCACAAGGAAGGGATGCAACTTTCCGAGGAATTCAGGTGATGGATATCCGCCCCAGGAGGCGTGCCAGGCTATCTTGTGCCCGGCAGCACACCTGCTGCGCTTCACCTTGTCATATGCTGTGGTTCCGGTCAGAAGTGCCGGGAACCAGTCGCAATGTTCCATAGCTCCCCCGGCAGCCTCGAGCACAGCCCCACCCCTTCTTGCCACGTGGAGCAGTTTTGACCAAAACCATTCGGATGAGTAGGTTCCCCCCATGTATTGGGTGAAATCCGTTCCACCCCAACTATGGGAGAGTGCATTGAAATCATCCGCTTCCTTCACGGCGGTGTGGTCTTTCCAAAGAATGAACATGGCATCGGGATCGTCCTCGAATCGGGGATCCAGTGCCAGGGGATTTCCCTTCGCATCGCACAATGTGGGAGTCGAACCGGTGGTATCCACACATACAGCCCTGATATTCGCCATAGCCTCGGGACAGGTCAAGGCAGCTTCGTGAACAGCGGTCTCGAAACTTTCGATATAATCCAAAGGATGTTGTCTGAATTGGTTGTTTTTCGGGTCGCAATACAGTCCCTTGCCCCACCGGCTATAGTTGGACACCGATGAGCCGGCCATTTTACCATTCGCCGCATCGATGACGACCACCCGCACAGAATCAGAACCAAAATCGGCTCCAAGCACATAGTTTTTAGCTGTTTCCATTTGACATGAAACTCCTTTGCCTTTCAGGACCGTATAATCAACGACCTACATATTTGCTCAATTATAGAGAGGCTGCGGGTTGGATGCAAGGTAAAATATCGACCTATTTGTATCAGAGGTGTTCGAGTGCGTCATTCAGAAGCACAAAGTGACAATGGCCTTCCCAAACACCAGCAACCTTCAGGTAGCGGCTGCTGTACCCTTCTTCCACAAACCCCAACTTCTCGACCAACCTGACCGATGCATGGTTGCCTGGCATGATATTCGCCTCGATGCGATGTAGCCGATAGCGTTCGAAAGCTATGTGTATCACCTGTTCCACAGCCTCGGTCATATAGCCATGGCTGGTTTGGCTGCGAGCTATCCGATATCCGAGGAAGCAGGACCGGAACGCTCCATATATGATATTGCTCAGTGCCACCGACCCGATCACTTCATCTTCCCCGGTTCGCTTGAGGTACAGATACAAGGCGGTTCCGTTGAGGTTTTCGATATCCTGGCGGATAAGCATTGACCGGAGATGCTCCAATTCATAGAAATCGTCGTCCCGCAATGGTTCCCAAGGTGCATGGAATACCCTGTTCTCCATAAAGAAGGCCTGAACGGCATGCACATCGATTCCCGAGGGTTGCTCTAGGACCAGCCGCTCGGTTGTGATCCGTTCCGACAGAAAGGAGATTGTCGCGTCCATGGGTCCCTCCTCTTGCCCTACAAGTGGCAAATCGCTAACAAATCCTATTGCCGCCTACAGTTGGGAGACATTGGTAATCGGCAACCAAAGGTTCTGCCTCTCCTTCTCCAGGATTTTCACGCCAAATCTTTGGCTTCGGCTGTTTTCCCGCTCCACCGTCAACAGGTCAAATTTGTGTATCGATGAAAAACCGAATTCCTTCGTACCGGCTACGGTCTGGACAATGTATACCCGCCGATTGATGATAGAAGCGAACTCCAGCGATTTGAGACAGGTTTCGGAACGTATGGAATTTTCTGTTGCCAAGAAGATGTATACTTCCGATTTCGCTATGCGGAATTTGAGGTCCCGCATGGCATCGTTGCGAAACTCATCGGTAAAATCCCCCGAGTCCCAATCGAAGAACGCATCGATACCAGCCTTCTGGAGAAGTACGATGAAGCCTTCGACCATACGGAAAGATTCCATACTATGGCTGATATAGATGCGTCTCTTGGGTATCTTTGCGAGCCGACTGCCGGGATAGTACTCCTGGTTGTCCTTTTCGCGATAAAGGGATGCCGCTTGCAACAACAGCGTCTGATCAATTGCCATCCGAGCCTCTTTTAAAAATTCTTCGCAATATGGGGTTCACGGAATTCGCCATGCGGCTCAATAGTCTTCCCGTACTCCGAACTCCGCATGCTCGACCCAGTTCTCGGGCCGTTCCACCATAACGATGATATCATCGATAAGATCATAATGCCTGCGTTCTTCTTCGATTATATTGGCAAGGGCTCGTTTTTGTTTGACGTCCGTGACCAGTTCGTGTTGCTCGGAATAGAACTCGATGCTCTTCAGTTCGATCTCCAAGGCATCCTCATACAAGGCCAATTGGTTTTCCTCACCCAGGAAATCCGCTTTCGAGAATTTCTTGAAAATCTGGGCTGCCCGTACAGAGGCATCTGTAGTACTTGCAGGAATGCTGGTATTGGCCTTCATCGCTTCAAATATCGCCTTGTGCCGGTCTTCATCATCGGCCAGCATCTTGAATATGTTCTTGAATCCCTCCGACGTCGCCTTGTTCACCAAGTCCCTATAAAAGGCGGCTCCTTCAGTTTCCATCCGAATAGCAATGTCAAATAGTTCCATGACAACCTCCTCCTGCGTTATGGGAATAGTATCAAGGTCTTGTCCTGTTTGCAAGGGAGAATACATAGGTCACAAGTTGTATCTATTGGTGAGATTCAGTGAAATTTGAAAAAATAACATAAATTATGACACAATATTCATGTACATTCGGGTAAATTATTGATTAATGTGAAATATATAATAAAATTTCGTTAGCGGAACATACATATTTCGATTTGTCAAGAATTTTCTCGTTTATTTTATCCAAACCTATTGCATATCTTTCCAAAAGTATCGATACTATAGGTGTGGTTACGGAAAGTACCACCATGAACGACACATAAGGAGGGGTCACATGAAAAATGACACCAGCAACGCAAGGATGCAATATCTGAAGGCTAGCACTGGTTCCGTGTTCAACGATACAGATTACCAGGCCCTATCCAACCAGATAGAAGTGCACAAGTACCTGATCAACCAGACGATTCCATGGACTATCAGTTGGGACGACGCAGCGTTCTCTTGGGTAGAGAATGTATTCCACCCCATCATGCAGGTAGTGGACCGCTGGGAAGTAAGCTCCGCGTTCCCGACACTCGGCCGGTCGCAGCTGTACTTCGATATCTCGAACCATTGGTACTACCTGTTGGAGAAGGATCCGCACATCTCGGCCCACTATGCAGCGATCGAATACGCCGCACAGTATGGAAAAGGACTCGGAAGACTGTTCTCCAGACTACAATTGCCACGCAACGTAGCGTAATATACGGATCGGCAATGAATGGTATCGCAACCCCAGGGCAAGCCCAGGAAAGTGGAGGCTTCGCCTCCGCTACCGCCCCACGGGGCGGGGTATCGCACCCTACGTTCCCTGCTCTCACTCGGTAATGGACCAATAGTAATTGTTCCGCTACCCTCGTTTCGTTGGGGAATGAAAGGAAAGGCTGCACGAACGTGCAGCCTTTCGTGTATCCACTCCCCAGAAATCTATTTGACCACACCTTGCTTTCTGAGCTCATCCACATTCAAGGAAGCGGCATAGGGTACATCCAGTTTTCCCGCATTCACCAAATCAACCACTTGTTTCCGGTAGGGAGACGAAAGATCGACACCGACAATCTTCCAGTTGTTGTCTACCTTCGGAACGATAGTACCCTGTTCCTTTATGTATTCGACCAACATGTCCCTGATCGAATTGGGCGACTCCCATTCACGTTTCCCGGCAACCAGTTTCTGTGCTTTCAAAGCGGACGAATACCGGTAGTTGTTCACCGCGAGGGTCAACTGTGTGGTATCGGCCAACGGCTTGCCCTTGTACATCACGTTCACTATGCGCTTGCCCACCGGTTGCGAGAGATCGATCTGGTAATCGACTCCGGCGAACATATCGTACAGGTATCCCGGCTTCTCGGGATTGAAACTGATCGACATATCGCCTGGGACCCATTGGTTGTAACAGGCCGCGGACCATTCCATGTAAGCCTTCAATTCGGCACCGGTCACCGGAACACGGTAGAGGGTGTTGTCATACTTGTAGATTCCGAAAATGGTACCATAGTTTATATCACCGGCTGGAATGTCGCTGGTATCCGCAAACAACGCTGCGGCCGAAACGTCCGCACCACTGTTTTTCAGCTGTACCATATTGATCAGATCCATGACAGCGGTATCGCGCAACTTTCCTTCCGGGATTCCCATGATCTCGTTTTTCGGTTGGAAATCGACAGCGGCTTTTCCAAAGATACCACCACTTGGCGTTCCATCGGCCGAGGGGGCTCCCCCTGTAATGAAATCACGGGTCGCCTTATGTGCTTCAGCAATGAAAGGATGCTCCTGAATCGTCGCACTCGGGGCATAATCCGCCATATCCACCACGTTGACCGAGCGGGAAAGAACCGATTTGCGCTCGTCCAGGGCAATGTCGAACCTGACCACTTCACGACCGAGGTTCCTCGCTCCGCCCACAACGGTAGTCCCGACTGTCTGGGCTACGGTAGTGTGCGCATGACCAAGGAGCAGCACATCGATTTCCGGACAGAGTTCCAATATCTTCTGTGCCCCGTCACTCCCTCCATCCTCATCATACTCGGGGAACAGACCTACATGCGCCGCAACGACTATGATATCAACCTTGTCCTTGATCACATCGACCACCTTGCGGGTAGCAGGACCAACAGGAGCGAATACAAACGGGTCAACCTTCTCCCCATCCCAGCGCGGTGCATTTGGATTGGTCAAACCAATAATTCCGATCTTCACACCGTTGCGCTCCACAATCGTGTACGGCAACGCCGCCATGGTCCCGTCGACCCTAGCCACATTCGCTCCCAAGAGGGGGAAATTCGCAAGCACCTGCAACCGTTCGATAAGTCCGGTGCCGAAGTTGTATTCGTGGTTACCCAAGGTCATGCTGTCGTATCCCAACACATTCATGGCCGTTATCACCGGATGCTCCCCGGGTCGCTTGTTGTACAGGTCGTCGGTCAGAATATTCCCTTGGATCGTGTCGCCATTGTCGACAAGGACCACATTCG
This sequence comes from Spirochaetae bacterium HGW-Spirochaetae-4, assembly GCA_002839335.1. Lineage (GTDB taxonomy): Bacteria > Spirochaetota > Spirochaetia > Sphaerochaetales > Sphaerochaetaceae > UBA8525. Next base: position 49,105 of record PGXU01000019.1, read on the forward strand.
GGGCCTCTTGGCGTACCTGTTCCAGGTACGTCGCGATCCGAGCCATTCCGGTGTTCGTCGTATCCTTGTTGTTCTCATAGCTGAACCCCCATACATTCCCATGGATATCGGTGGTGCCGATAATGGTGACAGTTTGCGGCCCCTGTGCCTCGAATGCCGCTTGGGCTCCCAACATGCCCAAGGACGCCACCATAAGGACCATGACAAACGCCAACAACCTTACATTGAACCGTTTCATAAGATTCTCCTTTGCGTGTAGTGTGTGCGAGGGAGGCTCCCTTGTCCAAAGAGAGACATCCTCCCTTCGTAGTACAACCGTCGTGTGATATCCGGATTGTACTCCCAGACGGACCACCACACAAGAACCTTTTGGAGAACTGTAACTACATCACCGACACCATCGGACGAATCGGATAGTATGTGGGGAATATATTGGAGGTGAATGTATGGCATTGGATGGAAAACGACGGAACCCGGGACTGGTTCCGACACTGTATGCGATTACCCTGCTATACTTTGCCCTTGGATTCGTGTCCATTCATTTCGGCATGCTGGCCTTGGCATGCATGTCCATCCCGTTCATCCTGCTTTCGGCCAGCGGAAAGAAGCTTTGGTGCCACCATTACTGCCCACGTTCCTCCCTCACGACACGCACCGGTCTCAAACGGAAAAACTGGCGACCCTTGCCTAAATCGTTTACCGATGGATTTCTTCGCAAAGTGATGTTGTGGTATTTTGGTATGAACCTGCTGTTCATCACCGGTTCTACAATACAGATCGCGATGGGCAGGATGCCACCGATGCCGTATGTACGGCTATTCATAGCCATTCCACTCTGGCCATTGCCACAATTGGTGGAAAGCACCGGTCCCGATTGGTTGGCACACCTCTCCTACCGACTGTATTCCATGATGCTCAGTTCGACGATCCTTGGTATTGCATTTTCCCGGATATGGCGCCCACGAGCGTGGTGTGCGGTCTGTCCAGTAGGTACCCTATTGAACAAACACACACACCCTTAGAACGTTTTAAAGTGCCAGTTTCAAGATCTTCTCGACATCGGGGGCATACAACTTCTTGAAATTCCCGATGTTGGAGCGCCCGATCATCGCCGATTCGGACATCTTGTGGATATGGTCGTTTCCGATTCCCGCATCGCTGAGCCGTACGGGGAGACCCAGCGCACGATAGAATGCCTCAAGCCGGTCGATCGCCGATTCGACCATGGCATCCTTGTCGTCGAAAGTCAGACTTACACCCCACACCCTGGTCGCATACTGGACGAAACGGTCGAGATTGTCCCGGTACACATACTTCATCCATGCGGGAAACACGATGGCAAGACCGGCACCATGGGCAATATCGTACAGCCCGCTCAGTTCATGCTCTATATCATGGCTAGCCCAGTCCCCCACCCGTCCCTGGTTCAAGAGGTTGTTGTGTGCAATGGTACCGGTCCACATGAGCTCGGCGCGATACCGGTAATCGTTCGGATGCTTCAATGCAAGCGATGCGTAGGAAATGACATTCTTCATAGCGCTTTCGAGCAACCTGTCCGAAAGGTCGTTGTGCTTTTCCTGGGTAAAATACCGCTCCTGCAGATGTGCGAGGATATCGGAAGCACCACAAGCGGTCTGGTACGCAGGCAATGAGAAATTGGTCTGCGGATCCATGATCGCAAATTTCGGAATGATGGTTTCACTGTTGACCGCACGCTTGAGGTTGTTGTCCCAATCGGTGATCACTGTCCCAGTCGAACTCTCCGAACCCGCCGCAGGAATGGTCAGGACCACACCAACCGGGATCGTATCGGCCACTGTGCAATCCTGGTTCATGTAATAGTTGTCCCACACATCCTCCTGGTCGGAGAGTCGGGCGCCAAATCCAATAGCCTTGGCCGAGTCGATCACACTTCCCCCACCAACAGCAAGAATCATATCTATCTTTTCATCCCTGCACAACTTGATACCTTCCCGAACAAGGGAAAGGCGTGGATTGGGTACGACCCCACCAAGTTCGACAACCTGCAACCCGGCTTTCTTCAGCGAACCGGTCACTTGCGCATAGACCCCGTTCTTCCGAATGGAACCGCCGCCAAAATGGAGCAGCACCTTTTTTCCGTACGGGGCGACCAAGGCACCAACCTGATCGATGGTCCCTTTGCCGAATACGACTCTGGTCGGATTGTAATAATTGAAATTCAACATATGGAAAATCCTCCTCAAACCTATAATATACTACTAATTATTCGAAACGTCGAATTACACCAGACGACGGACCGTGTCTTGCTTGCGCAACATCCACGAGAGGGCTTGGACCGCAAGGTCATGGTCGTCCTCCTGCTTCAACCCGGAGATCGTGAGCGTACCTACGATTCCCGTACCACGTACGGCAATGGGAAAACACCCACCATGGAAGGCATAATCGGCTTCATCGATAAAATACTTCTCGGCCGCAGTCTGATTCAGATGGGCAAGATTCCTTCCCAGATAATAACTGGCATGCCCAAACCGCATGACACTCCGCTTCTTGCGAGCGATCCATGCCTCATTGTCCAAGGTTGCGCCATTGGCGGACCAATGGAACAGGCACCGCTCTCCCATGGCGATATCGACGGCTATCGGCAACCCTTCCTTGCGGGCTTTGGAGACAATCCAGGAACCCAAGCGCCAGGCCAATTCCGAATCGAAGCGATTGAGCTGCAATTCACGTTCCTGTTCCAACAACACATCCAAGATATCCGACATATACGACTCCTTGATCATCTGAATTTATGCATCCAGTATACCATAGGCTATTGACAGCGGATACCGAGGTGGGGACAATTGAGGTCAGGCATCATATGTCAAAAAAACCCCCAATTGTAATCATCCATAACGAAATCGCCCAAGACGCTCCCGAGGATGTTCTCGATATCCTACGCCAGTCTGCATGGATCGCCGAAGTATTGCGGGAAGAGGGATACCAAGTTCGTACCCTGCCCTTCTCGATCGCATCGATCGCCGCCCAGGCACCGGCCTTCCAACAGGACCATAGCATCATCATGAACCTGGTGGATGCAAGTCCTCACCATGAGGACCTCGTCTATCTGGTTCCCGGAATCCTGACCTCCCTTCAACTTCCCTATACGGGATGCTCGTTGGAATCGTTGTTCCTGACCACAGACAAGATCCTTACCAAGCGGCATCTGCATGCCTATGGTATTGCCACGCCCCAATGGCTGCAACCGCATACGCCAACCCGGCAGCAGCAATTCACCCCAGGTCCCTGGCTAGTGAAACCGAGCAGCGACGACGCTTCCCAAGGCATCGACGAGAAGTCCCTGGTCCAAGCGACCGAAATCGAGCAGGTCCTGGCGGAAATGGACGCACGCCAGATACGGACCGGACGTCCCCATTATGCGGAGCAATACATCGAGGGGAGGGAATTCACCGTATGCCTGTATGGCGCTGCCGACAACCCGGTGGCCATGGCTCCCTATGAGTGGGTCTTCGAGGGATTCGAGGAACGGAACCTTCCCAAGATGTTCACGTTTGCCGCAAAGTGGGACGATTCATGCTATGCGTTCGACCATATCGTGGCCAGGCACTCCTTCGGGGAGGAGGACAAGCCCCTCTTGGGCTCGCTGCGGGAACTAGCCACGAGCTGCTGGCATGCCTGCAAGCTGTCGGGCTACGCACGGATCGATTTCCGTATCGACCAATCGGGGAAGGCCTGGGTACTCGAAGCCAATGGGAATCCGTCGTTCTATGGATTCTTCCATAGTGCCGCTGCCATGGGAATTCCCTTTGGAAAGGTAGTCGAGACCATCGTCACCGTGGCCGATACATACCATTCATAGGTACGTATCGACCCACTGCAACTGCTCGATTTCCATACCGTTCTCCCTATACAGGGCTATGGCCGAAGTATTGCCAGGATGTGTGACCAGGGCCAGGTAGACACATCCGTTCTCCTTGGACCATACTTTGATGAAATCCAACAGCAACGAACCGAGTCCGGTCTTTCGGAAAGCAGTGGCTACGAACAATTCATTGAGCCAGAAGTAGTCGCCGCCACATTCGAGACCGCTGCAGATATTGCCGAACGCGAAGGCTTGCACCTGCGCGTCGGTCCCATATCCGACGAACAGCACTGCACGGCTTCCAGGACGCAATGCATGCGCCAAGACCGCTTGAGCCTCGACCTCCGTATGGGAGTACCCGATAAAATGCAATTGTTCGACCACCAATGAAACCAATCCGGAAAGATCGGCGACTTCATCCAGGTCGCGAACCACTACGATACGCATCGATTGCCTCTTGTACCCATCATATCGTGTCGAAGCCGTCTTGGTGAATAGCAGCGGGTGGAAACAATCGGCAACCCGTGGTACCATGCCGGTATACCGACAATTCGGACATGGAGAATGTGATGGACATCCATATCCAGCCCAAGAGTACCTCGGGGCTGTACGAAACCCCCTTGCTGCACCAAAGCTCCTTCTGGTCTACAGTCAAGAGCGAGCAGGGAATCCCCTCGAAGGCCTACGACATCCGGGTGCGTGCCAATGATATAGGGGTGAACGGCCGCGATACCTATATCCAGGACGATGTGCTGGTCTTGTTCCAACAGGTAGCCAAGGACCAGACAATCGGATACGTGCCCTACGGTCCTGCCATACGACCGGACGACGAGCATATCGGAAGCTTCCTCGAGGAACTTTCCGAATCGTTGCGCACCTGCCTGCCGGAAAATTGCATGTTCCTGCGTTACGACCTGCCTTGGGAATCACCATGGGCCCACGATAGCGATGTGTTCGACGATACAGGACAATGGCTGGGCCCCCCCGAACCCGACTTGCAGGAACTGCGGTTCAACTGGGGAACGAACATGCGGAACCTGCATAAGGCGAAGACAGACATCCTTCCCTCCGACACCATGCTAATCCATCTGACGCCCGATGAAGAGACCATTCTGGAACGGATGAAACCGAAGACCCGCTACAACATTCGTCTTGCCCAACGCCATGGCGTCACCGTCAGGACAGGATCGTTCAGCGACATGGATATCTTCTACGACCTGTATGCCCAAACCTGTCGCCGCAATGGCATCACACTGCATCAGCGGACCTTTTTCGATGCCATGTTCGCCTCGCACGGCCGACCCGAAGCCTTGGACATCTCAACCGATTTCGACCTCCTGATCGCCGAGGACGAGAGCTTTCCCCTCGCAGCCCTCTTCGTAGTCTACTCAAGCACGCAGGCCACCTACCTGTTCGGCGCGTCGTCCTCCCAGAGACGCAATCTCATGGGAACCTATGCGTTGCAATGGGAAGCGATCAGGCGGGCGAAAACGCGCGGTTGCACCCTCTACGATCTGTTCGGAACAGCACCCAATGGGGATCCTTCCCACCCGATGCATGGATTGTACCGGTTCAAGACGGGCTTCGGAGGTGATGAATTCCATCGCATGGGATGTTGGGACTATCCGTTCAAACAAAACCCGTATGACCGCTTCATGGCCCAAGAAATGGTCGCCCAAGGGTATCACCTTTCCAGGTGAGGGCCCGAATGCCCCGACAACGGTAGACGAATCGCCTCTATCGGCGATATCGGAATCTCCCCGCGTCACGCATACTTCTACATGGAGAACATACCATGGAGAAAACAACACGTAGGGACCTTGCGATAATTCTCGGGGCAATACTGCTCGCGTTGCTGTCATTGACACTGCTTGGCAACTTGACCATTGACAGCTCCACCGATGCCTTCATGCCGACCAGTTCCCCGGTAATCGCAGTCAATAGGGAAATCGAACGCCAATTCGGATCGATGGATGCGCTTGTACTCGGCGTTTCGGTTCCAGACGGTTCGATCCTGAATACGAACTCCCTGGAACTCATCGATCTGCTTACACAACGGATTGTGCAGCTAGACTCGATCGATACGGTGACAAGTATCACCAACACCGACCACATGCAAGCGGGAACACAAGGGTTCGAAGCGGTTCCACTCTATGCCGGGACATCGCCGCGCCAGCTCGACGAACTGACGTCACGACTGGCCGAGTGGCCCGAGATATACGACGGCAACCTGGTTTCAGCCGACCGCAGCATGGCGGCGATCATCATCCAGACTACAGCCGGCACCGGACAAGATGAGTTGGGCGATCTGTTGGACCAACTCGGCGATTTGGTAGACTCGGTGGAGCATGACCAGGAAAGTTTCTCGATCATCGGACTGCCGGTGGTCAAGCAGCAGATCAACCGAAGCCTCATGAGCGACATGTCGATCCTTGTCCCGATAGTTGGACTCCTGATTATCCTGGTACTGTTCTTCTCCTTCCGTCGGGTGGCGGGAATCTTCCTTCCCCTGGTTGGACTGGTATTGTCGGCCGCGATAACCATCGGAATCATGGCGATACTCGATATCACCTTCACCATGGCGACCATGCTGGTCCCGGTATTGCTTTTGATAGTCGGCAGTGCCTACGCGATCCATGTCATGAGCCACTTCTACGAAGAGGTCGCCCTGTTGAACCGGAATCTGGATCCTTTGGAGACACGCATCGTCATCGGGGAGGTCCTCCACCGCAACCGTCTCCCGATCATCATGGCGGG
>PGXU01000020.1 GCA_002839335.1 Spirochaetae bacterium HGW-Spirochaetae-4
ACGCACGGGTGAAACTCAAATCGCTGTATCCTATCGTGAGAAAGGAATCAGGGTATGCATCTCTTAATATTTAAATATCATTGGGACAATACACTAGTGGTCTGTAAACAATAGTCCTTTACTTTCCTTCGGTCTAAGCGGTGTGTGGCGGCGTTCGTGTCGAATCAGATATCTAGATTGCCAAACGAAGTGAGTGGAGAGGGACCAAGAAGTTGGTCCTCTTTCCCGAACGAGTGCAGGCAACGTGAGGTGCCCGATGGTACCTTTCATATCCGATCCTCCTTGGCCTAGCCACGCTCCGCTTCCACTCGAAGTCAACTGACAAGTCTTAAGCTTTACAGACCACTAAGTGGATCAGATCAACGCTGGTCCTTTTCCTTCTGGTAGGTGACTCGGTCGAATCGTCTGTATACATGGTTTCCCGAACGTTTCGCCGTAAACATAGCGAACTCCACCATATACAAATCGCCGATCGCATGTCCATACATGTCGTTTTTCCCTTTGAAGTTGGCTATATCGACATAACAGAACACATCTTGCGCATCGGGATGCTGGTTGATCAACATCTGCATCTCAGACCGGTACTGGTAACGGCTGACCAGGTGTGTCAACGGGTCATAACGATAGTATGATGAGGAAGGCTGAAAAGAAAGGTATCGATGCCCCAGGGCGAGCACTGGAAAGTAAAGGCTTCTCCTCCTTTACCGCCACAAGAGGCGAGGTGTGGATCCTTACGTTGCCTGCACTCGCTTTGTCTGGCGGTTAAAAGATATTGACTATTCCGGTCATATCCACTGCTATCAGTATCAACAATATCGCCAACACCATGTTGATCGCGCGAGCGATCTTCGGTTGGTGCATGAACCTTGCTATCGCGCTACCGAAGAATGTCCACGTGGTGGTGGATGAGAAGCTCAATGTCGCAAACGCAACCGATACGCTTATGAACGAGAGGGCAGTCTTGGGCAACTCGACAAGAAACGTACCGTACAGCGTAAGTCCATAGATGATCACCTTCGGGTTCAACATTTGTAGGATGAATCCATTGATGAAGCGCAAGGGCTTCCTTTGTTCCTTGTCCACGTCATAGGTTGCTTTGAACGTGTGGTAGGCAAGCCAAAGTATATACAGGGCACCGATAATGGATAGGACACGCTCGAACTCTGGCACCACATGTAGGAGCGTGCTGGACAGTAGTGCGCAAAAGCTGAGGATGAGAACGAAGCCAACCCAAATGCCTATGAGAAAAGGGAACGTCTTCCTATATCCATGGTTGATGCCCATTGTTGCGGCGATAATGTTGTTCGGCCCCGGTGAAAATGTCGTAATGATGGCAAAAGGTATCAATGCCGCAAAATCTATGTTCATACCGGTATCCTACCGAGATTCGAAAAAGAATGAAAGGTGTCGGTATATCGTCTGGTGCTTTTTGTATCCCCTTGGAAAGGTAGTCAATTATTGAATAAATATAATATTTGAATGCTTATAACTAAAAATAAATTACAGTTGTTAAACACGTTAACCAAAATTGTTGTATGCTATGGAGCATACGATAAAAGGTAGGTTCTACATGATTTCGAAGAAGTGGTTGTTGCTCGTGATGTGTGCGTTGATGGTCCTGTTGTTTGTTGGATGTGAAGCAGCTGAAGCTGTCCCACAACCTAGGGATCTGGTTGTGGTGAATGGCACCACGGATGTGGAGATTGTGGGAATTGGGATAACACCTTATGCCTTTGGGCTAAGAATCTCCGAACCGGAAGATGATTTCCATCTATTCGGGGAAGATGCTTTGGAGGTGGGGGAGGATTTTTCCATTGTTCTTTCTCCCTTCATATATCGGATCGATATACGTGTGAGATATGAAAATGATGGAATGGACTACCCAATGAACAAACTTGTTATTATCGATTATCCCGAAGTTTCTGAGAGCCCTGTTACCATCACATTGATCAACGATGGAAATATCGACTTTCCAGGTTACACCATCGAGGTAACCGGCGACTATCTAGTGTATGATGTGCCGGATGTCTCTTAGCTGTACACGTACGTGACGAAAAGATCACAAGTTTTAAAAATTACCCGTATAGCGCAAAAATTTGCTAATTGACTGATTATACCTCTTCCGCACTCCATACATGAAATTGTCTGTTCTAGTATCGAAAGAGTAGGAAGAGGTGTCAGATGCGCGATGTCTATGCAAAAAATTCCAGAACGAATATCTGTGAAATCTCAATAAACGTATAGAAACAAAGAAGATAACCGTTTGTTGAGTTCTCGGTACTTTTGTCACTACTATGGTTGTCGATCGAAATGATTCATCGTCAGATGACATGTGTGATCTTTGTTCATACTTGTCACAACCTTGTACATGACATACGACAAAAAATGTCCCAGGTTGACCAAATCGGAAAACCGAAGGGGATTAACAAGCCCATACCTTTCTGATAGAATTGCCCATGTTATCAAATTGCTACCGATGCAAATAATCAAACTACGAGGAATACCAATGGAACAAAGAGTGACCATGAGCAGCAGGGGCCTGGTTGTCCCTGACAATCCGACCATACCCTATATTGAAGGCGACGGAATCGGTCCCGATATCTGGGCAGCCGCTGTCAAAGTCTTCGACGCCGCGATTGAGAAGTCCTATGGTACGAAGAGAAAGATAATATGGAAGGAAGTCCTTGCCGGTGAGAAGGCCTTCAAGACAACCGGAGAGTGGTTGCCGAAAGCGACCGAAGATGCCCTCAAAGATTATTTGGTTGGTATCAAGGGACCGTTGACCACACCTGTCGGTGGAGGGTTCAGAAGTCTCAATGTGACAATACGTCAACGCCTCGACCTGTTTGTCTGTCTGCGTCCGGTAAAGTACTATCCTGGAATTCCTTCACCTGTGAAAAGACCTGAACTTGTCGACATGGTTGTGTTCCGCGAGAACACCGAGGATGTCTATGCCGGATATGAGTTGAAAGCTGGTGAGAAGGATACGTTGGAACTGATCGCCCACCTGAAGCAACGCTATGGTTGGGACATCCGTCTCGATAGCGGAATCGGAATCAAACCGGCTAGCGAAACAGGCTCCAAGCGACTCATCCGTGCAGCTATCAAGTATGCGATCGAACACAAGCAACCCTCTGTGACGCTGGTGCACAAGGGGAATATCATGAAATACACAGAAGGAGCTTTCCGCGAGTGGGGGTATGAAATCGCCCGCGAGGAGTTCGGGGATCACACGGTTACCTGGGATGACCTGGTGGACGGTAAGGTTCCCGAGGGCAAGGTCCTGATAAAAGATGTCATTGCCGATGCATTTCTTCAGCAGATCCTTACCAGACCGAGCGAATACCACGTGATCGCGACCATGAATCTCAATGGAGATTACATGTCCGATGCGCTTGCAGCCCAGGTGGGTGGTATCGGAATTGCTCCCGGAGCGAATATCAATTATGAGACAGGAAATGCCGTTTTCGAAGCGACCCACGGGACAGCTCCGAAGTATGCGGGCTTGGATAAGGTCAATCCCAGTTCGGTAATCCTTTCAGGCATGCTGATGCTCGATTATTTGGGTTGGTCCGAAGCGGCCACTCTGATCGACAAGGGTGTTACAGGTGCATTGCTGGCCAAGGAAGTCACGTATGACTTTGCCCGGCTTATGGACGGTGCGACCGAAGTATCCTGCAGCAAATTCGGCGAGTGTATAATCGCACACATGTAGGTTTCCTCCCCGATATGAAGGCCCTTTCAGAGCAATCTGTCAGGGCCTTTATAATGTCTCCAACCAAGAAAGGATAAAAAGGCAGATGTAGGCAAAAATTACCCGTATCTGGCAAATAATTGCTATTTAGTCAAAAGCACTTGTGACAATTGAAGGTATTTCGTCACCTGGATAGGGAAAAATTTCCATTGTGGAATGTAAGATGTCTGGGGAAGTGCGTAGCCGGCATCGGACAGTCCGGGTGCAGTAATACCAATAAGGTCCTGTCAAATATGGAGCAATTCCAAAAAGTTTAGGGAAAACCATAGACATCCTTCGCTATTCGCTGTATCGAAAGTGGATATACCATCATCCACATGTCATAAGTAAACACCGTACACACCTATGACATTCACGTAATCTTCTCACATTACCCCTTTTTCATTCGATTTCTATCGAGAAAAGCTACTTTCCCATGCTATGCTTCGATAGTCCGATTTGATTGCCAAACGAAGCGAGCGGAGAGGGACCATGCAATGGTCCGCTATCCCGAGCGAGTGCAGGCAACGTGAGGTGACGGAAGGAGCCTTTCATGCCAAACGAAGCGAGCGGAAAGGGACCATGCAATGGTCCGCTATCCCGAGCGAGTGCAGGCAACGTGAGGATCCATACCTCGCCCCTTGGGGCGGGAAAGGAGGCTTAGCCTCCTAAGTCCAGGGCTTGCCCTGGGGGAGGTATTGATACCTTTCATTGATTTTGTAAAGAAGAGGTATTCCATGCAACATGCCCACAGTTCCTCCACTCGTCGTCTGGCAACAATCGTACTGATAATTCTAGTGATAGTCTTTTCTAGTTGTTCCTCAACTACCGGTATCAAGGAGGAATCGGACAGCTTGTACCAGGTGTCCATGCTCAATGCCCTGATGCTTGGTGATTACGATGGATTTGTCACACTCAGGGAACTGTCGACCAAGGGTAATCTCGGAATAGGAACCTTTGATGGACTGGATGGTGAAATGATATTCCTGGATGGGGTGATGTACAAGGCTCTGCATACTGGAGCAGTGGAACAACAACCGATGGATGAAACCACGCCATTTGCAGTCGCTACATACTTCACCAGGGATTTTGGTTTGGAATCAACAGCCTTGTTCAAGGATATCGAAGCATTCAAAGAACAGTTGGATGTTCTGGTCGAATCCAATTCGGCAGACTTCAATTGCTTCTACGCCGCAACTATTACCGGTACATTTTCCATGGTCCATGTGCGCAGTGTTCCACCACAAGAGAAACCATACAAGGTGCTGTCGCAAATTGCTGCCACACAGCCCGAATATATCTACGAAGATATTGAAGGAACCATTGTGGCTTTCCGCAGTCCCGAATATGTGGACAAGATCAACCTGCCGGGTTGGCACCTGCATTTTATCTCTGAAGACAAATCGAAGGGTGGACATTTGTTGGATGCCACCATGCAAGGGGGAACCTTTGCGCTCGACGAGATTCGGGAGTTCGAGATGGTTCTGCCTGATCGGGAATCCTTTGCGAGCATGGCTGTCGCCACGGACTTGCAAGCGCAGACCGTAAAGGTTGAAGGTAAGGAATAATGCAAAAAAATTGGAGCCATTTCTGGCTCCAATCGATTATCCGAACTATTAGGAACTAATAGCGATAGTCGTTGCGGGGAGTCCGGGGCTTTGCAATTGCTTCGTTTACACGAAGATTGCGACCGTCCAGGTCCTGACCATCAAGCTGGGAAATTGCAGCAACTGCTGCACTGTCATCTTCCATCTCGACAAAACCGAAACCCTTGGGGCGGCGTGTTTCACGATCGATGATGATGTTTGCACTCACAACGGTACCGTACTGAGCGAAAAGGTCCCAAAGTTGTTCTTCGGTGGTGTTGTAACTCATGTTACCAACATAAATTTTCTTTGCCATGATAAGCATCCTTCACAGGCATAAGCCTGTTCACAAAATTATTGCTCCATTTTGGCAGTCTAGAACTCGTAACCTGTCTGCTGGAGTGTGTCAGTGAAGAACGCATACATACAAAGCAAGGATTCCGAAAGGTCCGCAACGCAAAATTGTTAAGCACAGGTAGGATAGCATGTACACAACTAATAGTCAATCACATTGCAAGCATGTGAACGATCAATATTTTTATCGCAAGAATTTTCGTACCAACTTGTGCTTGAGATCGGTGTAGGGGTGGTAGCGGAAGGGCAGGTCGATCCGATTGGATTTCTTTACCATACCCTTGTAATGGGTGAATGTATCGAAACTGGCTTTTCCATGGTACGAGCCCATGCCACTTTCTCCGATACCACCGAACCCCATATGCGAAGTAGCCATATGGATTATGGTGTCATTGATGCACCCGCCTCCAAAAGAGACTTGTCTTGTGAATCGTTGCTCGGTCTGCTTGTCAGTGGTAAAAATATACAATGCGAGCGGTTTTGCCCTCGACTGGATCAACCCGACAGTCTCATCGATCGAAGTGAATGCAATGATCGGCAAGAGCGGACCGAATATCTCCTCCTGCATGATCGCACAGTCAAACGTAATCCCATCGATTACGGTCGGGGTAATGTGGAGAGTCTCCTCGTCCCCAGTACCGCCAAAAAGGACCTGTCCCTCCTGCATGAGATTCATGAGCCGGTGGAAATGCTTCTTATTGATGATTGAAGGAAGTTTCGAGTAGTCACCTTGTGGAAAGAAATTTTCGATTTCCTGTTTCAAGTAGGTAATGAACGAATCCTTTACCTGCCGATCGACCAAAACATAGTCGGGGGCAATACAGGTTTGTCCGGCATTGAGGAATTTCCCGAAGGCGATACGTTTTGCAGCCAATGCGACGTCTGCAGTCGAATCCACGATAGCAGGACTCTTGCCCCCGAGTTCCAGACTAACCGGTGTCAGGTGCTTCGAAGCCTTCTCCATTACAATTCGTCCCACCTCCACGCTACCTGTGAAGAAGATGTAATCGAATCGTTGTTCCAGCAACGCCTCGTTTTCCTTGCGTCCTCCTTGTACCACTGCGACGTGGCCCTTGTCGAATGTGTCGGAAATTATGTTCGCAACCACCCGGCTGGTAGCGGGTGCATATGCTGAAGGTTTGAGCACGACAGTATTACCGGCACAGACTGCTCCTATCAGCGGAGCCATGCATAATTGGAACGGATAATTCCACGGTGCCATGATCAACACCACGCCATAGGGTTCTGGAACCATGAAGCTTTTTGCCGGAAATTGTACCAATGGCGTTTTGACCCGTTGGTTCTTGGACCAAGTTCCCATATGTTTGAGCAGATAACGCAATTCGTCGAGGACGATACCGATTTCTGTCATGTACCCCTCGAAATCGCTTTTATGCAAATCCGCATGCAACGCTGCAAGTATATCCTGTTCATGCGCGAGAATCGAATTCCTGAGTTTCTGCAGCGCAATTTTTCGTGCGGCAATACCAAACATGCCCCCCTGTGATAAGAAGGCACGTTGTTGTTCAATCAGCTTGTTATAGTCCATCAGGGTCATTCTTGAATCTGTGTGATTCCTGCGAGGACGATCAAGTGCAATACGACCTGTTCGATCCAGACAAACCAACCCGATCCGTCGAAACGACCGAAATCGATCGTGAGGAAATCAAGTATGACGATAAGTGCAAGCCAGATTATCCACACACTGGTCATGGCAATCTTCACGAAATTTGCTGGCATGCTGGGAACGAAGAACGCGGCTCCGAGGAATATGCCGCACACAAGTTCGACCGTAGAGAGGACATACAGCAAGAACTCGCGGTCTCCCCCGAATATATTTGAAATTTCCCGGGAAAGCTCTCCACCCGTACCTCTCCCGGAAGAGAAGCCAATAATTCCCATCGCAACAAACAGCAGTGCGATCAATATCTGCAATGCTTTTTTCGATGCGATAAGTTGTAACGATGCCCTAGGTCCCTTTGCCATATCCAACCTCCTGAAAATACGTAGTGATATCTAAGAGTTACATCATCGCACGAAATGTAATGGAATACCATTGTGTCAGGCGGGGACCCCGGCCATGGCTTCCATCCCATTGTACATCGCGTGCATGAGCTTGAAGTACCCACAGATCACAACCAGTTCCGCGCTTTCCTCGACCATCGTCATCAGGGAAGACCTGATACGTAGGATATTGTACAGATAGGCCTCTCCCATCTCCAATACCAGGATGGTTCCGATTCCCACTGCGATAATAAGAACTATGTGCATCAGCTTGGCCCGGCGGGATGGTATGAAATGTTGTAGGGTATCCCGCAGTGCATACACGAAGAGCACCAGACCGAAAAGGGCGATCGGCCCGTATATGAGGACCCATGCGAACCCTTCGAGAAAAGTTCCTGTTCCCAAATTGGTAGCATTTCCAATCTTTTCACCTATCCTCTCATGTATACCCAGCATTTCATCCGCTGCCAGGAATACGGCGGCACCGGCAAGTACCTGGAAAAACAGTTTCGATAACCGGGAAAGCCGTTTGTCCGTGTCGATGCGTACAATCGCATAGGCAGGCAAGAAGCACAGGAACATACCCATCGATTCCAACCAGCTGGCGAACGAGCCTTCGATTCGTAGATCGAGCTCATACCACAACCCGGTGAACCCGATCGCATCGTACTGGGTGAATTCGTTGAGGATCATCCAGAGGACCAACACCACGCTGAGGATCAACAGGATCCTGTAGATATCTTGGAGCAAACGGTTCATCTTCATAGGGTTATAACTTCTTTTTTGATACCAAAGCCAGCAACTTGTCCGTAGACCTGAGCCTTCGACTGATATCCCTTGCCAGATTCATGATTATCATTGTGTAGATCAACAAGTGTGATTTGGAGAGCTTGTACAGATCCCGGTTTGTCAGGGTAATGGCCTTGACATCGGTCAAGCAAATTACCGAAGCCGCGCAGGGTTGAATATCGATCAGCTCCATTTCACCAAAGGAGTCGCCATCGTGCAATATCGTGATTTCCCGTTCTGAATCGTTGCCGTTTTCGGGATGCTTTTGGATAGAGACATTCCCTTGTACAATAAAATAGACCGTATTGTTAGGTTCTCCCTGGTGGAGAATGACTGTTCCCTTCGGATATGCCGACTCATCCAGCAACGGCTTCACCTCATTGAGGTCGGCATCGCTCAAGCCACCAAACATGCTGTGCTTGCACAAGAAATCGTTGCTCAACGTACATTCTGACATGCTTTATGATACCCTGCCTTTCAGGAGTACGCAAGGTCTTGCATGATAAGATCTTCTGGTAGGAATCCAAAACGTTGGTATCTAGAACTAAAAATTGTACTTATTAAAATAATATATGCGATACAAAATCGTATTGACGTTTGCCTGGCCTTTTCGTATATTCAGTTTATAACTAAACTATTTAATGGAGTGAAACATCATGAGTGTTCCCAAAATTGGCATTATCATAAGCAGTACCAGAGCCGTTCGTGTAGGCGAACAGGCGGCAAAATATGTACAGGAAATCGCATCCAAGCGCACCGACCTTTCCTTTGAATTGATCGACTTGCGTGATTTTCCCATGCCGTTCTTCGATGAAGTGGCATCCAACGCCTATGTGCCTTCGACAAATCCAGTCGCGCAAAAGTGGCAGAAGAGGGTCGCCGAGTTCGACGGGTATATTTTCGTCACCGCGGAGTATAACAACAGCATCACTGCTGTATTGAAGAACGCGCTCGACTATGCCTATCCCGAATGGGCACGCAAGCCTGCGGCCTATTTCGCTTACGGCAGTGCTGGTGGAGTTCGAGCTGTTCAGCATCTGAAGGACATATGTGTCGAGTTGCAGATGGCTCCGGTTCGACAGGGTGTCTATATCCAGGGCAGTGAATTCTTCCCGATCATGAACGGGCAGAAACAGGTCAAGGAACTTACCTATCTTGAACCCCTAGTCGTACAGATGCTCGACCAGCTCTCATGGTGGACTGTGGCGTTGAAGAATGCCCGGGAAAACAACTAGTCCTTATATCGTATGCAAGCTCTACTAAGGGGAAGGCCATTGGTCTTCCCCTTGATGCATTATCCCCCGCATGGGGTTTCCCATACGGGATTTACCACATGGTGTCCCAGAGGATCCGTGTTGCGATTGCTACCTCGAATCCCCCCAGTTCTCCAACACCGATTCCCATGTTCCCGGTATTTCCTGCGAACGACCATCCCCCTTGCATGGTGACCCGAAATGCGCGGGTAACGGCAAGTTCTCCTCCGATATGTGCGGCGGCATGGAAAAACCGCTGGACATGTGCTGTCTCATAGCCTTCCTCACTATCGGTATTCTCCAGATATCCGGCTGTGATACCTCCGACAGACAATCGGACCAACGGGTGGAACCGCCACTCGGAACATGGCGTGAATGTGAGTTCCGTTCCTGTGGCCAGCGAGAAGGCAGCTTCGACATCGGCTGTAGATAGACCAAATTCGGCATGTTCGAAGTCGGAGAGCAAGGTGAGCGTGGAGTATGCTCCGACGGCAACCGATGGCCCCAGTTGGATACCTGTATGCAGACTTCCGGTTGGAAGCAGATCCCCTTCGATACCGACGGTTCCTCCACCTACCTCCAGGTACCAACGCAATGGTTTGGCACCGGATACCCCGGCGGACACTTGGGTGGCAATGCAGCAGAGTAGGGCTGCAAGAACGATGATCGCGATTTTCTTGTTCATGGTCTGGACTCGCTCCTTGGCAATGATGAGATATGCCTATCATGCTCTGTCACACGTAGCCGAACCATCGGACAGGTGTTTGATTTCTTCCTTCGGCAGCTACGAACTAAGTATGAGATGGAATGGAATTTTTTCCGTACCCTATTGACCAGCGTTCGCAAATTGAATAACATCTGTTATATAACATACGTTATATCTAGAAGGAGGTCGGTATGCCACCAAGAGTGAACGTCACAAGCAATCAAATCCTTGAAGCAACTTTCGCCCTCACTCGGGAACAAGGGTACGAATCGGTGAACGCACGAAGCATTGCCAAAAGGATCGGGTGCTCCACCCAGCCGGTATTCAGCCGGTTCACCTCGATGGATGAGCTGAAACATGCCTTCCACACATACCTCGGCGAATATTTTAACGGTTATGTCATGAAAAGGATGGTAGGGGAGAATCCCTTCCGCCAAGTGGGACTTGCCTACATTTCGTTCGCAAAAGAGGAACCAAATCTGTTCAGGGTCCTGTTCATGTCCGACATCCAGAAAATCGACGGTTTTACCGGTTTTTTCAGCGATGCCGACAACGTGGAAGTCGCCGCGCAGCTTTCGAAGGGATTGGGCATATCCTTTGAAGGGGCCAAGCGGCTCTATATGAAATCTTGGATTTTCGCGCATGGGATAGCTTCCATGATCGCAACGAATAGCATCCAGCTCTCCGATGGTGACATCCAGGAGATGCTTGGATCTTCTTATCGCGCATTCCTAGTACAGGAAACAATGAACAAAGGGGTAGATGGATGATTGCTTTGGTGGTTCTCTTCGTGTTGGTGGCAGTAGAAGTGATTTTCTTGGTAATCGAGCGCACACGCGCCGTATCGGTACGGCGAAGTCTGCGTCTGACGTGGTTGATACTGGGGGCAGTGTTTCTTGCATCCATGGTGTCACCGCTTCTCGATTGGCGTTCCAGTTGGATGGGACTCGCGTGTATCCTGTCGGTTCAATCGGTATATTCGCTGGTTGTCCTTCTGGGAAAAGACAAAGTACACCGGGGGTTACCCAAACAACGGAAAGTGGGGATGTCGGTATTGCGGATATTCCTGTATCTGATTCTCGTTGCTCCACTCTTCTTGTTTCCCGGATCCAAGCACATGCAGGTAACCGGTCCCTATGCCGTTGGTACCGAGACCTATACATGGACCGACGTATCCCGGGATGAGGCATTCACGCCTGAAGCCGACCAGCGGAAAGTCACTGTGCAGTTTTGGTATCCCGAACAGGCGGACGGAACCTATCCACTGGTGGTATTCTCCCATGGTGCCTTCGGGTATCGTATGAGCAACCATTCCACGTTCATGGAATTGGCCAGCAATGGGTATGTGGTCTGCAGCATCGACCACCCCTACCATTCCTTCATGACACGGCAGGTCGACGGGAATAGGGTGATTGTCGACATGGATTTCCTACAGACTGCCATGGCTGTGGAAAACGGACAAATCGAAGGCCTTCAACTCTACGAATTGGAACGGTCCTGGATGGCCTTGCGTACAGGTGACATGAATTTCGTATTGGATACGATTCTCGAGAACGTGCATGCCGAACTGACCGAAGGGGTATTCACGCATATCGCGGACGATTCGATCGGGGTCATGGGACATTCCATGGGAGGAGCGACCGCAGCTGCGATCGGTCGGGAACGCAGTGAGGTCGATGCGGTGGTGGTGTTGGACGGAACGATGATGGGTGAAACCATCGGATATTCCGACGGGGTGGAGCAGTTCGAACTCCAAATGTATCCCAAAACCATACTCAACGTGTTCAACGAGGACCATGCCAAGCAGGCAGAAGAACTAGGCGATTCCTATTCGAACACCTACATGCACAACCGCTCGGATCTCTCGCACCAGGCGGTGGTAATAGGCTCCGGGCACTTGAATTTCACCGACCTTCCGCTGGTATCGCCTGTATTGGCGAACCTTTTGGGAACCGGTACCGTGGACGCCGAATATTGCATGCAAGTGACCAATTCCCTGGTGTTGGAATTCTTTGACCGGACCTTGAAAGGGAAGGGCCAGGCCGTAGCGCGCGAACGAATATTCTGAGAAGTGGAAAGGCTGGTTAGAGGGCGCTTTGGGGTACAACCAGGCGCTCTACACCGTCGATGACGATATACAGACCGAGTCCGAGCAGACTGAGCAACACTATTCCCGAATACATGCCGATGTAGTAGGCCATGACCCAGCTGTTCATGATGTAATATCCCAATCCATAGGTAGCGGCATAGTTTTCACTGATAAAGAGCACCGACAACGAGATTCCCACTGTTATGCGAAGCGAAGAGAATATCCGAGGCAAAATTGCCGGCCACAGGATGTCCTTGAGGATTTGCCGTGGTTTCAAATGGTAGGCGCGGGCAAGTTCAAGGAACTGCACCGGTATCTCCTTCACGCCATCCCGAATCGTTACTGCCGCTGGAAAGAAGATGATGACAGCGATAAGGATGATCTTGGAAAGGTCCCCTATCCCGAAGAGCACCATGAAGATGGGAAGGAAAGCGATCTTGGGAAGCGGATAGAGCAGGTAGAGAACCGGTGAGACCACTTGGTCCAAAGCCTTGAATCGACCCGCCACCATACCGGTAGGAATGGCGAAGAAAAGCGCGAGCATCATCCCCATGAAGATCCTGTACAGCGAGAATAGCAGGTGCAGATAGGTTTTCCCCTCTCCCATGCTCCTGACCAAATGGACAAGGACCAGGTGCGGAAACGGAACGATAGGTGATGCCAACACCCAGGCGAGGGCATACCAGAGAACCAGGACAATCGTAGTACCACGTACATATTTCATGCCGGACCTCCAAGTTGGGCCCTAAGCACCTTCTCCAACGCGAAGAATTCGGTCCGGTTGCGCAAGTCCTTGGCACCATGGTGCGGATTTTCCGTTTCGAAACGTATACCATCCGGCTGCATGACAAGAATCCTGGAACCCATGAATATCGCCTCCTGGATGCTGTGGGTGACCATGATCAGGGTGATGCCTTTGGTAATTACGAATTCCTTGATCTCCTGTTGCAGCAGTTCCCTATTCTGTTCATCGAGTGCGGCCAACGGTTCGTCCAGCAACAGCAGCCGCGGATTCCTGACGAGGCTTCGGACCAGGGCGACCCGTTGCCTCTCTCCACCGCTGAGCTGTTGCGGATACTTTTTCCTGTGTCCGTACAGACCCATCCGATCCAACAGCATTTCGGCTTGCCCCACGTAATCCTTGGTAAGCCCCAGCAACACATTTCCAAGGACCGTTTTCCAGGGGAGCAACCGATCCTGTTGGAACATGATGCTGCAAGCCTCGGTGCCACCGGTAAGCGACAACGTCCCCTGTGATAGTGGAAGGAGACCGGCAATGGCGTAGAGCAGGCTGGTCTTGCCGCATCCGCTTTTTCCGATGATGCTGACCATCTCGCCCGGTTTTACTGCCAGGGTGAAATTGGCGAAAGCAATATGCCTGGGGTAATCGAGGCGGGCATCGGAGATGGTGACCATTGCTATTGCCGCACGAACCGTGGATCAAGCATTGCGGATGGTTCCAATATGTATTCCCTACCGGTGACAGTTCCTGTCCATGCAATGATCTCCTTGGTGAATCCATCGCTAGGCAACCGCGGAGCATGATATTCGGGGAGATGCATTGTATCCCGTACCGCAGGTGGCAGGTTCGGAATCACTTTCATGAGGACATCGCGCGCCAGTTCGGGATTCCGCTGCAGATCCGCTACTGCCCGTCCATAGGCGATGTGGAATGAACGGATAGCCGATTCTTTTTCGGCGATCGCCGATTTCGTGAATGCAATGATATTCAGGCTCTCGCTGGGGATTCCCTCGAATACGATTTTTTCCAATCCACGCAAGGCGCCGATCGATGCGAACGGCTCGGGGAATATACCGGTGTCCAATTGCCCGGAGACTACCGCCTCGAGTCGAGCCGGTATTTCATTGATAAAGACTTTCTCAATCTCGTACTTCGGTGCAAGGTACTGTTCCAACAGATAGTTGGTGACACTGATCTCCATGGTTCCCGCCGAGACCGACTTCTTTCCGTCCAACGGCCCTGTCGCGAGCAACGGGAAATCTCCGTCGGTGGAGAGGGTCCCTGTCAGCGCGAAATCGCTGTCTGTTTGTGTTATCAGTGCAACCAGGTCGGTCATTGCTCCGTCGACCTGTCCGGTCTGCAAAGCGGTCTGCCGGTTCTGTCCGTTGGTGAAGAGGATCAACTCGACATCGACTCCCTCTTGCGTAAAGTAGCCTTCCTGCAGGGCATGGTAAAATGGAGCCGAATCGACCGCACTCATCATACCGACCTTCAATGTTGGCAAGGGCTCGGTACGGATGGATTCTTCAATGGTGGTATTGGCACTGGTTTCGGTTTTAGGTTTGTTGCACCCGGCGAGTGCAAGGACAGTTGTAAGTATACAGAGTATTGCGATGATTCGGTTGCGCATATGGAGCCTCTCAAGTAAGAATTGGCCTACTGTATCACGTCAACATGTTTTTCGACAACAATACTGCCATTCAATCGTCGCCTTGGACCAACTGGGTCAGCAATCTTGTCAGCTCGGGGTCGTACTTGGAGCCAGCTTCCATCGAGAGCTTTCCAAGGGCTTCCCTGTCGGACAATCCCAACCCGTCGGGTTCTGCGGTTGTCATGAGTGCATAACTGTCGGCCAGGGCAAGAATGCGTCCCTGGAGGGGTATGGCAGACCCTTTCAAGCCGCTGGGGTATCCGGTTCCGTCCCACCGTTCATGGTGTGAAAGGACGAACTCCGCGATCGCTCCATACTGCGAGGCTGCGCTCAAGATATTGTAGCCGACTTCAGGGTGTCGAAGCACCGTGCCTCCCTCAAGCTCATCCGCAAGGCCTTCGGTTGCCAGAAATTCAGAGCCCAGGGCGACCTTGCCGATATCGTGCATGATCCCTGCCAACTCCATCTCATCCACTTCATCATCCGACAATCCCGCATGTTCGGCGATCATGCGGCAGAGTTTGCCAACCCGTTCGCTATGGATTTGTTCCTCGGGATTCTGACTGAAGAGCGATGACAGCAATTGGTCGATGATCCGTTTTCTGATTTGCGGTCGCTCGGCGACTTTCTTCCGGTACATTTCATGTTCGGCCTCCCTGAACAATTCATCCATATTGTTCGAACGGACCAGTTTTACCGATTTTCCAAACGATACCGATACAGGCATGTCCTTCACCCGTGCGTCGGCAATGGACGCATTCATCCTGTCAATAATGACATTCGCATACTCCGCATCGGTATTGGGTAAGAGGATTACAAATTCATCGCCACCGATTCGCGCCACGATATCGGTTTCCCGGCATTCCTTTCGCAAGATATCGGCAACGGTGCGCAGCAAGGTGTCTCCAGCATCATGCCCAAAGGCATCATTGGTGAGTTTGAGGTTGTTGACATCGGCGATGACGAGCACCAAAGGACAATAGCGGACATGGTTCAACCGGTGGACTTCCTCTTCGAATGCCCGTCGATTCTTCAGGCCGGTCATCGGGTCGCTATAGCTGAAGTGCAGAATCCGTTCCTGCTTGTTCCGTTTTTCGGTACAATCCCTGAATACAAGCACCACGCCGTCGACATTCCCCGAAGCGTCGAAAATAGGAGAGGCGATCGCTTCGATTGGAATCGTTTCGCCGTGCCGTGAAACCAACACTTCGTTGGTACCGGCCTCGACCGATTTTTTGGTCCCGATCGACCGTTCGACAATATCTTCTTCGCCAAAATTCAGGATCTTGCGATAGAACTGGCCTACCGCATCGGCATACTCCCACCCGGTCAAGGTTTGTGCCACACTGTTGATCACATCGATATGTCCGCTTCGACCGAGCGCGATGACCCCATCGCCAACGGACAACAAGGTTGTTTCCAGACGGGCCTTCTCCAAGGCAAACTGGTTCTGCACCACTTTCGATTGTGTTATGTCGTCGATAATCGCGGCGAACAGCAACGGTTCGGGAGAATAGGCCGATATCCTCAGGTGCTTGCCAAGATGCGGCGTATAGCGTTCGACGATTTTCGGGTTGCCCGATTCCACTACGCTTCTAAACATCTCGATCCATTCGGTCCTGTCGCCAAGAAAAATATTGTCGACCGAAGTACCCAGGATTGTTTCAGCGGACTTCTCGATTATCTCCTCAAACCGCCTGTTCACACTAAGTACAATCGCATCGAGCATCCGGTGGTCGGCATCTTCCTCGATCCTACACACCAGAAGTCCTTGGTTCATCTGTTCAACCAGCTTTCGTTGGCTGCTTTCACTCTTCTCCAACGCCGCCTGGGCCTGTTTGAATCTGGTAATGTTGGTATGGGTTCCGCTCATGACCAAGGGTTCACCTAAAGCCGACCATTTGGTTACCTTTCCCCGGTCAAGCACCCACACCCACGTCCCTGTCTTATGGTGCATCCGGAATTCGACTTCATAGAAATCCTGCTTGCCGGCCAACACTTCCTGCAAATGAGTTTCCGCAACTTTCAGATCATCGGGATGGGTGAGGTTGCGCCACGTATGGATGGAGAAGGGAGATAGTTCGTCTAGCGTGTACCCCACAATCTCTGCCCAGCGGGCATTGATCTCAGATATGCCGGTAGGGATATCCAATACCCACGTGCCGACATTGGTACCCTCGATGACACTTGACAGCTTGTCATTGATGGCCCGCAATTCCTCTTCTATGCGGTCGCGGACTCTTTTCTCCTCGCGAGTGTGCTTGAGTCCGCCTAAGGTCATGAGAAAATTGAGGAGTATTAGAAGGAATGAGCCTGCTATCACAACAATGCTGCTGGTGAGCGTGTCTTCTTCCATTAGTCGCTGGGATTGTCCAACCAGATCGCCATGCAATTGGGTTATCTGGCCCAACTCCTTATGCAAATCATCCATGGTCCGGTTTATACTGACCAGACTGATTGCCGCAACAAATATGATTATGCACGAAAAGGCAATGAACGATAGGATGAGTCTTCTTTCTGTCGAACGCTCATGATCCATTGTGGCTTCCCCATTTCTTTGGATAGATTTCATTTTATTTGTTGACCTGTGTAGTTATACGGCAGGTTGAACAGTTATGCAATATTGGAATTCTGTTTCAGTGGTAAATATTTCATAACTTTGAGATTTCATGGTAAATTCATATGGTTGCAATATCTGGCTGAATTCCACTTTAAACTTCGGGTAGCTTGCCTATCGTCTGTTTCCATGCGTATGCTATACGTCAGGAGACGACACAAACCCATGGAAGAAGCGACGGTACAAAAGAGGAATTTCACTGCATTCCTGATCCATGCCCTGTTCTTGGCATTGACGCTCAACTTCATCGATATAAACACTGTGGTTCCGAGCATGCTCTCCCAAGCCGGCGGAACCGCCGTCCATATGGGAATCCTATCGGCGATCATGATAGGTGGCACCAAGTTCATGCAACTGGTCTTCGCCGGTATGATCGTACCTTTGCGAAAGAAGAAACCAGCCTTGCTTGTGGGCATATACATCCGGGTAGCCGCATTGCTTGTCCTTGGCCTTTTCTTGGGAAACCTGGGGGGTGAGGCATTTTGGAAAGTATGGACCATCATCCTGGTCATGACGATATTTTCGTTCAGTGGAGCATATGCCAACATTTCCTACACCGATATCATGGGAAAGGTCATTCTTCCAGAAAAGCGAAAGAAGCTGCTTGTGGTAAAACAGTTGATCTCCAGTGTCGGGGTAATCGTCTCTGCCCTTCTGGTGAAGGTGATACTTTCCCAGGTATCGTATCCAGCCAACTACAGCCTGCTGTTTCTTCTTGCCGGGTTGCTGTTGCTCTTGGGAACCATAGGATTCTGGATGATCCTGGAACCGGCCGCACCTGCCCCTGCCAGGACACCGCTTCGTGAAAAGTATCGCGAGTTCTGGAATGTATTGAAAGATGATCCCAATTTCCGAAAATATCTGTTCCTCATCAATACGAGCGGGGTGATCGTTTCGACCCTGCCGTTCCTTCTGTTGTATGGAAGATCCCGGTTTCCCGTCGACGGGGGAATGACCGGAACATTCCTGTTGGTGCAGATGGTAGGAGCCCTGGGAGCCAACATTGCCTTGACCCTGTTCTCGAAAGGCCAACGGTACCGCTCCATGATCTATCTGTTTGTCATAGTCAGCGCATCGACACCACTGGTGGCTTTGCTGTTGCCCGCGACCCCGCTTTGGTACTCATTGGTGTTCCTTCTC
The DNA here is from genome assembly GCA_002839335.1 of Spirochaetae bacterium HGW-Spirochaetae-4. Taxonomy (GTDB): domain Bacteria; phylum Spirochaetota; class Spirochaetia; order Sphaerochaetales; family Sphaerochaetaceae; genus UBA8525. The sequence goes on from PGXU01000020.1 coordinate 18,665, forward strand.
AGCGGTATTTCGTTTACCATCAGCCAAATCGTATCTTCCGGGGTCTTGTTGGAGATTTCCACCAATGAGAATCGGGCGGTCTATACAGGACTTTCCGGTGCCGGTTCGATCATGCAGGTGGTGTATCCCTTGCTCGCCGGGTATCTGGTGGGTGTCATCGGGTTCCCTGCGGTATTCATCATGACTAGTCTGTACATTGTGTTGGGACTGTATGCAGCCAAGACGATCCATTGTGAGCGCCTCGTCGGCGCCAATTGAGGATATACTATGGAAGTTGTTGAAAGGAACGGAAAGGCCATTGCCCTTTTCGATACAAGTACCCGCGTCGAACAGGCCTCCGACATGCTGGATCTTATGGCGACCGCTTGGTACCAAGGCCACTGCATAGGTATGGTTATGGACAAGGATAGTCTTCCGAAGGATTTCTTCACATTATCCAGTGGTATTGCCGGAGAGATTTTGCAAAAATTCTCGAACTACCAATTCAAGATCGCCATCGTCGGCGACTTTTCCTCCTATGTGAGCAAAAGCCTGCAGTCCTTCATATACGAATGCAACAAAGGCAATTCAGTGTTTTTTGTTCCTACCGTTGAAGAAGGTCTCGATAGGTTGGCGCGATGAATTGAAAAGGGGAGTAGCATGTACGTCCACTCCCCTCGGATTCGGGATGTTGCCGTATATCTATTTGAAGAACGTCTCGCGCAGCCAGCGTTGTGACTTGACGGCATCACCGGTTGTTACCAGGTCACGGATCTGTTCCATAACTTCTGCGGTAAGCTTGTTTTCCAGCATCTGGAGGAAGAGTACACTTTCTCGCAAGGCTCCTTGACCGTCTTCACGGTAGGGGTACTGGTCCATGGAGAACCACCCGTCATAGTTTGTTTCCTTCAACCAGAAAAGTGTTTCCACATAGAGCGGGAAATGTACCGATCCCACGATCATGTCATCGTCCCATGCGCCGTAATTGTCATTGAAATGCATATGGAAAAGCTTTCTTCCGTATTCCTGCAGTATAACGACGGACTCGGCGACATTTTCTCCCGCAACAAATGCATGTCCGGTATCTATGCAGACGCCAACATTATCCAATCCGGTCTCCTTGGCGAGCAGTAGGGTATCCGAAGCACGTGCCATGAACGAGAAGTTGCGGGGTTCCTTCGGTTTGTATTCCAAGGCAAACTTGATATCTGGTGCCGATTCGGCGACTTTCCTGATATTTTCCATCAGCCAATTTCTTTCGCGCACCAGGTGGGATTGCAGTACATAATCGTATCCATCCTGACCTGGCCAGATGTTAAGGGTGTCGCATCCCAAACGTCGTGCCATTTCTACACATTCGAATGTATAGTCAAGTGCTTGATTGCGTATGTCGGGATCCTTCGCGGACAACGTCCCTCGCCCCCAACGCTTTTGGCTGAAATGATCGGGGATAATCGATGCGCAACGCAATCCATATTTTTCCAGCAACCCACCGATTGTATCCACGGTATCCATCGAAACATCCCATGTCCCAACCAGCTCAACCCCTTCGACCCCATCGATTTCCGATGCTTGGCGGATCAAGGTTTCCTTCGGTAATTCATCCTTGTATCCGGAAGAAAGGAAACGGTCACAAGTGTTTCCCAGATTGCCCAGAATTATCGAATACTTGCTCATGAGCGACACCTCCTTGTCACGTGCGTTCTTGTACACTCTCACGGATAATCAAAGCACCTCCTACCAACAAACCGGTAGGGTAGTGTGTCCGTTTTGAATTCAATCGCTCTACCAGCATTCGTGCCGCAGAGCTTCCGATATATTTGTTCGGTACCTTGATAGTGGTCAGGTGCGGTTCCATCATCGACGACATGGGTAAATCATCAAATCCAATAATCGAAACATCGGCGGGAACAGAGAAGCCGCTCTCTTTCAGAGCCTTGATTACGCCGAATGCTGCCACGTCATTGTAGCAGAAGAGAGCTTGTGGCAAGCGATTACCCTTTTTAAGATGTCCCATCATATCCTGATAGGCGCCAGGAAAACCCGGTCGTACCTGAATAAGCGAATCGACTCCAATTGTTTTTGAGAAGTGGTCCATGGCAAGGCGATACCCCCGTTCACGCATGATTACATTGCCCGATTTAATGGAGCAGGTCACCATGCCGATATCCTTGTGGTTTGTTTTCGAGAAGTAACCCACGATATTGTGGACAGCTCCAATGTTGGCCATATTCACAAAATCAACGGATATGTGTTCGAAGTATGTGTCCATGACAACGTACGGAATTGGCAACGCGGACAGTGCCAGGATATCCTCAGCCTCCAATTCAGTTCCAAGTATTATGATTCCCTTCGGTTGCTTGTCCTGTAGTTCACTAAGGAATTTGGGAATCGGTTCGACCCGGTGGTTGTAGATCTCGAATGTATACCCGAATTCCTTCACGACATGGTTCATGCCATCGATGTAGTCCATTATGAAACTATTTTGGTCCTCGTTGAGGATCAACCCGTGTTTCCGTAATCGTGCGAACATGATGGTTCCATTGTTCTCATGGAGATAGGAGCGTTCTCCAGGTACGCGATAATCCATATCTTTCGCAAGTTGGATAATTCGCATCCGTGTCTCGTAACTGACTCCCTTCTGTCCATTCAAAGCCAATGAAACGGTGGTCTTCGAGACTCCAGCCTGTTCCGCAATTTCCTTGATACCCATTGTTCCAGCATATCGCGCAACCGAGTTGCTGTCAAACAGTTTAATAAAATTTAGTTAAACCATTCACTTTTACCGTGAAATAGTGCTTATTTTGCTGTGTATTCAACTAATTTCTCTATTTTGTAAAGCGAATTTATGCTATTTACTAAAATATTTAATTACTATTTGACTTCTCATTTTGGCTAGGGTAAAATGTGCGCAGACACTGTAAGGAGGAACACAGTATGAAGAAAGTTATTGCTCTTGTTCTGCTTGTCCTTTTAGTCATGCCGGTCTTGTTCGCTGCTGGCCAGGCTGAGAAAAAAGGTGGTTATGAAATTGTTGTCGTACCGAAGGATGCATCCAATCCTTGGTTCGTCCGCATGAAAGTCGGTGTGGATGAGTATGCGAAAGAAACCGGTTTGAACGTGTATCAACGAGGTACTCCGCAAATCGATGCGACATTGCAGGCCCAGCTTATCCAGGATCTGATTGCCCAGGGAGTCGATGCATTGTGTGTTGTTCCGGTCGACCTTGAATCCTTGGAACCGGTACTTGGTCAAGCAAGAGATGCCGGAATCGTCGTAGTTACCCACGAAGGCGCAGCCTTGGAGAACGTCGATTACGATATCGAAGCATTCAGTAACGCTGGTTATGGTGCATTCATCATGGACAACTTGGCCGAAGCCATGGGTGGAGAAGGCGTTTATACGACCATGGTTGCTTCATTGACAAATGGTTCGCACAACGAATGGGCTGATGCCGGAGTGGCACACCAGAAGTCCGCATATCCAAAAATGCAACTGCTTGATGCGGAAAAGCGGGTCGAATCTTTCGATAACGGCGATGTGGCCTATAACGTTGCCAAGGAATTGTTCAAGAAATATCCCAACCTAAAGGGAATCATGGGAACATCCTCATACGATGCACCCGGAGTCGCCCGTGCCATCGAAGAACTTGGCTTGATTGGAAAGGCCTTCACTTCAGGAACCGGTATGCCGTTGGACAACGCTGCCCTTTTGGAAAGTGGGGTTGTCAAATCGTTGACACTCTGGGATCCTGCGCTTGCCGGCAAGGCAATGATTGCGTTGGCAGTAAAGGTACTTGATGGTGACAAGATCGAGGGAACCGTTGATCTTGGTGTCGATGGGTATACCAATATGAAATTCAAAGCAGGAAGCGATACAGTCCTCGAAGGTGAAGGCTGGATTGTCATCAATGCCGACAACGTGTACGATTTCGGCTTCTAATGTAACAAATTGTATTCATGCCCTGCCTTTCTACTGCGAACGGCAGGGCAATGTTGTATTATGGTACAAGACTGTTTGTCCAGGATTCTCTTGAAGGGGGGTACGTCATGGCGGAGAGCCTTCTCAAGGCCGTAGACATCTATAAATCGTTTGTTGGGGTACAGGCGCTCAAAAAGGTGAACTTTGAAATCAAACCTGGAGAAATCCACTGTCTTGCAGGCGAGAATGGTAGTGGGAAATCCACGTTGATCAAGATTATCAGCGGAGTCTATTCCCCCGATGACGGACATATGGAATTCGACGGGAAATCATATTCGAAGATCACGCCGATCGAGGCGATCAAGAATGGGATTCAAGTCATCTACCAAGACTTTTCGGTCTTTCCCAATTTAACGGTCATGGAAAATCTTGCTTTCAATAGTGAATTGGCCGATCGTCGGCATCTGGTGAACTGGAAACGTATGCGTGAGATTGCCGAGGAAGCTGTCGCCAAGATTGATTTCAAGGTTGACCTTGATGCCTTGGTCGGGAATCTGACAGTTGCTGAGAAGCAGATGATTGCGATAAGTCGTGCCCTCATGTTCAATACGAAACTGATAATCATGGATGAACCGACCACCGCTTTGACCAAGAAAGAGGTTCGCAATCTCTTCAATATCATCCTGAAACTCAAGGAGAGGGGAATTGCGATTCTCTTTGTGAGTCATAAACTCAATGAAGTATTTGAAATCTCGGAAAACTTCACCATCCTTCGAAGTGGAGAGTTGGTGGCAACCGGATCCACTTCCGAATTGGACGCGAAAAAATTCTCATACTATATGACCGGGCGGGATTTTCAGCAACGGCATTTTGTTCCCGTCAACCTTTCGGAAAATCCGATCTTCGAGGCAAGAGGAGTTGGGATGGGCGGGCGGTTCACCGATGTGTCGTTTGCCGTACATCGCGGAGAAATCCTTGGTATCACCGGATTGCTCGATTCTGGCCGTACCGAATTGGCCCTCTCGATATTTGGAATCAAACCGATCGAAACCGGGCAGTTTCTTGTCGATGGAAATCCGGTACGGATCAGTAGTCCGCAAGTAGCGATCGGAAACAATATCGGATATGTTCCTGAGGATAGGTTGAGCGAAGGATTGTTCCTGTCCCAAAGCATCGCGGACAATATCGTGATATCGGAAATCGATCGTCTTGTGAAAAGTGCCGGAATCCTGGACAAGAAAAAGCGATCCGCTGAAATTGATAAATGGGTTAATGAACTCGCAATCGCGACTCCAGATCCAAATAATGCCTGTCAAACCCTTTCGGGTGGGAACCAGCAACGGATAGTCTTGGCAAAATGGTTGGCATGCAATCTGGATGTATTGGTCCTGAATGGACCGACTGTAGGTGTGGATATCGGTTCCAAGCATGATATACATGGGATATTGCAGCAATTGGCTAAGGAAGGTCTTGGTTTGATTATAATTTCAGACGACCTGCCGGAGGTCTTGGAAAACTGCTCCCGCGTGCTTGTCATGAAAGCCGGTCGGATTGTCGCGGATATGAACGCTGGAGAAACTGATGAGAAGACAATTTTGTCATACATGCTATAGGGAGGTCCTGTCGTGGAAATGAAAACCCAAACACTACTCAAGAAACTGTCACGGCGCAACGAACCCTACATATTCCTGGTGTTGTTGGCACTTTGCCTTCTGATCGAGGTGCGCTCGGGGCAGTTTTTTTCCTCGAACAATCTTGTTGATATAGCTTCTGCACTCATTGTTCCCGGACTGTTCGCCATTGGGGCTTTCATGGTGATAGTTTCAGGGGGGATCGATGTATCCTTTCCCGCTTTGGCTTCGTTGAGTGTGTATGCAACCACCAAATACCTGTTGGACACCAACTACCAGGGTGGTGTATGGGTGGCGATAGTCATGGCTTTAGCGATTGGTGCGGTGCTTGGTGCCTTCAATGGCCTATTCATTGGTTATTTCAAGTTGCCGGCATTGATAGTCACCCTTGGTTCGTCAAGCGTGTTCAAGGGAATTATGCAAGGAGCCTTGAACAGCAAGCAACTTACCACAATCCCGGTCGGAATGCGCGAATGGGGGACCTCCTCGCTTTTCATCGCCAAGAATCCTGTCTCCGGATTGACCAGTAGAATGCCCGTAGCCTCCCTTGCCTTCGTGATAGTGCTGGCGCTCGTTTTCCTCATGTTGAGGTATACCATGTTTGGACGTGGTATCTATGCGATCGGTGGAAGTGAAGCAAGTGCACACAGGGCAGGATTCGGTGTGGTGAAGACAAAGTTCATCATGTACATCATGGTCGGCATGATAGCGAGCTTGGCGGGAGTCATACGCGTATGCATGATGCAACAGGCCCACCCGACCAATATGCTGGGGATGGAAATGAATATTATCGCTGGAGTGGTACTTGGAGGAACAGCAATCACAGGTGGAAGGGGAACATTGCTCGGTTGCATGTTGGGAACGCTACTCATTGTCATTGTCGAGAATTCATTGATTCTCCTGGGTGTTCCCACGTCTTGGAAAAGCGTATTCACCGGGGCCTTGATTATTATCGGAACCGGAGTGAGCGCCTATCAAGTGATCCGAATGAATAGTACCAGAAAAATCAAGGCAAAAATCCAGGAGGTTGTATGATGGAACGGAATACGATGCAACCTTTGGCCAGATTCGAGAAGCTGTATTCGAATGACCGACATCTTTGGCGGCTCATCTTTCTAATCATTGTGTGGATGATTTTCATTGCCATCACGCGATTCAGCCGTTTCTATTCCCTGTTGAATTTCCAGACCATGGCAGCCCAGTTTCCCGAATTCGGATTGATGAGTCTAGGTGTCATGCTTTGCATGATTACCGGAGGTATCGACTTGTCGGTGGTAGGTATCGCGAACTTGACCTCCATCTTGATGGCTTACCTGTTGATACAAATGACCAATGCCTCTGGAATGATCCCTGCCTATGCCATTCCATTGGTGTTTGTCTTGGCTGTCGGTATTGGAGCAGCACTTGGAATCTTCAATGGAATTCTGGTCTCCAAGTTTCACATTCCCCCTATTTTGGCGACCATGGGTTCGGGAGAATTGTTCACTGGAATATGTCTAGCCCTCACCAAGGGCAATGCGGTAAGCAAGTTTTCACGAACCTACGCACGTACCATCAACAATCGGATATTCGATTTGATCCCGGTCCAATTGGTGATTTTCATCGTCATGGCGATCTTGATCTGGTTCCTATTGTCCAGGACAGTATTCGGGACGAAACTGTATATGTTGGGAACCAGCGCCACCGCCGCAAAATTCAGCGGGCTGAAAACCGATCGACTTCTGATCAAGACCTATATGCTCTCAGGCGTTTGTGCTGCGCTTGGCGGGATGATCATGTTGGCAAACTACAACTCCGCCCGGGCCGACTATGGAACGGTCTATACGCTGCAATGTGTGTTGATTGTTGTATTGGGAGGTGTCAACCCGGTCGGAGGCAAAGGGAAGATAAGTGGCGTGGTTCTTGCTATCATTTTGTTGCGTATGCTGGAAACCGGGCTCAATCGGTTCCCAACTATCAGCAGCTACTATATTTCCCTGATTTGGGGCGGAGTATTGATTCTCATAATGGTCTTGAATTATTTCACCGAGAACACTCCAAGGTTTCGAAAGAAGATAGCAAGGTAAATGGCAGTTGGATAGTGGGAGGAAATATGAAAATGGTAAAAGTCCTATTGGTTGGAGAGTCCTGGATGTCGGTGAGCACGCACCACAAGGGTTTCGATCACTTTTCATCCGCCACATATGAGACCGGCCATTATTTTTTGAAAAAGGCGTTCGACGAGAGCAAATTCATTGAATATACCCACATACCGGCACACGAAGCCGCCGAGCGGTTTCCTGAGACTCTTGAAGAATTGGATCCATACGATGTGGTTATCCTCAGCGATATCGGTGCCAATACACTGCTGTTGAGTAGAAAAGTCTTCATCGAAGGACACACCGCGCCAAACAGGTTGCGTCTCATAAACGATTGGGTTTCCAAAGGTGGCGGATTATGCATGTGCGGTGGGTACCTGTCCTTCGCAGGATTCCAAGCTTCTGCAAAATATTTCCGAACACCGCTCGAGGAAGTCCTTCCAGTGCAGATCTACCCATTCGACGATAGGGTAGAGACCCCTGAGGGTGTGGACGTCTCAATTGAAATGCCCGATCATCCGATTTTGGATGGCGTTCCATCTCCTTGGCCCTATCTATTGGGATACCAGGAAGTTTCAATGAAATCGGAGGCCCAGCTCATAGCAAAAACCCAATATAACCATCCGTTGCTTGCTGCTATGGACTATGGGAAAGGCCGTTCCATGGCGTGGATGACCGATATTGGTCCACATTGGTGTCCAAGGAGTTTTACCGAATGGATCGGATATGCCAAGATCTGGCAGAATGCCATGCAATGGTTGTCCCGACATAGGTAATTCAAAGTTCCAAGAGCACAAACGAATTGAATTCTCTATTAGTCCGGCGGACTACCGACGAACCGTTGATCCAAGCTCTCCAAATTGTGCATGGTAAGAGAGGATTCGATTCACCACGTCGTGTATGTTCAGAAGTGCCAGGAGGTAAAACATGGAATGGATCGCCAGATTGAACGAAGCTGTCTCCTACATGGAGAACAATCTCGATAAGGAGATCAGTTACGAGCGTGCGGCACGGATCGCTTGTTGTTCGACCTTTCACTTCATACGGATGTTCACGTTTATCGCCGGAATCCCATTGTCCGAATACGTCCGACGCAGGCGGCTGACATTGGCTGCATTCGATATCCAACGAGGAGACGGAAAGATTGTCGATATCGCATTGCGATACGGATACGAATCCCCAACTGCATTCAATCGTGCATTCCATGTTGTCCATGGCATGAGTCCATCGGAAGCGAGAAGAGCCGGGGTTGTACTCAAGGCGCACCCACGGATGATTTTCAGCATGGCAATCACAGGAGGAGCCGAAATGCAGTATCGAATCGAGAAGAAAGAGAGTTTCACTATCGTTGGGGTAGGACAACATTTCTCCGTGAAAATGGAAGAATGTTTCGAAGAGGTTCCCAAGTTCTGGCAACGTACGATCCAATCGGGGGAGATTCCCCGGATCATGGAATATTTGGATAGGGAACCACAGGGATTGCTCGGTGTCTGTGGAAATATGGAGGGTGATGATTTCGATTATTTCATAGCAGTGGCATCCACCAGGAAGGCCGGGGACAGCTTTGTCGAGTACAGGATTCCCGCAAGCACGTGGGCGATATTCGAATGCATCGGACCCATGCCGCACGCCATACAGGACCTACAGCGAAGAATCATAACCGAATGGTTGCCCATTTCAGGATACGAATACAGCAATGCACCCGATATTGAGGTGTATTTTGCCGGGGACCAGCAGGCGAACGATTATCGATGCGAGGTATGGCTCCCGGTTACCAGGAAGTCCGATTAGGACTGCACTTCGGTGGGGGCTTCGGCGATATCCGGAGCTCCCGCCGCCACCAGTTTCTTGTTTCCCAACATGGCCCATCCCAGGATTGTCATAAGTATGCTGGTTACCAACAGGAGCCATTCGATCTCGATGGCATCGGAAAGGGGACCGAACACCAACATCGAAAGCGGCATGACCGAACTGGAGATCATGGTGAATACACCGAACACCCGACCCAGGTATCCTTCCTCGACTTTCTGCTGGAGCAAGACCGTGAAGGGCGTGTTGAATAGCGGCATGGAAATGCCGATGACCGCCATGAAGGCCAAGTAGATCCAGAATATGGGGATAATACCAAGAGCCAGGGTCGCCAGCCCCGTTATGATCGTACTGAATGCCATGGTATGCAACTTGTTTGCGAAGCCGCCCCAGGAGGCAATGAGCAATCCTCCCAGCATCATCCCGCCTGAGAACGCCACTTCGATTGCCGTGAGACGCCACACATCGCTACCGAAACTTCGGGTCACCTGCAATGGGGTCAAGAAGGCCAACGGTGTCACGAATACGAAGAATGCGGCACAGAACGCGAATAGGACTTTTATAAACCCATGGTTGTTGATGTAGCGTATGCCGTCACGCATATCGGAGAAATAGCTGAATTCCTGATGCTCCTTGGCTTTTCCATGGATAGGAATTTTCAGGAAGAACGAGAGGATTGCAATGGCGATCGCAGCTGTCACAACATCGATGGAAAAGATCGATTGGATTGGACTGAGGGTGAGTAGTGCCCCACTGAGCATCGGTGTGACAATAGTTACCAACGACTGCACGCTTCCGTTCAAGCCGTTTACCCGGGTCAACTTCTCCTGTGGCACGATCTGGGGGAGTAGGGCACTTACCGCTGGTGTTTGGATACCCGTCCCAAAGGAACGTATCAACAATACGGCGAACAATTGCCATATCGCATCTTGTCCAAGATAGAAGAGGATCGCCATTCCAAGGGTGACCAGTGCAATGAGCGCATCCGCGAATATTATCAATCGTTTACGGTCGAACCGGTCGGCCCACACACCGGCAAATGGTGAGATGATAAGTGTCGGAATGAATCCACACAGGATCGAGACAGTCATCATGACTCCCGACTGCGTCACAAGTGTTATGTGCCACATGATCGCGTACTGGACCAACATCGAACCGAACAAGCTGATATTCTGACTTACCAAAAAGAGTATCGTATCATGTTTCCATGTTTTTTCACGTTTCATAGCAAATCCACCCGTAGGACAGAAATATACCAACCGACACATTGTACGGCTAGTGGCAACCCGAAATTTCCTGAAAAGTTACGCCTCCGATACTTTGACCCCAAATACCGATGTCCCGGAATCGATTCAATAGAACCCTTTGCCCGGAATCACATGCCGTATGCCACCCCGAGGGTCCTCGACATCTCCACTCCGCCGTGGAATCAAATGGATGTGGCAATGGAAAATTGTCTGGCCAGCGGCTTTTCCAACATTTATCCCCACATTGAAAGCCAGGACAGAAGGGTCTTGTTTTTGGATTTCGTCTCGCATCAAACGCAACAGCTCGTGGCAATCGGACAATTCCGTATCCGACAGGTCGAAGTATTCCGTGATGTGGCGTTTCGGTATGACCAATGCATGGAGCGGTGTAACCGGTGAACTGTCGTACATGGCATATGCAGAGGTGTTTTCATGTACGATGCGTAAGGACTTTTGTTTGCAGAAGACGCACATAGTCGGATTGTGATCCATCCAGATCTCCTCTTCCTGCATATAACAACAAACGGAGCTGATATGCAACAGCATGGCAACAGTACCAGATAAATATTTAACTGATTACAATATTTGCATCAATACAATAAATAGGGCACTCCAAGGCAAAATTTTCCTGATTATTTTCTGGTCTTGCTATTCGCGGGTGGTGCAATTTCCCGACTTGCTGTGTAGAATCCAAGGTGATGTATCCTCTAGTGATCTGAGCTGACACGAACGAAGTCCATCTGTTCAATAGGCCCAAGAAAAGCAAAGATTAGGATGATACAGATCACTAGCTTCCCATCCATCGTAAAATTTGATACAGGAGGAAATAGTATCATGAAATATATGAAGATGCTTCTGTTTGTCATGCATGTGGTAATCGGTGTAGGTGCTTTGGGTGGTGGGTATGCGTGTATTGTCGAACCTCTGGCTCCCCTTGGAGCACCACTTTCGATGCTGGAAGGATCGCCATTCGAATCCTTTCTCATACCGGGTCTGGTCCTGTTCGGACTATTCGGTATAGGCAACATTGTCGGTGCGGTGTTTCTGGCCAAAAAGGTCACGTGGCATGGATATATCGCCGGAGTGTTGGGTAGTGGTATGGTGATTTGGATCGTGATCCAAGTCCTGATTATCGATACAATAGCATTCCTCCATATTCTGTTCTTCTTCATCGGGATTGTCGAGGCGACCATCGGGTTGGCCATGCTGTTGCAGGCGGATCTGTTTCCTGCTCCCTTGGTCCGAAAAGTTGCGTTAAAACTGTTTGCGCCCTCGAAAGCTGCCCAAGGGTGATGATACCCAATCGGAGTCAATCATGAAAAAACGATATATCGTTCTATTGGTATTGCTTGTGGTCATAGTTGTTGGGGCAGTGGGAGTCCGAAGTTTCATCCGGAAATCGGAAGTAGCCCTGAACCAACTGTCGGCCCTGTCGATTGAAAATCCGGACCTCTCCAAGATTGCCGACGGTATATACGAGGGGTCCTACGAAGCCTTTCCCGTCAAGGTGGTTGTGACCGTCGAGGTCGCCGACCATAGGATTGTCTCGGTCGACTTGAAGGAACACCGCAATGGCCAGGGGAAGCCAGCCGAATCCTTGCTACCACGCATCGTGACTACCCAGAGTGTTGAGCTTGATGCGGTTGCGGGTGCGACTTACAGCAGTAAAGTGATTCTCAAAGCTGTTGAACAGGCTCTGCTTCAAGGTCGATAGTGATCTGTGAGGACAACACGTTGGGGAGTTTTGGAATATGTTTTTAAAAATTGTGATGAACGATGTTCGGAGAAAGAAGATCATTTCTGCGACTGTCCTGGTGTTTATTACCATGGCCGTTGTCCTTGGTTCCAGTGCGACGAATATCATTGCGAATCTGATGCAGTCGATCGCACAGCTCAAGACCCATGCGGTTCCATCGGATCTTACACAAATGCACATCGGTCCCTACGACCAGGCGGCGGTCGATAGATTGGTTGCTACACTGGGGGAGCATATTGCCGAACAGGAAACGATGTTCCTATTGAATATCGAGGGAAGCGATATCCATTTCGGAGCGAATCGGACCATGGTCGACACGGTGCAAGATATTTCCTTTGTCGTACAGAACCGAAAATTCGACTTTATCTTGGATTTGGACAACCGGAAACTGGAAATCAAGGCGGGTGAGGTCGCAGTTCCCATCTATTTCATGAAAACCTACAGCCTGAACCTTGGCGACGTACTTCGGGTGGAATCCCGGGGATTCCGGAAGGAATTCGTCATTTCCGATTATGCCAGGGATTTCGAGATGAATTCGGCATTGGCTTCCTCGAAACGGTTTGTCATCAACCAGGCCGATTATGACGAAATGCTCGCACACCAAGTCGGTGACATGGAATATCTGATCGAATTCAAACTACATGAGCATGGCGACCTGCGGACAGTGCGGAACGCCTATAGGAAAGCCGGATTGCCCTCCAATGGTCCGACCATCGAGGGAAAACTCTTCTCCCTGTTCAACGCCTTGTCCGATGCGGCAGTGGTCATGGTTATCGTGCTCATCAGCCTGTTGCTGGTGGTAGTGGCGTCCCTTTGCATCCGATTGACCTTCCTCGCGACAATCGATGAGGATCTGAGAGAAATCGGTGTCATGAAAGCCCTGGGCATATCCAGGAAAGACATCAGGAATGTCTATCTGACGAAATACAAGATCGTTGCTGCCGTTGCGGGTGTAATCGGGTATGGGTTATCGTTCCTTGTTGTCCGAGCATTCAATGGCAATATGCGGTTGTACCTGTCTTCGGACCTGTCGGGAAGCCTGCAATATGTGCTCTCCCTGGTTGCACCCATAGCGATTTATCTGATTATCGTACTGTACTGTCGAAGTGTATTGGGGAGGATCGATGCAATCTCGGCGACCGAGGCATTGCGGTCCGACATCATGCAACGGGGAAAGCACCGGAAATACCGGTTTCCACTCTTGAAGAACAGGTTTCTCGGTACCAGCACCTATATGGGGCTGCGGGATGTCGCCATCCGAATCAAGCTCTATCGGTTGTTGTTCTTCATTTTCATCGTGTGCACATTCATAGCGATTCTGCCGTTGAATGTGTTCAACACCATGAATTCACCGAAGTTCTCCACCTACATGGGAATCGGGCAATGCGATGTTCGGATCGACCTGAGGAAAACCGACACGATAACGGCCGACTTCGAAAGGTTGCTGGCCGAACTTGAAAACGATTCCGATATCGAAAAGCATGCTGCTTATATCACGTGTTCATACCCGGCCATGACAGCGGACGGTAGATGGGAATACATAATCATCGAAACAGGAGATTTTTCGGTATTCCCCTTGCAGTACTTGGAAGGGGAGGCTCCCTCTGACGCTGGAGAGATTTCCCTCTCATTCGCACAAGCATCTGCGGATGGGTTGGATAAGAAGATCGGTGACACGGTGGTCGTCCAAGTCGGAGGGGTAGATAAGCAGCTGAAGGTGAGTGGTATCTACCAGGACATCACCAATGGGGGGAAGACCGCAAAAGCCGGTAGTTCCCTCGGTTTGCAGCACGATGCGATCCTCTGGTACATGGTGAATCTGGATATCGCTCCACATGCGGACGTGTCGGCGAAAATGGCACATTACCAATCGACCTACGCATCCGCCCAGGTGAATGGGATCAAGGAATACGCCAGGCAGACGATGGGGAATATCATCCGACAGATGGGTGCTATCGTGATCGGAGGACTTGCGATCGCAATTGTTGTCATGGTGTTGATAACGGCGTTGTTCCTCAAGATGTTGTTGTCGAAGGACATGTCCCAGATTGCGATCATGCGCAGTATCGGGCTGTCGACCCGGCAAATCGAACGCCAGTATATGGCCGGAACGATGGTGGTCCTGCTTCCAGGCATCATCCTGGGAGTTCTGGCGGCCGATTATCTGGGTGAGATACTGGTCAGCATGGCCATGTCCTCGATGGGTGCGGCCAGCATACGGTTCGTGGGTATCGCGTGGCAGACATGGCTGGTATACCCGCTGTTGATAATCGTTGTCGTGGGCATCACCCTGTCGTTGAGTTGCAAGGTTGCAGTCGCCGAAGACCTTTCGGTGGTGCTTAGAAGTTGAGCAACCTGTGAAAAGAATCGAATAGAGACCAGTTGGTGGAGGATCATATGCGTACCATGTTGGAAGCAAGGAATATTCATAAGAAGATAGCGTTGGGTGAGGACAATGTCCTGCACATCCTGAGGGATGTCGACCTGCAGATCGGGGAGGGGGAGTTCGTCTCCATCATGGGTCCGTCGGGCAGCGGCAAGTCGACCCTGCTTTATACGGTGAGCGGTATGGACAGGATCACCAGTGGCAGCGTGGTGTTCATGGACCAGGAAATCAGCTCATTGAAGGAAGAGTCGCTATCGAAACTGCGTCTGGACCACATGGGATTCATTTTCCAGGATATCAACCTTCTGAAGAACCTCTCGTTGATCGACAATATCATGTTCCCCGCGCTACTGGAAAAACATGCCGACAAGAAGGCCGTGCATGAAAAGGCGAAAAAGTTGATGGAAATGACCGGTATTGCCACGCTGGCCGACAACAGCATCACTCAAGCGTCGGGGGGACAGTTGCAGCGGGCGGGTATTTGCCGTGCTTTGATCAATGAGCCGGCCATGATTTTCGGCGATGAACCGACCGGAGCGCTGGATTCCAAATCGGCGGCAGAGATCATGGCGATACTTGCCCAGATCAACAACCAGGGGACGACAGTGATGTTGGTGACGCACGATATGAAGGTTGCTGCCAAGACACAACGGGTCCTCTACATGGTGGATGGATGCATTGTCGCGCAAAAGCATCTGGGTCCCTATGAGGAATCGTCGGACACCCTCGTCGATCGGGAACAGGAACTCATGGGGTGGTTGGTGACGAACGGCTTCTAACCACATGCATGCTTGAATCGCATGGACAAATTGCCCTATCCTATGGTCGAGGGAGGGGCTCGCTATGAATACATTGGCCCGTCTATTGGCAAGGCAGCTGTTGGCAGCCTTGAGGACCGTACAATTCTGTATCGAAAATTGTCCCGATACGGAATGGCAACAGGATCACGGAGACTATCCATTTTCACAAGTAGTGTTCCATACACTTTTCTATACCGATTTCTATCTTGGACGAGATACCATTCCTTTCAAGCAACAGGTCTTCCATCTCGAGCATCAACAGATTTTCAAGGATTATGAGGAGATGGCGGATGTGCTGCCAACCGAATTGTATTCCCGGGAATTCTGTCTGGAGTATCTCGGGCATTGCCGGTCCAAGATCAAGGAGGTGCTGGCCTCGGAGTCTGCAGGTGCCTTGGCTGCGGGGTCGGGTATCTCTTTCAGGAAGATGAGCCGGGCCGAGTTGCATGTGTATACGACCAGGCATATCCAGCATCATGCGGCACAACTCGGTTTCCGTCTGCAACGTATCACGGGAAAAGAAATGCCATGGATCAGTGGAGAATCCGAATCCTTGTGAGGGTCACTGCGGGGGCTGGTTGCGTGTGCTGATGAGTTTAACCGCATCCTGGATGTCGAAGAACGCATCGACCACCACAGGGTCGAAATGCTTGCCACTTTCATCCGATAGTATGGCCATTGCCTCGGTATGTGGCATGGCCCGCTTGTATACCCGCTCGCTGGTGAGCGCATCGTACACATCGATAATCGCCATGAGTCTGCCGGGCAAGGGGATATCGGTGCCTTTCAGTCCCTGCGGGTAGCCTTTGCCGTCGAACCGTTCATGGTGGTACTGGATTATCGCTCGGGCCACTTCCATGAAGTCGACGATCGGATGGTCCTTCTCCTGTTGGTAATACAGTGCATTGACACCGAATTCCACATGCCGTTTCATATGCTCGTATTCATCCGCGGTCAGTTTTCCCGGTTTCAACAGGATGTTGTCGGGAATCCCAACTTTTCCGATATCATGCAACGGCGCTGTCCTTACAAGGTCCGCCTGGAATTCAGGAGAAATCCTATAGCCGGGCAAGTCCAGGCTTGCGATTTTTTGGGCAAGGACCTGCATGATCTTCGCAGTCCTACGGATATGGGCACCGGTTTCGATATTCCGTACTTCCAGGAGCTGGACAAGCGCCTGGACCGTAGCTTCCTGTGTCTGGTCCATGCGTTCCTGGTTACGTGAAACAGCTGCCTGGAGGACCTGGTTGTGGGCCTGTATGACCTTGGTTGCCTTGGCCAGGCGCAAATGAACCTCAACCCGTTTGAGCAACGCAAGGAAATTCAAGGGCTTGCGGATATAATCGACAGCACCCAATTCCAATGCCCTGACTTCACTTTCCACTTCGTCGAAGTTTGTCAGCACTATGATGGGAAGCGTCTGATTCTTGCTTTCCATTGCCTGCAGAAATTCGAATCCATTCATGTTCGGCATATGGAGGTCCAGGATGATCATGTCGATATCGGGATATGCCGACAATTTGTCGAGTGCCTCCAATCCGTCTCCAGCTGTAATAGTGGCGTAATCGGCAAGTGCACCTGTAATTATCAATGTGTCGGTTTTTGAATCCTCGACAATGAGAATCGTATCCATTCGAGCTCGTTCCAATTTCCCCAGCGGGGAAGTATAGGCGAAATACCAACAGACCCAAGGTAAGTATATGACAACCCAAATCGCTAGTAAACAAAAACATCGTTTAAATTTTGCACAATACACAAAGATTAACCGTGCGAGTGGGGATAAAGTCTTGAAGCTTCATTTGGAGGGTATGTGTCGGGTGCTGGAAAAAAATCACATTGTGTCATATCATGCGCGTCATGTGCGGTTGTGGACATGGATACACGAATGAAACAGTATAAGACACCTATAACAAGAAAATTATCCATGTACGGGTTCGATCTCGTTGCGGGTGGGCATATCTACCATGCATTACTCGATTTCGATATCTCAAACCTCAGGTCGATCCTCCGGCAACACCGACGGGATGGAGAGGGTGGCTCGCTATTGGCTTTCCTCCTCAAAGCCATAGGGAAATGTCTGAAGGATGTTCCCGAGCTCAATGCCATGATCAATTACCGCAAGACCACCCGCTTTGATAGTGTCGATATCAATATCCCCATCGAAGTCGAGTACAAGGGTGAGTTGATCCCCAAACAACTGGTTATCCGCGACATCAACAACAAGACGATTGGAGACGTGGATGCACAAATCCATGCGTCCAAGCACGACGACGTAGAGACAAGCGGCTATATCTCCTCTCCGGTTGTCCGTTGGTTCCTGGACATGCTTCCCAAGAGCATGGTCTTATTTCTATTCAGGAGAATCCTGGGCAACCACAAGACTGTCCGTAAGCTCTCGGGTACCGTATTTGTCACATCGGTGAGCATGTTCTCGAACATTCCTGGATATGCAGTACCCTATGCTGGTGGTCCAAACGCTGTTTCTTTTGCGCTTGGCAGCACCATAAAAAAACCGGTTGTGGTGAACAATGCAGTGGAAATCAGGGAAATCATGCACATTTCCGTGAGTTTCAACCATGATCTGGTCGACGGCGCCCCTGCCGCACGCTTTCTCAACCGGTTCAGATTCTATGTGGAAAAGTCTCCACAGGCAGTCATGGAAAACTGAGGGGGGGGCACATCCGCTCAGCTTTGGTAGTGGTCGATGGCCTGTTTGGTAAAATCAATTGCATTGGCGAAGTCCTGTTTGTTCGGATGTCCAAGGCCGACGAAAAGAATATTGCCCCTGCATACAAACTCCTTGGGGAATACCTCGATTCCATTCTCGAACAATACCGCACGGACCTCTTTCTGGAAAAATTTCTTGCTTGCACACGAAGTTATAAGGACCGCATGCTTGACCATAGAGGAGTCGATTTTTTTCACATATTCGACTAGTTCAGGGTTGCTTCTTCCGCCATAGATGCCACCTACCACAATCAGCAGGTCGGTGTTGTGCAAATCGGGACTTGATTTTGCATCGAGCGCCTCGAGTTCCAGCGCATCTGCAATAGCATGCGCAATCTTTCTTGAGTGTCCTGTCTTGGTCATATACAAGATTTTTCTAACCATGTAGTGCCTCCTTGTTTGAAATTTCGGTATTTCGACATTTGATGCGTTTATGCATATACATACGGTCATCGGCGACTTTCAAAAGTTCGTCAACCGTTTCACCATCTTCGGGGAACATCGCGTTTCCGATACTTACCGAAAAATGCAGATCGAACTCGCCGATAGTTGTAGGAGTTTCCAAGACATGTACCAACCGTTCGCGTAGCGTTTCCCTGCACTCCCTGTTTCCTGCGCAATCTATCAGTAGGATGAATTCATCGCCGCCATACCGGATTGCGGAATCCGTGGGTCCCAAATGGTTGTTGAGAATGTCGGCAGCCTTCTTGAGTACTTCATCGCCAAAGATGTGTCCACGGGTGTCATTGATAAGCTTGAACCCGTTGATATCGATGATAGCCACACAAAAAGACCTCTTTGTCCCATTCTGATTTCCACCAAGACGTGTGGAGAATGTCTCCATCATCCACAATCTGTTGTACAAACCGGTGAGTGGATCCCGACGAGCTGTATCCCAGAGGGTCTGTTGTGTGCGGATATTGAGGATGACCACGAGGCCAAATGTCCAACCGAGCGACCATGGAGTCAAGGTGAAGAAAATCACGGTGGTCATGGATGTGTTGATCTGTTCCGAATCGACCATACCCGAAAGCGCCATGGACCAGCGGTAGCTGAAAGCTGCAAGCAAGAGTACGAACATTCCGGCGATGATTCCATATATCACCCCTTCCATTCCCTTGTGTCGGATCAACAGCACATAGATGATTACCAGGAGGATCACACAGAGCAGGAGGTCGTTCACCAGGTACCGTGCGCGGGCGTTCTCCAGATTGATTGTGGTCGAGGCCATATAGACAAGGAAATAGAACAACTCGGCTATCAGCCGATTTCTGTATCCGAAGGAAAACCGACGAAACCGAAGGATTCCCTCAAGAATCAACAGGAGCGTACCGATTGCCGATATGTTGTTCAGGATTATCGCAATATTTCCGATCTGGGGTTCAAGCCACAGGGGAACATAGCCAAAAGTGCAGACGATAGATGCCAAAGCCCAGATTCCAGGACCCTCCACATGACGGTTGATACGCCATAGGAAAACCAAAATAACTGACGTCGTAAATCCAACGGTCAACAGGACCAAACCAAGCGTAGGAAAATGAAGCGACACCTGGACCCCCTGGTACTTGATATCCTCCCGAGTATAATATGCGCCTCTGAATACTGCAATCTCTCGTCAGGATTTCTGTAGTCGTCCAGGGCTTGCCCCGGGGTGTTGCTACCTTTCAGTTGTTATATCGAACAGGAATTTCTGGAAGATTTTACAATTGTCCGACCATAAGAACTTACCAATCCTATATCTCAGGCGAACACCACCATATTCCGACCTTGATCCTTTGCCACATACAGGGCCTTGTCCGCCGATTTGATGAGGGCATGTTCATTCTCGACATTGTATTCGGGGTAGGACGCGACACCGATACTGATCGTGACACGGATCTGGATATCACCCATTTGGATGATGCTCTCCTCCACCATATGACGGAGTCGTTCCGCGATGTATGCACAGTCCTTCTTGTCGGCACCCGGAAGTATGACAATGAATTCCTCGCCGCCATATCTTATTGTCAAATCCCCTTTCCGTGCGGCCATTGCGGTGATCTTGGCAAGATTGACCAGGACCTTGTCACCGACAGTATGCCCGTACGTATCGTTCACTCTCTTGAAGTGGTCGATATCGAAAATCAGCAAGCCGAGGGGGAGGTGGGTCCGAACCGATCGGGAGAACTCCTCGGTCAACCGGGTCATGCCGAATCGTCGGTTGTAGAGTCCGGTCAACGGATCATTTGCAGCCAATTTCTGCAGTTGGTCATAGGTTATGGCATTGTTCAGGGCCAAGGAGAAGCATTGGTTGAACATTTCAAGTGTTTGCAAGGACCTGTTCGAAAGTATCCTACGTGTTGCGATGACCAGAAGTCCGAGGGGAACATCCTTGTATACTATTGGCAAGGTAAGGACTTCATCAGGTTGGAAACTCAACAACGTGCAATCGATTGCCAATTTGCCCTCGAATACATTCCGCTGCATGATCGAAGATTCGAACAATTTCCATAGGTTCTCGTTTGCGACGATTCCCGATGGATCTTTGATGCCAAAGGAATAGATGACCTCGAATTCTCCACCCCGTTCAATGATGACCGCGCCTGCATCCGCATCCAGATACCGTAGGATCCTGTCCACAGCATTCTTCGCCAGAATCTCCAACTCCAATTGTGATGAGAGCAGGTTGTTGAACGACCGGACCGCGGATTCCGATGCGATGGAATTTGATAAGGCCTGCAGCAACGTGTTGTAGGCTTGGGCGCTCTCACCCAGCTCATCCGCCGAATCCACAGGAAGCAGGCACTCTTGGGAATCACAGTCCTCCAAATCAGACAGGCTCTTTGCATCGTTGAGTTTTCCAACAATGAATTGCATTTTTTTTGATAATAGACCGATACGCTTTCCCACGACTGTTTTGGCAAGCATGATATTGATCGTACCGACAATTACTCCCGCAACAATGCAACTGAGAAAGAATGGCACTGTCATGACATAAGCACTGGGGATTCCCATTACAAGCATGAAGAATGGAAACACGATTCCAATCAATAATCCAAAACTCGACATGTAGATGGCAAGATCAAGAAAAACCTTTTTTGTTAGTCGCATATGTCCCCCATTTCTTGAGAATCCGTGTATCAGATGATGTTTTTGATGTGACAGCATATCATATTTCGGACGATTGGCAATACAGGAAATAACAAATTCAGTGCATTTGGATTGCTGTGGTGAACGAGGTATCCGAAGACCTTCGGATATGTCATGCGTTGTAAGATGGGGTCCTTTTTTGGACGAAGTTCCGAACGATTTTACACGATGCGTAAACCATGGGGAAAGTTAGCCCAGCGAATCGATCTTCCAGTAAGCAACTCGTATTCCAAAGAATACATGATAGCTTAGCGGGTATCGACACGCCGATTGTTGGGGTTGCGCTATCTCCGACACAAAGCTACCCGGACATCCGAATCTTCGCTTGCATCGTAGTGATACTGGGATTCGTGATTCGTGAACGTAATTATAAATCTTTTCAAGTATTGTAAATATAGTTAATTGTTGATAGAATTTAATAGTAAATAATTATAAGTATGGAGTAATTGATGAAAAAAGTATTAGTCTGTGTTCTGATGTTGTCTATTGTCGCTGGAAGTGTATTCGCTGTTGGCTTTGTCGGGGGCAATGTGTTTGTCGGCAACGATTCGTTCGAAGAGGAAAATCGGGAAACATCCATCGATCAACTTGGACTGGTCTTGTCAGGAGCCCATTATGTAGGGGAAACACCCGGAATTGGCATCGGGTATACCATTGGTGTTGGATTTGCTTCGGCGTCGTATACATCAGGTGTTTTCGAATGGGATGTGGAAACCGACCCGTTTTCGTTCAACGCTTCTGTAGCTGCCCAATATATAGTGGGATTAAACGAAGCCGCATACATTGAGTTCGGAGTTGGTCTGGGATACCTTGGGGTTGCCTCTACCTATTCCCTTCTGGGTGAAGAATATGTCGCATTGCTGAACATCACAAAATTCGAGATGAAAACCGGTGGTATCATTACGATTTCCAAAGGTCTGAACGTTGGGGCCGGTGCGGTATTCTCCTTTCCCTTGGCCGTGACCGGAACATTTGATTCCTCTTCCGAGTCGTCGCCTCCCGACCTCTCTTTCGATAGCGGTTTTGGTGTAAAGGGATACCTCGGGACGTATATCAAGTATTAAAAGTATTGATCGGGAAATCCCATCATGCAAACGGGTAGGCCTGCATGTGCCTACCCGTTGTTGTCTCCAGAGCATTGCCGCGATCGGTTCTATCGGCTAGCGTTCCGGTTCAGGTCGGGATTTGACCGGTTCGGAAGGAATCTGACCCTGTTCATCGGATTCTTTTTGAATACGATTGTACATGGATATACAATGCGGCATCATCTTCAGGAGGTTTTATGATGAAACGTTTATTGGTAATCGTCATGTTCATCGCATGCGCCACGATGGTTTTTGCCGCAGGTGCACAGGAAAGTGCCGCTCCCGCAGCAGATGCCGGCCACGGTGAAACAGAGTTGGTCGTCTATAGTACGATTTTCGCAGAGTATGCGGAAGCAATGAAGGCAGGCTTCGAAGCCTTGCACCCGGGAGTCACCGTCAATGTGTTGAACCCAGGTGGAACAGAAGCCATGTTCAAGAAATTGGAATCAGAATCAGCCAATCCACAGGCAGACGTCGTGCACGCCGGTTCGATGATCAATTATCAACATGCGATTGAAATGGGTCTATTGGAGCCCTATGCTCCACAAGCACCTGGTTTCAAATCCTCCATTCCCGTAGGCGGTAGCAGACTTGAGCTGAGCCACCCGGAGAATTACTACCATGTCTGGTCGTTGATGTTTACTGGTGTCATGTACAACACACAAGTACTCGAGCGGTACAACCTGCCTATTCCCAGGACCTACACGGACCTGACCAATCCAGTCTACAAGGACCAGATTATCAGCGCAGACCCCTTGAAGTCCTCGACCGCAAGCTCGAACGTTGTCGCCATGTTGCAGATCTACGGAGATGAAGCTCCCAAGTTGTGGGAAGGCATCAACGCCAACCTGCCGTACTATTCCGGCTCAAGCTCCCGTATCTACACATTGGTCAGCAAGGGTGAGTTCGCCATGGCCATTGGTCTCTCTCGTCCAGCCCTGGTTGCGATGCAAGAAGGCTATCCGGTCAATTTCCTGTTCCCCGAAGACGGAAGCCAGGTCTATGACAACTCCATGGCTTTGGTCAAAGGTGCCAAGCACCCCAACCTGGCAAAAGAGTTCATCGACTACATCTTGAGTGATGAAATGCAGCTCAAGGGCGCCGAGTATCTCTATATCCCCGTGAAACAGGGCGTCATGGACCCCTCGTTGCCGGTTAGCCTTGAAAGCGTCACAAAGGATATGGGCACTATCTACGCTCCGGATCCCGCGCTCGCAGAAGAGAATCGTGAACTGATCCAAAACACCTTCGGTGAATACATCAGAACCAAAGGCACGAAATAATACCAAAGCCCGGCCCACACCACCAATCGTGGTGTGGGCTTTCGATTTCACTGGAGCACATGATGAAGAAAACCTACGTATTTTCCTGGTTCCATATAGCCTATGCAGTAGCAACGCTTTTTCTATTCATGTTTCTATTGCTGCCGATCGTTAAACTATTCACAGGATCATTCAGCATGATCTTCGCAAGTGAGGATCCACTGCCAGCAGGATTCTTCACCTATCTTCTTCGTGTAACAGGCAACACATTGCGCATGGCATTCCTCACCACAGGATTTGCCGTACTTATCGCCGTCCCGTTGGGATTCCTGATCGCCAAACTGCAGATTCCCGGTGCCTCCATTTTTCTGGGCGTCCTATCGATTCCCTTGATTACCCCGGCATTCATCTCCAGCTTCGCCACCATCATCCTACTGGGCAATAGTGGTGTACTCACCATGTTCTTCGAGTTGTTGGGTATCGATCTTCCCTCCATCTATGGCCTTCGAGGTCTCGTGATCACTCAGGTGTTGCACGCGATGCCCTATGCATTGCTGTTGATCATTACCGGATTGAAGACTGTTCCCCGCCATCTTGAAGAGGCTTCCATGTCCTTGGGAAACAGTGCGCTGAAAACCCAGTTCTCGATCGTACTTCCCTACATTTCTCCCCATATCCTCATGGCGGCCCTCATGGTTTTCCTCACATCCATGGGCGATGTCGGTGGTCCGTTGATCATCGGTGGCAGCTACCAGGTTATTTCCACCGGAATATACAACAACTTCATCACCTACATGGGTGACGAGCGCATTCCGATTATCTTCGGGGCATGGACCTTGGTCTTGTCGTTCATCATGCTGTTCATCGTAAGCCGCCTGATGAAGTTGACCGAAATAAAGCACAGGTTCAGGATCGGGCAGATGACCTATGATCGTCCGAAGGCCCGCAAGGCTGGATTGGTTCTGCTTGTATTCGTTTCCCTGATATTCATGGCACCCTATATCGCCATTGTCATCCAATCGTTCGGAACCATCTGGGCCTACGATTGGTTGCCCCGTGAATTCACCACCAACAACTATGTGAAGGCCCTGAGTGACATCTTGCCGATCAGGAACACCATCATCCTCCTTCTGACAGTCACCCCGATCCTGGTGGTTCTCAGTGTGATCTTCGCCCATATGTTCAAGAACCGGAAGATGCTGCGCTGGATCAACTATTTCACGTTGTTGCCATTCACCATACCGGGAGTTATCATCGCGGTGAGCCTTTTGCAGACCTATTCGGGGGTTTCCTTGGGTCGCAGGGACCTGATCGCCTCGGTGTACATACTGATCATAGCGATCAGCATCCGGCGGCTTCCATTCGTCCTGAAGATCATCGAGGCCGGTTTTTCCAAGATCGACGATTCCCAGCAGGAGGCTGCCTTCAGCTTGGGGGCATCCGACGTCAAAGCCTTCTTCTCAGTTCTGCTCCCACAGTTGAAGCCCGCCATATCCATGGCTATAGTCATCGGTATGATCAAGGTTGTCACGGAACTCTCGTCCAGTTTGATGTTGAATCCACCCGGATGGAGAACCATGTCGCTGTATATCGCCTATTTTGTCGAAGAAGGGTTCCTCTCACGAGCGGCTGCCATGGGTGTTGTGCTCATAGCGATTGTCGGAATCGGAACAGCCATATCCAACAGTATGAAGAAAAAGGTAAGGTAACGTACTATGTCTGAAATAATCATCGAGCGTCTGCAGAAGAATTTTGGAAATACCGAGGCAGTCAGGGATTTGTCGATTTCGATCGAGAAGGGTGAACTGGTCTCCCTGCTCGGACCTTCGGGTTGTGGCAAGACGACATTGCTGCGCATGGTGGCTGGTTTCGAGAGTCCTACGAGCGGAAAGATATTTCTCCGGGAGCGTAACCTCGTCGAAGTTCCCCCACAAAAACGGAACATCGGGATCGTATTCCAGGATTATGCGATTTTCCCGACCATGAACGTGTTCAACAATGTCGCCTACGGACTGAAGATCAAGAAATTCGACAAACAGCAGATTGCTTCTCTAGTGGCCGAATATTTGGAATTGGTGGGGCTGACCGGCTATGAGAAGCGGATGCCGGCGCAGTTGTCGGGTGGGCAGCAGCAACGTGTTGCACTGGCAAGAGCGTTGGTGATCAAACCCGATGTGCTGTTGCTCGACGAACCGTTGTCGAATTTGGACGCTGCCTTGCGGCTCAATATCCGCAAGGAAATCCGGAAGATCCAACAGGCTTTGGGAATCACCACGATCTTCGTCACGCATGACCAGGAGGAGGCCCTCTCGATCTCAGACAAGGTGTTTGTCATGCGACAAGGCGAGTTGATGCAGGGAGGTGCCCCTGAAGTGATTTATCGTCGACCGAACAACGACTTTGTGGCCGGTTTCATTGGGAAATCCAATATCATGTACGGTAAGGTTCTGGATTACACCGACGGCGTGACCAGTGTCGAGGTCAACGACAAGACCTTCCATGTGAAGACCGACGAGGTTATCGCGAAGGGCACCGAAGTCTGGGTTTCTTTGAGACCACAATATATTCGCCTCAACGAGCAGTCGACCGACACCTATGACAATACCTTCCACGGAACGATTAACTATATCGAATATCTTGGAGGTCTTGTAAAAGGCGAAATCCTGATGTCTAATGGACTGACGTTGGAATTCGAACAACCGATCAGGGGCAATTCAGCTCCCGATCTACAGAAATCCCAGGAAGTATCGGGGATATTCTCTTCCGATGATCTGGTGGTGGGGAGAAATATCCGCCGGATGGACTGAGGTCCACAATACCGCCCGATAGAGAGGTCCAGGATCAGGTGAATAGAGTAGTGGCACGAATTCCCAGGATTCTACTCCTGCTTCCACCGATCCTATTGGTGATCGGCTTCCTATTGGTGCCTATCGTACATCTTTTGACCAAAGGGTTGGGTTCGGCTTTGACAGCAGCCGAACCCTTGCCCGCATATCTGTGGCCCCATTTGCTCAATGTGACGAAAAACACCTTTATCCTCGGTTCCCTCGCGACCTCGATTTCCCTGCTGGTCGCCTTGCCGCTTGCTTTCCTGCTGGTGCGGACCAATGTATTCGCTTCCCGCTTCTGGCTATCGCTGTTGACCATCCCCATGATCACTCCACCGTTCATCATGGCATTCGCTGTGCTTTCGTTGTATGGCCGAAGCGGCATCGTATCGCTGTTGTTCCAGCGCATCGGTGTATTCTTTCCCCATATTTTCGGACTCCCCGGACTCCTGATCAACCAATTGATCGTCTCGATACCGTATGCGACCTTCATTATCGCCGCCGGATTGCAGGGAGTGCCAAGGCATATCGATGAGACGGCGGCTTCCTTGGGGACTTCGAATATGCGTGTCCTGTTCGACCTCACCATCCCGTGCATCTCTCCGCATATCATCATCTCCGGACTCATGATTTTCCTCATGGCTATCGGAGATATCGGTGGTCCGTTGGTGATTGGAGGCGGTTATGCGGTACTTTCATCGGAAATCTATACGAATTTCCTCTCACTGTTGAACGATGAACGCGTCGCCTTGATATTCAGCCTATGGATCATATTGCTGTCGTTTCTGCTATTGGCAGTCGTCAATCGTCTGATCAGGTCCACAACCCGTGAATACCGCAGGGGGCTTTTTCCCGTGGTGTATCGGTTGGGAACCTTCCGGGTACCCGCGACCATGTTTGTTGTGATTGTCTTCGTGCTGTTGCTGGCACCATTTCTCATGACATTGGTGCAATCGTTCATCACAATCTGGAGTTACGACCTGTTGCCCCAGGGCTGGACCCTGTTGAATTACAAGAGGGTGTTCAAGACACCCGGAATGCTGCTCGACACCTTGCGCATGTCGGTGTTGGCAACCTCTGTGATTGTGTTTTTCGGGCTCGTCCTGGGACACACCATGTACTTCAAGCGGGCCTGGCGGTTCATCGACTATATTCTGGTGATTCCGTTCGTCCTTCCCGGTATCGTGTTGGCGGTCGGGGTCTTGGGTGCCTATGCGGGATTCTTTCCCCAAAACCATCCCATTCCATTCTATACCCTGTTGTTGTTTACCATAATCGCCCGCCGGTTGCCTTTCAGCCTGAAGACCCTCGAAGCGGGATTCCTTGTTGCCGATTCCCGGAGGGAGGAGGTCGCAAGAAGCCTGGGGAGCAACCAATTGACATCATTTCTCCACATCACGCTGCCCCAAATGAAATCATTCATCTTTGCCGCATTCATAATCGGTTTGGTGAAGACTTCCACCGAATTGTCTGCATCACTCATATTGGCTCCACCCAACTGGAAGAGCCTGTCGCTGGGAATCATGCATTTCATCGACCAGGGCCAACTCTCGATGGCCGCCGCCCTCAGCATCATGTTGGTTGCGGTGGTAGGGTTGGGGACCGCACTGGTCGCCTTCTGGTCGCAGAAACCGGTGGGGGTGGAGCAGAAGCAATCGCACGATGCCCTTGAACGGTTGATTCTCGGCAGGACTCCCATGGCGCTCTATGAGGGTTCCGCGAAGCGGAGGAAACAGAAACAAGGGCTAGGCTTGTATCGTCGTTCACGGGAACCGTTTCTGGTCATAGTGGACCGTAAGGGTATTGTCGAGGCCAACCACTCGTTTTTGAGACTTGTCGGAGCCGATTCCTTGGCTCAAGTGCAAGCGGAAAGTAGCTTCTCGACACTATTCTTCGGAGACCGCGAGGTGTTGGAGTTGTTCACTTCCATGGAATCGATCGAGAATAGGGCCACCTCCATGTTGGTTCTCGATGGGAGCCGTATTCCCATTATCCTGAATGCCTACGTCATGTTGACCACCGATGGGTTCAAGCGGGTTGTCTTCTACTGCCGCAAGGTAACGGGACGTTCAAGGCGGGTCAAGGAATACACCCGGTTGCGAGAACGGATGATGCTTGCCCAACAGATGGCACTGAAGGCCCAGATCACCCCCCACTTCCTGTTCAACTCGCTCAACAGTGTCATGCAACTGGTGGACAGCAATCCCAAGGAAGCGAATGAGACATTGCAGAATCTGGCTGACCTCTACCGGTACATCCTCTCTTCCACCAAACTCGATTTGGTTCCTGTTTCCGACGAGATCGCGTCCATGCACCATTACCTTGGGGTCGAGAAGGCCAGGTTTGGCAAGAAGCTTACCTACAAGGTCGAGATGGACCCGCTGGTCGCAAACTTCCAGATTCCGCCCATGTTGATCCAACCGATCGTGGAGAATGCTGTCAACCATGGGGCGAAGGCGACCGGTGAGATAGATATCACCGTTTCGGTGTATCCGAGTAGGGACGGTGTGAAAATATGTGTGGAGGATCGTGGAGACAGCGTGTTCGATCCCTTGGAAGTCGCCACCGGGACCGGAACGGGGCTGAAGAATGTTGAAGGAAGATTGTTCGCATTGTATCATAGGAAAATCGCGTACGAGCGAAAGAGTGGTGGTGGTCTCATGGTTACCATGACGATTCCAAGGAATTTGCCATGAAGAAGAGTGTATGTATCATAGATGACGAGTTTCGTTCCCGTGAACGTATTCGGGATATCTTGGCCGATAGCGAGGAATATACCATTGTCGGCGAGGCCGACAACGGCAGGGCGGCGGTGGAGCTCATCGACCGGGCCTTGCCCGATATTGTCCTTCTTGATATCAAGATGCCAGGTCTTTCGGGCTTCCAGATATTGCAGGAGGCAACCCACAAGCCTTCGGTGATCTTCATAACCGCGTATAATGAACACGCGGTGAGGGCGTTCGAGGTCCATGCAGTGGACTATGTGCTCAAGCCGTTCCAGGACAAGCGGTTGTTCGATGCACTCGCACGGGTACCGAATACCACGGTCCCTGGCGATACGATACTCCAGCAGTTGGGAACTATGGTGGAAGGAACGGTCCAACCAAAACACTATCTCAAGCGCTTCACGGTCAAGGACCGGTTCGAGTTCAAGGTTATCGATGTCCAGGACATCGATTACTTCTCCACCGAGGACAGCTTTGTTTTCCTGCATACCGACGGAGTCCGGTATGTTGTGGAGAAGAGTTTGGCCCAAATCGAGGAGAGTGTCAGTCCGGAACTGTTTTTCCGGGTACACAGGAAGTCGTTGGTAAACCTCAACAGGGTGGAGCGGATCCTACCGTGGGGGCGCGGACGGTATGTCCTCAAGTTCTCCAACGAGGAACGGGTCCATGTGAGCAAAGAGAAGACCCGCGAGCTGAAGGCCCTCATGGGGTTGTTGTGAATTCGAGTCGCCGGTGCTATTGACCATTAAAAATTACCAAGATATTGCACACCTCACGTGTGAGTGATACACTACCGCCCATCATGAGAACTCCGATGCGGAAGACGCTTCCGCCAAGTCAGTATCTGATTTCCGGGTTTTTTGCAATCATACTCGTGGGATCAGCATTGCTTTCGCTTCCCTTTGCCCACCGTGAGGGCATCCAACTTGCATATATAGACGCACTGTTCACATCATTCAGCGCCGTTTGTGTGACCGGGCTGGTTACCGTGGATGTGGCAGCAACGTTCACCCTATTCGGTAGGGCTATAATTGCCGTATTGATACTGTTGGGTGGCATGGGCTTTGCCGCGGTCATCATGTCCATCGTGTTGATGCTGGGGTGGGACGTCGGTATCTCGCAACGTACCCTGCTCAGCGAAGCCTACAACCTAGGCACGCTCAGAGGTACATTGGTAATCGTAAAGACAGTCGTATTCGCCTCGGTGATGTTCCAAATTGTGGGAACCGTGCTGGGGTACTTTGTGTTTCGTCTGGACTATTCTCCGCTCGATGCGTTGGGACATGGCCTGTTCCATGCAATTTCAGCTTTCAACAATGCCGGATTCGATCTCATGGGGAATTTCGACAGCATGATGAATTATCGGCACAATGTCTTGCTCAATCTGCTTACCATGTTCCTGATCGTTTCGGGTGGATTGGGCTTTTTCGTGCTCAGCGATGTCTTCCGCAAACGGTGGAATTTTCGGAAGTTCACCATGCATACCAAGATTGTATTGAGCGTGACCGCATTTCTCATTGTCTTTGGGACGGTGGTCATTTCCCTGGTCGAGCGAATGGATATCCTTTCGGCGCTTTTCCAGAGTGTCACGGCCCGTACCGCGGGATTCAATACCATCGATACCGGCTCCCTTTCAACGTTCAGCCTATTCTTTGTGGTGCTGCTCATGTTCGTGGGAGCCTCGCCCGGTTCCACCGGTGGTGGTATCAAGACGACCACGACCTTTGCGATCTGGTTGAGTCTCATGAGCCTTGCTTTCGGAAAACAACCTGCTGCCTTCAAACGTCGTATTCCCGAAGACAGTCTGCTCAAGGCATTCCAGGTCCTCATGTTGGCTTTGTTGACTGTTACATTCGGTTCCTTGGCATTGGCCCTGTTCGAAGGACAACACTTTTCCTTCATGCAGCTGATGTTCGAAGGTGTTTCGGCCTTCGCGACGGTCGGATTATCGACCGGAATCACAACCGAAATAGGCTCCGGGGCGAAAATAGTACTTATGGTGATGATGTTTGTGGGTAGACTTGGACCGATTACGGTCGCGACAAGTCTCAAGACCCGGGAAGCGCGCCTCAAGCATGTTGAGGAACGCATATTCATTGGTTGAAAAATTCTAGAGGTGAAACGATGAAACATTCAGGACATGACGTGAATTCTTTCGGTATTATCGGGCTGGGCCGTTTCGGGACAGCCTTGGCCTTGGAGCTTGTGAAGGCAGGCAAGGATGTGGTCGTGCTCGAAATCGACGAATCCAAACTCAACGCGGTCAAGGATATCATCGAACATATCTATCCTGTCGATGAAATTACGCAGGATATCCTGATAGACTCCGGTATTTCCCATTGTGGAACCGTAATCGTATGTATTGGAAAAGATATCGAGAGCAACATCCTCGTCACATTGAATGTATTGGAACTTGGTGTCCCGCGTGTAATCGCGAAGGCGAACAGCGACGATCATGGACGTGTCCTGAAGAAGATCGGTGCCGAGGTGATCTATCCCGAAGTGGAGATGGGTACTCGCTTGGCCAAGTCCCTGGTCACCCTGAGAACCTTGGATTTCCTTGAATTGGATGAGGATATATCGATATCCGAGATACTGCTTTCCAAGCATTTCGATAACAAGACCGTGGACCAGCTCAATTTCAGGAAGCGCTTCAAACTCAATATCATCGCGATAACTCACAATGATAAGACCGAGGTCGATATCGCACCCGATACGCTGCTGTATACAAATGACGAGATTGTGGTTATCGGACGCAACGAGGATCTCCAGCAGTTCCAGAATTACAACTCGCGTCCTTAGACCTACGCGGTCCTGTAGTGACCATGCCCTGTTACATACACAATACCTCTGTATTGGCCTAGGAATCTTTCCTGGGCAATCTTTCGTACAAGAGCCAATCGATATCGATAAATCTGGTTAAGAAAAAGGTTGACAGATGTAATTTATCATTTTAACATGTGTTAAAATGTTGAATTGAGATTCCGATACATCGTCAAGCAACAATCCCATACAAGGGGCGTACTGATGAAAGGTTTTCTTGTCCGATTGAAAGCACTGCTGGTTCTGTACGCGGTGTGGCTCGCTCTCATGGCTCCGCTTTCGACCCAGGATCTGGCGGCAGGGTTGGGTATAGTCCTCGTATTGGTGTTGTTGCCATTGCCAGGATTGTCGATCTACCGTGAAATATCGTTGGCTCCGAAGCGAATCCTGTTCTTCATCCTCTATATCGGTGTCTTGTTGATCGAGATATGCAAATCGAATATCGACGTCGCATTGCGTGTGGTTCAACCGGTCATTCCTATCCAACCGGGAATCGTCAAGGTATCCACAAGACTGACTTCGAGATTGGGCCGTTGGGTACTAGCCAATTCCATCACCCTAACTCCCGGAACCATTACGGTCGAAACAAAGGGTGGGGACCTGTATATCCACTGGATTTCAGTAACCGCCGATGACGTCGACTCCGCAACCAAGAAGATTGTGAACCAATTCGAGAAATATCTGGAGGTAATCTTTGGCTAATACCATATTCCTCATCGCGGCCGCCATCATGTTGGTAGCCATGACCATCGCATTCTTCCGCATCATCCGGGGACCTGAACTGGGTGATAGGATTGTCGCACTCGATGCCATGACCATCATGGCGCTCTCGGCAGTCGCCTTCTTGGCGCATCACCTGGGACGAGCCATCTATCTGGATGTGGCGCTTGTGTACGGCTTGATCAGCTTTCTCGGGGTCGTAGCGGTCGCCAGACATATGGAAAGGGGGCTATGATATGGAAATTCTTGCCATAATCGGTTCGTTCGTCTCCCTGATCGGAGCGTTCTTCCTGCTTCTTGCGGCAATAGGAATCATCCGGATGCCGGATACCTATAACCGCATGCAGACAGGTACGAAGGCAACCACCTTGGGAAGCATGCTCTTCTTTGTCGGGATAGGACTGGCACATCCATCGTGGTGGACCAAACTCCTCATCCTCACCGTGTTCATATTCCTTACAAATCCACTCTCTTCCCATGTGCTGGCCAGGGCGTTGCACTTCATTGGCAAGAGCCCCTTGGTCGAGCCGTATTCTGGACCGTCGGTACGGGATGATCTCGCTTTCGATGAGGCACAAGCCGTGTTGGCCGCCGAAGGTTCCCGGCAGATGGAGAAGGGGGAAGCCGAATGAGTCAGCTCATGCTCGTCCTGTTCGGACTGTTGATGCTTGTTGGGGCCGTCGCCGCCCTCTACCTGAAGGATACCGTCTCCGCAATCCTGGCCGCCGGATCGGTATCGTTGGTGGCTAGCCTGGTATATCTGCTCCTCGGTGCCCCGGATGTCGCCATGACCGAAGCCGCTATCGGATCGGCCTTGACGACAGTGGTCTTCCTATTCTCGTGGGCGCGGATACAACATCGTCCCCAACCGTCCAAAAGCTCGCAATCCGAGGAGACCGATTCGAACCCTGATGATCAGGAGGACCACCAGCTATGATGAAACGTCTGATCATAATCCTGGCATTGGCTGCGATTGCCCTCGGATTCTTTCCCCTTGCGATGCGGATTTCGGGAGACTCCGGTCTCACGGCCCTCGCCACGCACTATGTCGAGGCGGGTGCGGATGAATTGGGCGCGGCGAACCTCGTGACCTCCGTGGTTGTCAGTTATCGCGGATTGGATACGTTGGGTGAAGTAATGGTCCTGTTCACGGCAACGACCGGTGTAACGGCTCTGTTGGTTGCCGGGAAATCCAAATCCCACAAGAAGGAAAAGGATTCGGAACCTGATGGTGATGGACGTCGCGAAGGCTCTGAACTGCTTGCGACCGGTGCCGCCTTTCTGTTTCCGATCCTGATTCTGTTCGGCATCTACATCTTTCTCAATGGACACCTTACACCGGGAGGCGGATTCCAAGGTGGGGTCGTACTGGCCTCCGCGTTCCTGTTGCTGCTGTTCTCGGACTGTCGCCTGGAGCTCAACCATGCCCTGTTGAAAGGTGCCGAAGCCATCTCTGGCGCTGCATATGTCGCTGTTGGGCTGCTCGGCCTTTGGTTGGCTGGTGGATTTCTGGACCCGCGGTTTCTTCCGGCAGGAGAATTCGGCCAACTGTTCAGTGCCGGAGCGATTCCCATCATCTATATCCTGATCGGTATCAAGGTCGGATCCGAATTGACCGGCATTGTCGATGCCATGCGGAGGTGTTCCTGATGACGCACATAGTGCTGGCAATCGGTTTCCTATTGGTATGTATAGGATTCTGGGGACTGATGACACGAAGGGAAGTCTTTCGCATGATAATCAGCTTTTCCCTGTTGGACACCGGAGTCCATGTGATCATGGTCGGTATCGGCTATGTCCGCGCAGGTACCGCCCCAATTTTTGACGAGGCACTCGCAGTCGCGGGCGCTGTCGGCAAGGTGGTCGATCCCGTTCCGTCCGCATTGGTCCTGACCGCAATCGTCATTGGATTGGCAGTGACTGCACTTATGCTCAGTTTCGCCATCCGTTTGCACGCCTCCCGTGGAAGCCTGGCAGTCGATGACATGAAGGAGTTGAAATGGTAAGCCCACTATATCTCATCGCGATGCTGCTGGGTGCGGCATTTCTCCATCCACTCATCCAAAATCGCAGCAAGCTGGCCGGACAGTTGGTGGTGCTGGTGGTACTTGGGGCAACCGTAGCGATACCCCTGCAATGGCTGATGGCCTTGGATATCGCAACGATGCAAGCAGTCGTATTCCAGACAGCCGGATTCACGGCTCCCCTTTCCATCAACCTGCAGGTCGGAGTCGAAGAGTCCCTGTTCCTGGTCATCATCAATGGTGGGGCTTTGTTCAGCGCCTTGTATTTTTTCCGTAGAAGGACCCGGGAGTGGGAAGGCTCAGCACAGATACTGTTGATGACGTTGGTCTTGGGGGTGAATGGGTTGGTGCTGGGAAGGGACTTGTTCAACCTATTCGTATTCATGGAAATCTCGTCACTCTCACTGTATGCCCTGGTTGCGACCACGAAGACCGCGAATTCCTACGAAGCGGGAATCAAACTCATGGTTGCAGGTGGGATCGCCTCGGCATTGTTCCTCATCGGTGTTGTTTTCCTCTACCGCATGACAGGCACATTGAATCTCGATGACATGATCGCCAACAAGCAGGTGTTGGACAACAAGGTGGGAATCACCGCACTGTTTC
>PGXU01000106.1 GCA_002839335.1 Spirochaetae bacterium HGW-Spirochaetae-4
CCAGGAGCTGACGATCACCTTTGACGGTCGTGACGTGGTCTTCGAACGGTCGGACATGGACGAAATCGTCCTAGCCTATGCCACAACGATCCACAAGTCCCAAGGTTCGGAGTACCCCATCGTAGTCCTACCGTTCATGATGACCCATTTCGTGATGCTCCAGCGGAACCTGTTGTACACCGCTGTGACCCGGGCGAAGAAAGTACTGGTACTGCTCGGTGAACGGAAGGCGGTCGGCTATGCTATCAGGAATCAGAAGACAAGTGGGCGAAACACACGGTTGGACGAGAGGTTGAAGACCGAAGGTGTGAAATGGTAGTTCCCGGTTAGGACTCTGCGCATGGGTATTCATTGACTCCGTATTCCAAGTTGTTGGTCTTTTATTATGGCAACGGTTTGAAGATTGAATTTCCAGCAGGTCTAAAATTTCCTCCAGGTCCCTTCCATCGAAATTTCCCCCTCGTGGCGGATCCTATCTGGATCGCTTCGGACGGGCATTGGTTCACACACCGCATGCAGAGGAAACAAACCGACCCGAATTGTACGGCAGAAGGGAGAACGGTGATATTTCCCGATGGACAAATCTGCGCGCAGAGTTGACACTTGGTACAGGCATCGGTCGCCCATAGTTTCCGTTTCATGTGTCTTTCAATGGCAGTATACAAGAATCGCAAAAGACCACCTGTCAACAATGCGCCCAATTTCATGGGAGGAACAAACACTGTCTGGTTCGCCCTAGCCTTTTCTGTCTCCTCGACGATATCTGCAATAGCCTTCTTGATAGGTGGAAATGCATTGAAATCCCTGGTTTGTAGCGAATGCACCGTTTTGGAATCTTTATTGAGAAATATAAGACCATCGGAGCCTGGCATGCGAATTTCCCTTGAATACATCGGTATCATTCCCAGAGAATACAACCGTTTGCCAACTTTTCTCGCTGCATTTCCTCCATAGAAGCCGAGCGTTGAAAATGTGATGATTTTCATAGGTTTGGTCAGGGGCAATTTTTGTAGGTACTCTGTCAGGAATTTTGGCATATCACATGCATATACAGGATATCCCAAAAGCATCATATCGAATTTTTCAAAATCTGAAGGGCGATAGCGTTCTATGGATTGCAGCTCGACGACATGGTTTCTGTCTGTAAGCGCGTCGCTCAACCTTTCGGCAATGAATCTCGTATTGCCGGTTCCACTGAAATAGAGAATCAGAAGTTGTAGACACATAGTGGACCAATAATATCAATTGGGAGAGAGGTGAACAAGGTCCATCATAGAAATCCATGGTAGGGGTCCGGATGTGAGCGTCCACCAAAAAGCCTCGATACCATCATGCGGAAATGATTTGCCCCCCTTCGAAGGAATTAGTATATTTGCTGACAAGGAAATAAAGATGAGCGAGTATACCGAAACCAATCGCGTTCTCATAATCGAAGACGACAGGGAAATCGCCAGCGTTGTCGCGATGAATCTGGAAAGCAACGGATTGGCCACGGAGCAGGTGCACGATGGAGTCGAGGGACTGAAGCGCGCCCTTACCGGTTCGTACGACCTCATCATTCTGGACATCATGCTACCCGGACTGGATGGCATCAGCCTGTGCCGCAAGCTCAGGGAGGTGGATGGAAACACTCCCATTCTCATGCTCACGGCGAAGACCGAAGAAATTGACCTGGTCCTTTCGCTGGAACTGGGTGCCGACGATTACATGACCAAGCCGTTCAGCATCAGAGAACTGGTTGCCAGGACAAATGCGCTGTTGAGACGGACAGCGGCCCGGAAGGGTGTGGAAGGAACCCCCGACACCCTGAGAGTCGGAGATATCCTCATCGACTTCTCCAGGCATCAGGTCCAGATGAAAGGTGAGATCCTCGACCTAACCGTAAAGGAGTTCGAACTCCTGAGTCTGTTCGCACGGAATCCCGGACGGGCCTACAGCCGGTCGGAACTTCTGAACAGTATCTGGGGATACAGCTTCGAAGGATATGAACATACCGTCAACACCCACATCAATCGACTGCGAAACAAGATCGAGGAAGACCCCTCCCACCCGAAACACCTTATCACCGTATGGGGCATCGGGTACCGTTTCGTCGACACCCTGGAGGCCACTTCATGATTTTCAGATCATTCTATGCCAGAATATCGCTCCTCTTCCTGTTCCTCGTCGTCATTCTGGGTGGAGCGAGCCTCGTGATCGCATTCAATGCCTCCCAGAACCTGTTCGACGAGGTGGAACAACTGCTCAACAAGGATTATGCCTCGAGTATCGCAAGTGAACTCCAGTCGATCGTGGGAGAAGACCTCTCCCAGGAGAATATCCAGGAAGCCATCCACTACATGATGGTCCTCAACCCGATGGTCGAGATATACCTCGTAGACAGCGGGGGGACCATCCTCAGCTATTTTGCCGGCGGTACCGATCCTGTCCTCAGGGAGAAGATACAAATCGAACCTTTGAAGAAGTTCCACTCCAGCAACGGACTCGAATCGGTTCTCGGGGATGATCCGAGAACTCCCAACAGCCGGAAACCCTTCTCAGCCGCTCCCGTGAACATGAACGGCGAAGAGATCTGGGTCTACGTCATCCTAAGAGGACAGAGTTATGACCACTCCCTCGCCCTCGCCCAGTCGGACTACTATATACGCAGCGGCCTGTTCACGTTCCTCATAGCCACTCTTGTCACACTGGTGGTGGGGCTGTTCCTCTTTTTCCTCCTCACCAACAGGCTGAGAAGACTCAGCCTGGGTGTTCTTGCCTTCAAGGAAGGTCGGTACGACCACCGGGTCACGATCAGAGGGAATGATGAAGTTGCCCAATTGGGGACGGCATTCAACGCCATGGCCGAGTCGATCCAGGACGGCATCGCCAAACTACAGGATGCCGACAGATCGAGAAGCGAACTCATCGCAAACATTTCCCACGACCTGAGAAGTCCCCTGACTTCCATACGGGGGTATCTGGAGACACTCCTCCTCAAGGAGAATGATCTTTCGGAAAAGGATAAGAGGGAGTTCATAGAGATCACCCTCCGCAACGTTGCGGGGTTCCAGACACTTGTGGAAGAACTCCTCGATCTCGCCAAGCTGGAAGCCCGCCAGATAGCTCCCCAGCGCCTCCCCTTCTCACCTGCCGAACTTGTTCAGGATGTCGTGCTGAAAATGCGGTCCCAATCGGATAGCAAGCATATCAGCGTGAACTGGAAACCCGATCCCAGTCTCTCCCTCTACAACGGCGACATAGGCCTGATAGAACGGGCTCTGACCAACATCATCGGGAATGCCTTCGAACATACCCCACACGATGGAACAGTGACGATCACCCTGAATCAGCAGAACGACCGACTCCTCCTGTGTGTCTGCGATACAGGGAAAGGAATTCCCGAAATCGACCTTCCCCATGTGTTCGAACGGTTCTACCGGGCAGATAAAAGCCGCACAAGGACACCCAAGGGCTCGGGACTCGGGCTGGCGATCGCCAGGGAGGTGGTGGAACTCCACGGGGGCACCATAGAAGCGGACAATTCGAAGGACGGCGGTGCTGTCATCACCATTACCCTTCCCCTGATTGTTTAATCATTCTTTTTTCTTCTGTGACACTTTCGTGATATTCGGGAAGTACCTTCTGATCAGGAGGCAACCCTATGAAAGTGTTACCATTGATTTCAGTACTTATCCTCATCCCACTGTTCACCCTTTCCGCCGGCGGTAAAAGCGAAGAGCCCAAGGAACCGGAGAATACGATGGTGTTCGAAAACACCATGATGATGATTGACACATCGGTGATGGAAAGCGAAGAGGGGCCGTTTATCCCCTACAAGGATTCACAGCAGGTGATGATGCTGGCAGAAGAGATGCCGACCGTGCTGTTCTTCAACGCAAGCTGGTGTCCTACCTGCCGGGAAGCACGGGAAGATTTCATTGCCCACAGCGATTCATTGATGGGAGTGAACCTGATTCTGGTCGATTACGACAATTCCGATGAACTGCAGAAGAAATACGGCGTCACCTACCAGCATACATTCGTTCAGATCGATACGGATGGAGAAGCTCTGGCCA
The DNA here is from genome assembly GCA_002839335.1 of Spirochaetae bacterium HGW-Spirochaetae-4. GTDB lineage: Bacteria > Spirochaetota > Spirochaetia > Sphaerochaetales > Sphaerochaetaceae > UBA8525. Next base: position 4,059 of record PGXU01000106.1, read on the forward strand.
CCTGGAACGGAGGTGGAACCGATGAACTTCTCGCCAATATCGTAAAGAAGGACATGTAATTATGACACTGCTTGTTTTTTTCGCCTTCCTATCCGGAATCGTCACAATCCTCTCTCCGTGTATTCTTCCTGTCCTCCCCATAGTACTGACCGGAAGCATCGGCGGGAAAAGCAAGCCTTTCGGTGTCGTCACCGGATTCATCGCCAGCTTCAGTTTCTTTACCCTGGTACTCTCGGCACTCGTGCAGACATTGGATATTCCGGTCAATACCTTGAGGATCGTGGCCGTGGTCATCATCGTCACCTTCGGGCTGACGATGATTGTCCCTCGACTCCACCTCGTCTTCGACCGGCTGATGTCACGACTGGTGGGATCCAGGGGATCGTCACAGAAAAACGGTTTCAGCGGAGGATTCCTGACGGGCGTGAGTCTGGGCCTGGTCTGGACGCCCTGCGTGGGACCGATCATGGCCTCCGTCATCACCCTGGCAGTAAGTCAGCAGGTGGACGGTGGCGCGGTACTCATTATCGCAGCCTACTCACTCGGTACGGCGATCCCTATGTTCGCCGTCATGGTGGGGGGCAGGAAACTGCTTGTCAGGTTTCCCCGCCTCTCTGCCAAGGGAGCCGGCATCCAGCGGATCTTCGGCGTGATCATGATCATAGCCGGCCTCATGATCGGTGTGGGGGCGGACAGACGTTTCCAGTCATTTGTGCTTGAGTTATTCCCCAATTACGGTACAGGGCTTACCTTGTTCGAGAACAGCGATTCGGTACGGGAGGCAATCGATTCACGCAGAACCGAAACCAGTGGCAGCGAGCTCTTCACCTGGGAGAACGCTCCCAGAAATGGTGTGCCCGGAGACTACGGGAAAGCTCCGCCTATCATTGCGGAAGGTCCCTGGATCAACACTGACCACCCCCTTTCCTTGGAAGATCTGAAGGGAAAGGTGGTTCTTATCGACTTCTGGACCTACAGCTGTGTGAACTGTGTGAGAACCATCCCTTACCTGCGCACCTGGTACGAGAAGTACGCAGCGGAAGGACTGGTAATCATCGGGGTACATACTCCCGAATTCCCCTTCGAACGGAATGAGGGAAATGTGAAGAGGGCCGTGCGCGACCTTGATGTGACCTGGCCTGTGGTCCTGGACAATAATTTCGCACAATGGAATGCCTATCACAACCGGTACTGGCCTGCCCATTTCTTCATCGACAGTACAGGCAGGATACGGTATTTCCAGTTTGGCGAGGGTTCCTATGAGGAGGCCGAAGAGGTGATCAGGGCACTTCTCGGGGAAGCGGGATCCAACCTGAAAGAGGCTCCTGGAAACATACCGGCTCCCACCGAAACCGGCAGACGTACCCCCGAGGTATATCTCGGGTACGAACGGGCGAAAGGATTTCTCTCGGATGCACCGGTACCCGACAAACTGACTCGGTTCAGCCTCGCTTCAGAAGAGAAGCCGGGCCAGTGGTCACTCGAAGGGGAATGGATCATCAGAAATGATTTCATAGAGATCGATGGAAGCGGAAAACTGGAACTCGGATTCGAAGGGAAGGATATCTTCCTCGTCGTGGAACCGAGAGGCAGTGGAAGTTCCTTCACGGTCGAAATAGACGGAAAGCTCGCAGGTGATACCGTCGATGTGCAGGGGGGCGTACTGAACCCAAGGGAGAGTCGTCTCTATCATCTGGCTTCCTTCGGGGAACCAGGAGAGCACACCCTTATCCTGAGCATAGAAGGGTATGTACGACTCTATACCTTCACCTTCGGGTGATGGCCAAACACCGGGCAGCAAGGTCGCTGCCTGCGGAAATGATTCCTAAGGAGGATATCATGAACACAAGACACAGATTGATCATAGTGATGGTATCATCGCTGTTGCTTCTCCCCCTGATCCTCTTCGCAGGAGGTTCGAAGGAGAGCGAGAAGATGGTCGTCCAGCCGACCAGGAATTCCCAGGCCCTTCTTCCTCCAGGGTATATCGAGGAAGAATGGGAGAAGCCGGACGACGAGACCCTGAGAACACGGCTGAGCGAAATGCAGTACAACGTGACTCAGCACGAGGGAACCGAACCGGCGTACGACAATGAGCTCTGGGACAACCATGAGGAGGGTCTCTACGTCGATATCGTATCGGGAGAGCCCCTGTTCAGTTCCACTGACAAGTACGACTCGAAAACCGGCTGGCCGAGTTTCACCCAGCCCATTGCTTCCGGGAACATCGTCGAGGTCACCGACTCCTCCTATGGCATGGTGCGTACGGAAGTGCGCAGCTACTACGGCGATTCACACCTGGGGCATGTGTTTCCCGACGGGCCGGAACCGACCGGACTGCGTTACTGCATCAACTCGGCTTCCCTCCGATTCATCCCGGTCGATGAGTTGAAACAAGAAGGCTACGGAGCCTACCTCTCCCTCTTCAAGGAGTACGTCACAGCGGATGGAGAACTCCACCTTCGGGAGGAACTTCCTGACTGGCACTCACTGTATGCAGAGGCCGATACCAGACTCGCGGTATTCGCCGGTGGCTGTTTTTGGGGCGTCGAAGCAGTATTCGAACAGCTTCAGGGAGTCCTTTCGGTCGAATCCGGCTATGCCGGCGGAGATGCACAGGACGCCACCTACCATGCTGTTTCTTCAGGGATGACTGGACATGCCGAATCGGTGAGGATCATCTATGACCCCAAGCAGATCGGTTACGATACCCTCCTGGAGGTGTTCTTCACCGTTGCCCATGACCCGACCCAGTTGAATTACCAGGGACCGGACCATGGAAGGCAGTACCGTTCGGCTATCTTCTATGCTGACGAGACCCAGAGAACAGCGGCAATGGAATATATTGGTCGGCTCGAGAAGACTAAGCTCTATCCTGAAAGCATCGTCACCGAGCTTTCCTCTCTTGAGGCATTCTATCCGGCAGAGAATTATCACCAGGATTTCCTGCGACGGAACCTCAACCACTCCTATATCACCTACTGGGATATCCCGAAACTGATTGATCTGCAGGAGAAATATCCCGAGCTCCTCGCGGTAAACCATTAGGAGCCACAGAGACTTTTGCCATCGATACTTCTGGAAGCCGGTATGGACTGCCGGCTTCCTTCATACACGGATGCACTATCTGATCATTTCCTCGGCATAAAGTTCGGAACTACCCTATTTTAACCTTGTACCCCGTATCGATGCAGATTCCTGAAATGGAGAAATTATCACCATTGGACTGGCGTTGTACAAAATGTAGTACAAACATGAATATGCAACGCCTGCCCTAATCTATAAACTGAAAAGAATTGTCGGGTCAGGAGCTGTCAAACAATC
>PGXU01000107.1 GCA_002839335.1 Spirochaetae bacterium HGW-Spirochaetae-4
AATCCCACAACCGCTTCGCGTGCATGGGGGATATTCCCGCCCATACGGCAAACTCATCCACATCCGTCGGCCCATAGGCATGGATGTACCGACTGGCAAGGGCACCTGGAGATCCAACAGTTGCCATATCGACGAATGGAGCCAATGTATAGCGGAATCCAGTATCGGTTGGAGATTGCCTCAGCTCTATCGGGACCGCAAGGCAAACAAGCGGGAGCAGGAACCGCATGAGCGACTCACCCAAAGTCTGGCCATCGAACATCGGAGAGGGCCAGGACCACACCTCCCTTTTGGATGGCGGAAGCCGTTCGAGCGCTCCATCGGCCAAGACCTTCCCCAGTTCCCGTTTGGTCAGTGATTTGCCCTCGAGCGAGTCCAAGGAGAGCTCCGTGGCCAGATGCAGCAAGGTGCCGGTATTCATTGCCAGTGGCAGAAGAAGTGACCCCGCACCCCTAAGCGAGTACCTGGCTTCCTCTTCCCCGACAGGCACCAACGAAGCATTGCATACACCCCAGCTGTCGACAGCGATGGCAAGGATCGACCCACGGATGCCGATGGTACGCATCAAGCTGTGCGTATCGCACAAAGCCAGCACCTGTTGGGGATCGATGCAGGCCATTCGGGCAGCCAAGGAGACTTCCAATGCGCCCGCGGCCGGAGTCCGCATTCCGATGGTATCGACCAGGGAACGGATGGTGGCGGACGGGTCATTGCGACAAAGATTATGGACAGAAAGGTATCTACGATATATATCCTTTTGTTCCAATACAAGTTGCATGATCTTGCTCCCTTTGGCTCCATCTTCACGCCTCGGGACTGTAAATGCAACCCCTTACAATTTCATGCACGCTTATGCAACACTTTTTCACAATTACCATTGACAAATGCCACCGGTACTATAGAATCGTAAGGGATGATAGTATCACAGTCAGTTGCATCGAAACTGCGCGAGCAGATAACCGAAGGCAAGACTCTGTAACACGCAGGGATGCAGGTACTAAGCGGCTAATCATTAACACATGACTATCACAGGATCGAACGGAATGCACGGATGCATTCCGGCGGAGGAAGGTGTTTTCCTCTTCATTGTGATATGGACGACTATGCTGATGAGGGGGCCCTTCGTGTATACATTCGTGGTGAATGGTAAACGCATCCAGACTGGAATCGATAAGAAACTGCTGCAATTCCTTCGGGAAGATCTTGGACTGAAAGGAACGAAAGACGGCTGTAGTGAAGGTGCGTGCGGGACCTGCACTGTCATCATCGATGGAAAGGCGATCAAATCGTGCCTCCCCTCCACTGCCAAGATGGAAGGCAAGTCTGTCGTTACCATCGAAGGCCTGAGCGAACGGGAACAAGCCGTATATGGCTACTGTTTCGCCGAGGCGGGTGCCGTACAATGCGGGTATTGTACTCCGGGCATGATCATGTCGGCCAAAGCACTGCTGGACACCAACAACAACCCCAGCCGGAATGATGTGAAGAAAGCCATCCGTGGAAATATCTGCCGCTGTACCGGATATGCTAAAATCGAGGCGGCCATACTCATGGCAGCCGGATTCTTCCGTGAAAACCTGTCGATTCCCGCCGTGAACAACGATGCCCACCTCACCCAGAGATTCCAACGGGTCGATGCCGTCGCCAAAGCCATGGGCACGGGTATCTATGTCGACGATATCGACCTTGAGGGTATGGTGCATGCAAAGGCACTGCGCAGCGCGTATCCCCGGGCTATCGTGGAGAAGATCGATATCTCCGAAGCGCTCGGACACCCCGATGTGGTCAGGATTCTCCTAGCCTCAGATGTTCCCCACAACAAGATCGGACATATAGTCAACGATTGGGACGTGTTGATCGCCGAGGGAGGAACCACAAGATATATAGGTGATGCCTTGGCGCTGGTGGCGACCAGACACCTGGAAACCCTCGACGAGGTACTCTCCCTCATCAAGGTCGAATACACGGTATTGGAGCCGGTGACCTCGACAGCCCAAGCACTTGCCGAGGGCGCTCCGCCCATCCACTCGGGCGGGAACGTGCTGACCACCGAACGGCTCAAACGGGGTGATGCCGATACTGCTATCGCCAATTCCGCCCACGTCGTCACCATGAAATACAGCACCCCGTTCACCGAACATGCCTTCATGGAGCCCGAATGCGCCGTCGCACTACCCGAAGATGACGGGTTGCTCGTCTACACCGCAAGCCAATCCGTATTCGACGAACAACGGGAAATCGCCCATATGTTGGCATTGCCCAAGGAAAAGATCCACTGCCAAGCCAAGCTGGTGGGAGGGGGTTTCGGTGGCAAGGAGGACATGAGTGTGCAACACCATGCCGCCCTCATGGCCTGGTATACGAAATGCCCGGTCAAGGTGCGGTTCTCCCGGCAGGAAAGCATCGACATCCACCCCAAACGACATGCCATGGAGATGGAATTCACCACCGCCTGCGATGCGACGGGAACGTTGACCGCCATGAAAGCGACCCTGATCGCCGATACCGGAGCGTATGCCTCGCTTGGTGGTCCCGTGTTGCAGCGTGCCTGTACCCATGCCGCCGGTCCGTACAACTATCAGGATATCGACATTGTGGGAAAGGCGGTGTATACGAACAATGTTCCCGGGGGTGCCTTCCGGGGGTTCGGAGTCACACAAAGCTGCTTCGCCATCGAGAACAACCTCAACCTGTTGGCCGAGAAGGCCGGGATATCGCCATGGGAAATCCGGTACCGCAATGCGATCCGTCCCGGTCAAGTGCTGCCCAACGGTCAAATCGCCGATCCGAACACCGCCTTGGACAAATGCCTGCTGGCGGTGAAAGATGCTTTCGAAGCGAACGGACGGACCGGAATAGCCTGTGCGTTCAAGAATAGTGGGTTCGGAGTCGGCGTGCCCGACACCGGCCGATGCGCGCTATCCGTGGAGAAGGGAATTGTCCATATCAGGACCTCCGCGGCATGTATGGGCCAAGGCCTGGCTACGGTCGCTACCCAGATAGTCTGCGAAACGGTTGGACTGGATCCACAGCAGACTTTCTGCGAACCGGCCGACACGAGGCGGACACCCGATGCCGGAACGAGCACCGCATCCAGGCAAACGGTCATAACCGGAGAGGCTATCCGCCGTGTTGCGATTCAGCTGAAATCGGCTCTAAAGACATTGGGTTCGTTGGAGAAGCTAGAGGGAACCGAATACTACGACGAATTCACCGCTCTCACCGACCCCATGGGCTCGGAGAAGCCGAATCCGAAGAGCCATATCGCCTACAGCTATTCGACACAAGTGGTCCAACTCGACGAGAAGGGAAAAGTATCCAAGGTGATTGCTGCCGTGGATGTCGGCACCGTGGTCAATCCGACAGCTGTCGAGGGACAGGTTGAAGGTGGCGTCGTCATGGGCTTGGGATATGCCCTCACAGAGGATTACCCGATCGAAGGCGGCTTTCCGAAGGCAAAATATGGAACGCTTGGATTGTTCCGCTCTACCGATGCACCGGAAATCGAGACCATCACAGTGGCGACCGAACACGTGGCATCCGAGGCATATGGCGCGAAGGGGATCGGAGAGTTGAGCACCATAGCCACAGCACCGGCTGTGCAGAATGCCTACTGGCGGTTTGACGGCGAGTTCAGGACAAGACTTCCTCTGGAGCACACCGCATATCGGAAGTAAGGGGGAACATCGGTCACCCCACGTTTCTATCGTTGCAATTCCTTGGTCGCTCCCTCAAGGGCGACCATGAGTAGTGCGACCAAGTCGTCCTCCACCCGTTTGTCCCTGTGCCGGACAACACTCCTGAACTCGGCTTGCCCTGCAGGTACCTTTTTTGCCATATCAACCAATACACGCTTGTCCAGGATCCGGTAGGCGGGTTGGTTCAATTTCCGGGCAAGCATATCCCGGGCATCGAAGAACCACTTGAGATACACCTTCTGTTCGTTGGAAAGGTAACGGAATCCATTGAGCTTCTCATAGCCGGGTCGGTCGGGGCCCTTTTGCACGGCTGCGCTTGCCTGGAGTTCCACATCCTTTGTTTGCAAGCCGGCTGCCAAGATTTCTTTGGCAAGCACTTCGCGGATCGTAAAGAGATGCTCGACATCGGACAAGGCATACTCGATCAGATTTGGCTTGATCGGCCGGGTTAACCAATTTGCGGTCTGGTTTCCCTTCTTTCCGGTCGCGGCGGGAATCTGCAGGCAACGTTCGACCAAACCGGTCAGATTGCCTTCATACCCGACAAGCTTGGCCGAAAGACGCACATCGTGGACATTCTTGAGTATGATTCCGTATTGCTTGCGGACCAGCGACGCGTCGCTTGCACAATCGAACATGACTTTTTCAATCGCAGGGTCTTCCAAGAATCGGCGTAAAGCCTGTTCGGAGATATTGAGGGGGTCTATGAGAAAGTATGCGGCTCCATCGAATACTTGGACAAGACAGAGATGTTCTCCATAGATATGGAGATTGAATTCTCCCTCGAAATCCATTGCGATCGAGATGATATCATGCGAATGCCAGAATTCCAATTGGGAATCCAATTTGCTGTCGGAATCGATATAGGTGTAGTCAAACATACGCCATGGTAGCATGTATGCATGAAAAAGAGCAGACCCCACAACAGGAACTGCCCTTCTCCATCCCGTGACGCACCACTAGGGGATCGTCTTTGGGATTACCAGATTCAAGACAATTCCGACCAATGTGGCAAGTGCGACACCACCCATCTGGAACTGCATCCCTTGGCCAAGGGGGAACGCCAGCATGCCGCCACCGATTCCAATGACCAGAATGACCGATGAGATGGTGAGATTCCGCTTGTCCTGGTAATTCACCCCGCTTTCGACAAGGTTCCTCAGCCCACTCGATGCTATGATACCGAATAGCAACATGGAGATTCCTCCGATCACGGGTGTGGGAATCGTTTGGATGAGCGCACCGAATTTCGGCAGGAAAGAGAGCGTGGTGGCGACCAACGCAGCTCCACCGATAACCCAAACGCTGTAGACACGGGTAATGGCCATGACTCCGATATTCTCGCCGTAGGTGGTGTTGGGAGGTCCTCCCCAGAAGGCGGCCCATGCGGTGGCGATTCCGTCCCCTGCCAAGGTCCTGTGCAACCCGGGATCCGTTGTGAAATCCTTCCCGACGACATTTCCCAATGTGATGGTGTCGCCTAGGTGTTCGGCCATGGTTGCCAACGAGACGATCACAAACGTCAGGATCGCCACCAGATTGAATTTGGGCAATTGGAATACCGGCAGTCCGAACCAGAGCGCCGAACCTACTCCCGAGAAGTCGATCAAGGCATATGCAGGAAAAAACGCTCCCATGATCAGGGTGAACAGGTACCCGCTGATCAAACCGATCAGAATGGGAATGGTGCTGAAGAATCCCGATAGGAAAATGTTGGCTATGACTGTGCAACCCAACGTCACCACGGCAATCGAGAGGTACACCAGGCTGTAGTTGCCGCTACCATCGTTCATGGCCATCCCCATTGCAGTCGGGGCGAGATTCAATCCGATTACGATGATGACCGACCCGATCACCACGGGTGGAAGAGCTTTCTTGATCCAAGAGAGGCCTACCGCACGGATAATTGCCGAGACGATGCAATAGAATATTCCGGCTGCCACCGCTCCACCCATCGCGTACGGAATACCGTAGACCGAGGAGATGCCGATGAGAGCGGGAATGAACGCAAAGGAGGAACCCAAGAAAGCCGGGACCTTGGCTCCAGTGATCAGGATGTACAACAGGGTACCGGTTCCTGCGGTGAACAGAGCGGAGGTGATGCTCAATCCTGTGAGGATGGGAACAAGTACGGTGGCTCCAAACATGGCGAATACATGTTGGATACTCAAGGGAATCCATTTTGATATGGGAGGCTTGTCGGCAGGCATATAGATGCTGTCTTTGGTGTGCATGAATGCGGTTCTCCTTTCCTGATTTTTAGGGGCAAGTGTACCGGGACACGGATACTCTGCCAAGAGGTATTGGAAATTTTTCCACCCGATCGGCACACAATAGTATCGTCTTGGATACTTGGAACAGCTGGGGCGGGTATGATATGCTCGAATCCTTACCATGCAGGAGGATTTTATGCCCAGTTCATTAGCAGACAAGACCGTTGCGACGATGCTCGAGCTACTCGCGATCGATTCCCCATCGGGCCATGAGGAAAAGGTCCGCATCCTTTGCGTAGACCGGCTATTGGCGTTGGGATTAACTGTCGACGTCGATGGCAAGGGAAACATTCTTGGTCGCCTCGAAGCTTCGAAGGGAATGGAACAGGCATCTCCTGTCTTGCTCAATTGCCATATGGATACGGTCCCAAGTGCCGTCCAGGTCAGACCATCCATTGTCGATGGCATTCTCAAAAGTGATGGAACCACCGCACTTGGAGCCGACGACAAGGCCGGTATCGCCGCAATATTCACTGCACTTGAAGTTATCAATGACCAACAGTTGTCACATGGACCGTTACTCGTCTTGCTTACTGTCTCGGAGGAAATCGGCCTCGAGGGAGCGAAAGCCTTCGATATGCAGTCCCTAGGGCGGATAGGACGTGGATACACCCTTGATGCCAGTGGAAAAGTAGGAACCGCAATCATAAGCGCACCAAGCAAGAGCGACGCCACGATTATTTTCCATGGGAGGGCATCGCATGCCGGATTTGCCCCGGAAGCTGGTATCAGTGCCATCTCCTTGGCCGCAAAGGCTATCGATGGCATGAAGTTACTTCGGATCGATGCGGAGACCACGGCAAATATCGGCACTATCCATGGTGGAGAAGTCACAAATATCGTCTGCGACCGCTGTGAGGTGACCTTGGAGGTGCGCTCAAGTACAAGCGAGCGGGTGAACCGGCATCTGGCCCACCTGGAGTTCTGTTGCATCAAGGCTGTAGGAGCCCTCGGGGGATCGTACGAATTTATGCCAGTCGAATTGTATCCGGGTTACAGTATCGGTAAAGACGCTCCCGAATTGAACTATTTCGAAAAGGTGTGCAAACGACTCGGCCTTCCCTTCGCAGCTGTTCCGACCGGAGGCGGTAGCGATGCGAACATCATGCGCAACCAAGGGATACCTGTCATCACACTTGGAATCGGTTATAGCGGAGCCCATACGCTGACCGAGTCGATCGTGGTACAGGAGCTGGAGAATCTGACCAGATTGGTGGTCGCACTGTGCGAACCTGGCGAGATGGCCTCCGAGGCACGGACATGATCAGAACAGTCTCGGTCATAGGTATCGGTGCTGTTGGGGCAATCTATGCATGGAGACTCTCGGAATTCCTTGGATACGACCATGTA
>PGXU01000021.1 GCA_002839335.1 Spirochaetae bacterium HGW-Spirochaetae-4
TGGGGTACTACTCTCAACGACCAGAAGGAGCCTTTATCCCGCTAGATGACTACATCGAAGGGTATGTGCTTTCCGATGGAACTCGTCTGGAAGAAGATATCCTGCTCATCGATTCAGTCAAAGTGGATGGCAATGTTGTTGCATTACCGTATATCATGTTCAGTGCACCCATGACAGCCTATAGAAAATCCATATTGGAAGCTGCTGGAGTCGATCCTGAAGAACTTCTCACTTGGAGCGGCTATTATAGAGCGGCAAGGAAACTCACCCAAGACATCAACGGCGATGGTAAAATTGATATCTATGGTTTCGGACATCCTGCATTCGCGGAAACCATCAGTAGATGGTGGCATATGCATTGGCTTTGGACCGCAGGAGGAGGTATTTTCCCCAAAGAAACACCACCTTTCACCGCTGACAACCTGATCTTCGATAGTAAGGAAAACATCGCGGCAATCTCGTTCCTTAAAAAGATGCTTCAAGAGACAGCACCGTCAGGACAGAAGACTGTTAGTGAATTGCATTCTATGTTCGCCAACGGAGCACTAGCCACTGTACAAATTGCGACATGGACGCTGGGAAATTTTGAAGCCATGATGAGCGAATCCGATTATATGAACGATATTGGTATGGTTCCATTCCCAACATACGACCTCGATGACCAAGAGCGAGCTCCGGTTTATGTTTCCTGGGGAAATCCGTTAGCTATCTCCAGCAACTCCGAACACCCAAAGGAAGCATTCGATTTCATCGCCTTTATGCACACCAAGGAAGCCCAGAAACTTGCGATGAGAAGAGCTTCCCCAACAAATAAACTCGTGTATGATGAATTTGCAAAGATAAAGCCGAAGCAAGCTGAGTTCGTACAGAAAGCCCAAGATTTTGAACAACGTATCGTTCCCGATATCATACAATGGAATCAGTTCGATAGGATTGTGCAGGAATCGATAAAATCCGCCTTATTGGGTACAACTAGTGTTGAACAGGCACTACAGCAGGCACAAGTGGAGATGGAAAAAGTATTGAAATAGATGAGTCAATGAAAAGTTTTTCAATCGGATTTCCTGATTGTAATTGCGGGAAATCCGAAGTTCTACAGTGTGATTTGGGAGAAGCAGGAGTGATTGCCATGGTAGAAATTTCAAGAAGGAACCGGGAACGGATTGTAATACTCCAATTTATTGTTCCCTCATTGATGATTATTGGAATATTCATTCTGTTTCCCATTACGAAGGCCATTACCATGGCATTTCAGGAGTGGATACTCACCTCCTCTTCGCCCGACCATCCGTTCGTTGGCATGAACAATTTTAGGGAAGTGTTTTCAATCACCCATTTTCCGAAGATGATCACAAATACATTAGTCTACACCGCCGGTAGTGTAGGGGGTAAGATGATCGTGGGACTCGGAGTTGCTCTCCTACTCAACAGAAAATTCATAGGAAGAGGGATTGTGCGGGGTCTGATGCTCATTCCCTGGGCAATGCCAATGGTGGTGGTCACCAATGTCTTTCGTATTGCATTGGATCCCAGTTATGGACTCTTCAACGCATTGTTGAGCTCGCTTCCTTTTGTAGATGGTCCGATCCAATTTTTTTCCAACGGACCCTTGGCACTCGGGACATTGGTAGGCATAGGCATATGGAAAAACTTCCCCTTTGTCTCGCTTATGCTCCTAGCGGCATTGCAGAGCGTTCCTCAAGACTACTACGATGCAGCTTCTATCGATGGAGCGGGAACATTGGCACAATTCAGAAAGATCACTTGGCCACTAATCAAGCCGATTTGGAATACTCTCATGATTCTGCAAATACTGTGGACTGTGAAGGAATTCGAGTTAATTTACCTGATAACACAAGGTGGACCGAACAACGGAACCAATATAATTGGAATCGACATATACTTGAACGCGTTCAGATTCTACAAAATCGGGGCGGCAAACGCCGAAGGAATCCTGTTGCTCCTATTCTGTCTCGTTTTTGCAATTGTTTACTTCAGAAGTATGCATAAGAAGGGTGATTTTGTATGAGAGTGAAATATTATGCAAACAGAACATTGTTGTACACAACAGTCCTATTAGTGAGTATTCTCATTGCTATCCCATTCGTAATAATGCTTTCATACTCCTTCAGAGCTTCGCACGACATCTTCTCTTTGGAAATCGGTTTGTTCCCCAAAAAGCCCACCCTGGCTGCGTACAAGAACGCATTGTTTAATTATAGGTTCGGGGGACAAGGGTTTGCCCGTTGGAGCTTGAACAGCCTCCTTACCTGTGGGCTTGCCACTTTTTTTGCAATATTCAGTGCCGCCATGACGGGGTATGCTATCAGCAGATTTCGGTTCACCGGAAAAAAGGTACTTTGGTTTCTCATTGCCCTGACACAAACTATACCCTGGATCATCATTCTTATCCCGTATTACATCACCATTTCACGGATGGGACTTGCCAATAACCTTTATATCCTTGGTATGACCTATATGGCAGTCTTCTTGCCTACAAGTGCCTGGTTGTTTGTGGGTTTCTTCAACAACATTCCGTATGAAATGGAGGAAGCCGCTAAAATTGACGGATGTTCTCCTTGGGGAATTTTCTTTCGAATAATAATTCCTCTGTCTGTCACGTCAATTTCGGCTATCGCGCTTGTCGCTTTTGTCACCGGATGGGGAGACTTTCTGTTCGCCTCTGTCTTCCTGAAAAAAGCCTCATTATGGACACTACCCCTCGGCTTGACCAGTTTCAGGGGAGAGCACCAGATCCAGTGGTCCGAGATCATGGCAATGTCTGCAATCGTAACGGTACCTATCGTAATTCTCTTCATCTACCTCCAGAAATACCTTGTGGATTTGATGGCAGGCGGAGTGAAACAATAAATATGGCATACTTGCAAAGTTTGTGCAGAAGGAGTGGTTAATGAGCAACACTTGGTTACATGGTTTGGAATCCATTGCGATTTTGGACGATTCGCGTTCACGTTCCATCAATCCAGAGAATCCCACTGGAGCAGTCGGTGAGGGAGGGAAAGCTGGTGGGGTTCTTGGATTGGGTCGTAAAGGTCGAGCTTTTCTTGACCTTCCACAAGGTAAAGAGACCACACTAGCGCACATTGAAGGTCCTGGTGTTATCAATCATATCTGGTGTACTGTACAAGATAGGACCAAGTTCGGCGAATTCGTTTTGCGCGATGTTATTCTTCGTATGTACTGGGACGATGAAGAGTATCCCTCTGTAGAGGTTCCCATCGGTGATTTTTTCTGTAATGGTTTCGGCACAAAATGTCAAATCAACTCCATGCCAATTGTGGTAGCGCCATATGGTGGTTTCAATAGCTTCTTTCCAATGCCTTTTAAAAAAAATGCACGTATCACCGTAGTGAACGAACATCCTAGTGAAATCCATGCTTTCTTCTACACAATCAATTATATGTTGAGGGATCAGATGGGAGATGATGTAGCGTATTTTCATGCCCAATGGCGAAGAACAGCCTATGCCAAATTGGGTGAAGATCACATAATCTTGGATGATGTGGCAGGTCGGGGTCACTACGTCGGCACCTATCTCGCATGGACGGCTTTGGAACGATACTGGTGGGGCGAGGGGGAAATCAAATTCTATCTCGACGGTGATACCGATTTTCCCACTATCTGCGGTACGGGGGTAGAAGATTACGTTGGTGGTGCATGGGGTTTTTATGAGCGGAATGAAAAGGGACTTGTCCAGAAGAATGAGACAACCTATTGCACTCCATTCATGGGTTATCCTTTCTATTCTGCTATAGATGGAACTAAAACAGATATCTATGGTTATGATGCAGCTCCCATGCACGGAATGTATCGTTGGCACATCATGGATGCCATCAGATTTCGCGAGACCTTACGCGTAACCATACAACAAATCGGGCATGATGGTTCCCGGCTATTCGAACGCGCCGACGATGTCGCTTCAACCGCATACTGGTACCAGATGGAACCGCATGTAAAGTTCCCAACTTTGTTGGATCGGGAAGGACGTCGGCCAAGATAACATAATTATCCACTCATCAAAATCAAAAACATACTCACCCTCTGGAATTTTGACACTCCGGGGGGTGAGGGTATCAGGCTCATTTTTTGTATTCCAATTGCATCAAGTCAAACTGTTTATGTCCTAAGAGAATCCACACTATTTTACAAGTGCCTGGCACCAATCGGATAGATTTCTCCACCCCAGCATGGTCAGGACAGCCCCCGTCGTTCGATCACATCCCGATACCAGTAGGCACTTTTTTTCCAAGAACGGATGAACGTGGTGTGGTCGGTGTGGATCAACCCGTACCTAGGGATATAGCCGTCCGCCCACTCGAAGTTGTCCAGCAATGACCAGATGAAATATCCTGACACAAGAATACCCTTGGCAATCGCCCGAAGGCAAACCTCCAGGTGCGCCGCAATGTAATCGATCCTGTAATCATCCTCAATCTGGCCGTGCACATGGGGTTGCTCCTGGTGTGCAATGCCGTTTTCGGTAATAAGTATTTTCGGAACGCGATAGGAGTGGTGGACCCGTTCCAATATCTCAAGCAACCCCTCGGGATATGGGCGCCACCCGCAGATGGTTACTTGATCACCGGTCGGTTTTACTTCGCTGAATCCCAATGGCGCCGCATCGTCATGCTGGACTATGAAACGGAAATAGTAGTTGATTCCCAAGAAATCCACCGGGTTGTCTTTCAATAGGGAAAGATCGCCTTCAAGGACTTCCGGCATACAACCCTTTTCCTCGTATAAACGCATCATATCCTCGGGATACTCACCCTTGAACACCGGATCGAGGAACCAGCGGTTGAGGAATCCATCGTGATATGTGGCGGCCAGTTGGTCCTTTTCCGATTCCGAGGCACTATGGCAAGGATGCAGGTTCAATACGATACCAATCTCGCCTTGAGGAGACGGACTGTCCCTATATGCGGAGACAGCCATCGCGTGGCCGAGCAACATGTTGTGGGCACTTTGGAATGCGTATGACAGGTCCTGTATGCCGGGGGCATGGATTCCTTCGATACATCCGTAGGTGGTCGCGACCCATGGTTCGTTGAAGGTTACCCAGTGACGTATCCGATCTCCATAGAGAGTGAAGGCCTTCGCGGCATAATCGGCGAAATATCGGGCAGTATCCCGGTTGGCCCACCCCCCCTTGTCCTGCAGCGCTTGCGGCAGATCCCAGTGGTATAGAGTTACATACGGGACAATCCCTTGTTCAAGGAGTAGATCGATCAGTCGATCGTAGAAATCGATACCTGCTTGGTTTGAGAATCCCGTTCCATCGGGTAGGATACGGGGCCATGACAAGGAGAAACGGTATCCCCCCAGCCCGATCCCTGCCATGTGGTGCACATCCTCCCTATACCGATGGTAGTGGTCGCAAGCCGAATCCCCGGTTGTCCCGTCCTTTATGGTTCCTCCCCGGTGGGTGAATGTGTCCCATATCGACGGTCCTCTAAGGGAGAGGTCGGAAGCACCCTCTATCTGGTAGGCTGCCGTTGCGGCCCCAAATACGAAATTCTTGGGAAACTGGTTCATAGTACCTCCTGACTCTCCTGGAATCCTTGCTGATCGATCCGTTGTGCGCTGAATTCACTCCACGTGCGTATTGTGTTGTGCAACACATTCCTATAGCCGGCATGGACGAATGAGCGGGTGTCGTGGCCTGGCATCAAATAGACCAAATCGCCTTTCCCGTACCGCTTGCTCCATCCGGCGGGATGCCGGTTGCCGTCAGATTCGAACCAGAGGAATATCTGTTTGTCGTCATCGAACAACTCGAACCGATAGGGTTCCTCATACAAGGAGAAACCCTTCTGCTCCTTGCACAATGGATGCGAGGTATCCCACGTGAACGAAAGGGTCTGCATGTCCGGGTGCGAGATGAATCTGGCTCCCACCATACGGGCAAAGGCATCGGTGGTTTGGTATGACAAGCCATGATGCAATACGAGGAACAGATTCCCTTCTTGCATGAAGTGCTTGATATTCTCCAAGCCTGCTTGCGACAACTCCGACTTCCAGCGGTCGACAAATGAAACACAGATGTCGGTTGATGTCGGGTCGAGATAGTCGAATGCCTGTTCATCAGTGGTGAAGGTGACAAAACCAAGTGGTGCGAACAGACGTGCCAGGACACTCCTCATCGCTTCGTCAAGCGGATGGTAAGGAGCGTCCTCTTTGGTGTCTCCAACTATCAGGATCTGTTTGGTATGTCCATATTGTCTTACCAAGGTATGACCTCCCCTGTGTAGTCGATGAATTTCATTTCTGCCTCTTTCCGAACCGTACCGGTAGCGAACCTGTCTTCGATGATGGTATAGATTCCGATTGCCGATTCCTGGGGCGTGATCTCTCCCGGTGGATCATGTGGCCGTCGCATAGGA
Organism: Spirochaetae bacterium HGW-Spirochaetae-4; assembly: GCA_002839335.1. Classification (GTDB taxonomy): domain Bacteria; phylum Spirochaetota; class Spirochaetia; order Sphaerochaetales; family Sphaerochaetaceae; genus UBA8525. The sequence goes on from PGXU01000021.1 coordinate 6,405, forward strand.
CTTTGCATCCCCCCGGGATGGATCGCAACTATATCACCGGTGAATTCCTTGAGGCGATGGTGCAGTATCATGGTGGCCATGTTCAATGCAGCCTTCGCCATGCCATACCCGAACCATGCCGAGCGGTCGCATGTGGAAATGCTACCGGCTTCGGATGAGATGTTAACGATCAGGAAACCGTTGGTGCCCGTCAGCAGGGGAAACAGTTCGTTCGTCACGCGCAAGGCCCCGACTGCATCGACATTGAATACATCGATAACATCCTGATAATCGAAGACTCCCGGAAGGCTCTGGTCTACATTACCCAAAATTCCGGCGTTGTTGATGACGATATCGATCTCCGATACAACGGATTCGCAGAAATTCGCTGCGTGTCCAACCGATCTGGTGTCCGAGACATCCAAGGGGAGAGTCCATAATTGTCCAGGATATGATTTCGAGACTGAGGTAAAGAACGATTGATTATCATGGTAGTACCCTGCCACCACAACATGTCCTTTCTGTATAAACAATTCTGTTAGTGCAGCGCCAAGTCCCCGCTCGGCTCCCGATATGAAAATAGTTTTTTCTTGCATCAACTTCCCAGCCTGTATGATGGATTTTGGAACAATTCTCTCAAATAATACCACAAAGTTACAAATAGTCAAAATAAAATGAGTAAAAATTATCTGAGTTGATTGCTATATTTCATTGAAATTGTAACCTGAGCAGAAGACAAGACATAAGAAATCTATAATATTTCCATATTATAAAATAAATTAATAATAAATCACCTGGGCAGAATATTTTTATAAATTTTTGTTGCACTATGATAGTTATCGAATTAAACTACCATAAAACGAAAAAAAATACCAAAAACGAACGCATGGTTCGTATTCGGTAGGAATGCAAGGTTGTATCGAAAAAAAAGGAGACGTTATGAAAAGACTTATTACTGTACTGATTGTCACACTGGTCCTCGGTATCGCGGCCGGATCGCTGTTCGCAGCGGGACAGGTGGACTCCAAGGCATCCGATTATGATTATGTGGTCGGATTCAACAACATGTGGACCGATCTTGAGTTCTTCCAAGTGGTCGAAGAAGGATTGCGCAAGGCAGCCGAGGAAAACAATATCAAATTGTTGGTCGGTTACGGTGAGCGCGATGGTCAGAAGATGATGAGCAATGTCGATACCTTTGTTCTGCAGGGAGCCGATCTCATTCTCGACTTCAATGTTTTGTCAGAAGTCGGAAACACCATGACAAAGGAATTGGCTAAAAAGGATATCCCGTTGATTGCTATCGATGGCGTGTATGAGGGTGCATATTTCTATGGTGTGAACAACGAACATGTCGGTCGTACGGCAGGGACAGCCGCCGCCGAATATATCAAGGATACATGGAACGGACAAATCGATTACGTGGTACACATATACTCGGAATCGGCCGGACCGGCCGTCCGCAAGCGCAACTCCGGGGCATCCGACGTTATCATCGAAACATTCCCAAATTTCAATAAGAACAATGTCGTGTGGATCGATGCCGGATCACACATGGATCCCATAAACGGACGGTCGCTCGCCACCGATTTCTTGACCGCACATCCGGAGGCAAAACATGTCTACTTCCAGGTGCTCACCGATCTTCCCGCTTCCGGAGTCTTGTTGGCTGTAGAGGAATCGGGACGCAGCAACGAAGCCATCATCCTTTCCTGTGATGCCAGCGGACCAGCATTGGACAACTTGCGCAAGGGTAAGGCGAACAGTTGGCTCGGTTCGGTGGCAGCATTTCCGGAGCTCTATGGTGAGAACATCATCGCATATGCGCTCGATATCCTTGGGGGCAAGAATCCTCCGAAGGAACGGTTCACCAACAACGTAGTCATAACACACGAGAATATCGACGAATATTATCCCAAGTAACAGAAAAAGTACGATACGATGATACAACCTTGCGTTCGTACCAGATAGAGGATACCAGAAGTGGAACACATATTGCAGATGCACGATATCGTAAAGAACTACCCGGGAGTCACGGCACTGGACCATGTCGACCTGGAGCTCAAACCTGGCGAGGTCTTGGCTTTGGTCGGCGAGAATGGTGCGGGGAAATCGACCTTGATGAAAATCCTCGGCGGCGCGGAAACAGCCGACTCCGGATTGATTGTCATCAAGGAGAATTCCTATACGCAGTATTCACCCAAATCCGCCATCGACTATGGGGTGGGTGTGATTTACCAGGAATTGAATTACCTCAACGATTTGACCATTGCGGAGAATATCTTCTTGGGTCGGTTGCCAAGGAAACGGTTGATACGTACCGTCGACTACAAGGAACTCAACCGATGCAGCAAGGTATTGCAGCAAAAAGTGGGCATTCACAAGGAGCCTACCACTGAAGTAAGGGCACTCTCGGTAGGGGAAAAGCAGTTGGTGGAGATAGCCAGGATATTTTCGCAGGATATCAGCATCCTGATCTTCGATGAGCCGACCAGTGCCCTTACCGATACGGAGACGGAAAACCTGTTCAAACTGATACGGGAGTGTAAGGCCGAAGGGAAATCGGTCATCTATATTTCCCATCGGTTGGAGGAAGTCTTCGAAATCTCCGATCGTGTGCAGGTATTGCGGGATGGTAAGAGTGTTGCGGTGCTCCAGACCGCATCGACTGACAAGAAGGAAATTGTCCACCACATGGTAGGACGCGAAATCAAGGATTTGTACCCGATCTCCAGCCGACCGACCGGGGACATATACCTGGAAGTCAGGAACCTGACAGCCGAAAAAGCTCGCAATGTTACCTTCGACTTGCACAAAGGGGAGATAGTCGGTCTCTTCGGATTGATGGGTTCCGGACGGACAAGTATCGTGAAAGCCCTTTTCGGTGCCATCAAGGCAACCTCGGGCGAAATCCTGATCGAAGGGAAGCCGGTACAGATCACCAGTCCGGAAAGTGCCTTGCGCAACGGAATCGTCTACATCCCTTCGGAACGGAAAACCGAGGGGTTGGTGCTCAGCCATACCGTCAAGGAAAACATCACCTTGGCCTCACTTGACCGGATCAAGAAAGGCCTGTTCCTCAACCGCCGCAAGGAATCTGAATTGGTCAACTTGTGGGTAGACAAGCTGAATATCAGAACACCGAGCATCGACAAGGAGGTCAAGGAACTCAGTGGAGGTAACCAGCAGAAGGTGGTGCTCTCCAAATACCTCACCTTGAACCCGCGTGTGATTATCATGAACGAACCGACCCGCGGTATAGATGTCGGTGCAAAGGTGGAGATATACAAGATCATCGAGCAATTGTGCGACCAGGGGATTTGTGTCCTCATCATCTCATCCGAGCTGCCTGAGGTGATGGCGCTCTCGGACAGGATTGTCGTCATCAGTAATGGAGAGGTGAGCGGTATCTGCGAACGCGCCGATGGGTACACGCAAGAAACTCTACTCGAATACGCTATAGCGAGGATGGAATAATGAAAGATAAAGCGATGCAGGTAGGAAGAATGTCGTTGGACAGTGTCAAGAAATTCCGGTTTTCAGTGGTCAATACCCAGGTTACGCTGGTATTGGCCCTGGTAATCCTCGGTGTGGTATTCTCGACACTATCTCCAGTGTTTTTCAGTGTGCGCAATTTCCTGAACGTAGGAATCTCCAGTTCTATCCTGGGGATCATGGCAACCGGACTCACCGTGGCGATGCTGCTTGGCGGATTGGACATATCGCAATATTCTGTCGCTGCTTTCGCAGGTCTGCTCACTGCCGTGCTGCTAAAGGCCGGTTCATCGATTCCTGTGGCACTTCTAGCCGTTTTGGCTTGCGGTGTGGTCCTGGGAGGGATAAATGGATTGATCATCACCAGGATGAGAATCAATCCCATCATCACTACGCTGGGCACTTCACTCATTTTCCGCTCTCTTGCCTTCATCATGACATCGGGACGATACATCGCGATCGACAATGAAGTGATGAATTATATCGGCCGTGGCTATTTCCTTGGTGTCCCAAATGCCATCTGGTTCATGATTTTCGTGTATGCGATCTTCTATTACATGCTCAAGTATACGGCATTCGGTCGCAAGATCTATGCCGTTGGAGGCAATGCCGATGCCAGTTTCCTTTCAGGCATCAATGTCAAGAAGATACGTTTCCAAGCATTCATGATAAGTGGTATAATGGCGGCACTGGCGGGGCTGATGATGTCCGCCCAGGTAAGCGCGGGAATGCCCACTGCCGGAGAAGGTGCCGAACTGGATGTAATAGTCGCGGTCATTCTCGGTGGTATAAGCCTCAGTGGCGGAAAAGGCAAGATTCTCGGAACGCTCCTGGGTGTGCTGATTCTGGCTGTTCTTAAGAATGGATTGACACTTTTGAGCGTACAGGCTTTTTATCAGATGCTCATCCGCGGTCTCGTACTCATCCTGGCTGTATTTCTTGACACCTTGCGTGGTGGTGGCTACCGGTGATATGTATCTGTAGAGGCTTTTCGAGATTGGTGTATTCCTGTCGGATTTCGATACTATGAAGGAGAATGTGGGTTTCATGTGAAATTCCACCATGTATGTTTGCAGAGAATAGAATAAAGAAAATAAAAGAAATCCTCCTGGAGTATAGGCATATCGATTGTCAGACTTTGAGCTCCCTGCTATCGGTTTCAATGAATACCGTCCGCAGGGATCTTGATAAATTGGAAAACGAGAATTTTCTCAAGAAAACACACGGCGGCGCGGTTTTGGTGGAGGAGAATTTCGAGGTCCAACTCAATGATATTGAAGATCCGTTCAAGGAGGAGAAACGCCAGATTGCTGAGATCGCCGCAGGTATGGTGGAGGATCACGACATTATATATCTGGGACAAGGTTTTATTTGCCTCGAGATCGCCAAACGTATCAAGGAGCGCTCGGCACTTACCGTCGTAACCAATAATATCAATGCGCTCGTCGAATTGGCCGGAAATTCCCAGATACGGGTCATCGTCCCTGGGGGAGAACTTCAGGCAGAGGGAAATGTTCTGGAACTCAAAGGGCGATATTCACTGAACAATCTCAAGAAGATGTTGATTCGCAAGGTGTTTGTTCCGGTATCGGGTGTAACGGTCGATCTCGGATATACCTGCGATACCGAAGAGGAAGTCGAACTGTACCAGGAGTTGTGTGGAAAAGCCGAGGAGATTGTGTTTCTTGCCGACTATACGCGATTTGGTGAACGGAGCCTTTGTCACCTCGGACCTGTAGCTATGGCGGACAAGGTGATTACCAACGCGCAGGTTCCAAATACCTTCAAGGAATTCTTCGATACCTCCGGTGTCACCTTGTTCACGGCATTTCCGGAGACATAGGAAAGGCTGTATGGATGGCAAAGCGCTGTTGAGCGTCAAACGACTACAAAAACGGTTCGGTGAGTTCTTCTCACTGGAGGTGGACGACTTCTCGGTCTTCCCCGGGAAGATCCACGGACTTGTCGGAGTCAACGGTGCGGGCAAGTCGTTGTTGCTGAATATCCTTTCCGGCCTGGTCAGTCCCGATGATGGTGAAATCACTGTCAATGGGGAGCCGCAACAGTTCTCCACACCCTTGGATGCCCAATCGAAAGGAATCGTTTGTATCCATCAGAACATCAACTTGGTCGAAGACCTGACCGTTGCGGAGAATATCTATCTGGGTAATCTTCCCGAGGGCTTCTTGGGAAAAATTGACTGGAAATTTATAAACGAGAGTGCCCAGACCCTTTTGGATACCCTTAAATTTCCAATTAGCGCCACTGCCAAGGTTGCCAAGCTCAATTTGGCAAGTCGGCGCATGGTGGAGATTGCGCGGGCCTTCAGAAAAGAACCGAAAGTCCTGCTAATGGATGAGCCCCTGGCGCTTCTATCCATCTCCGATGCACAGATGTTCTTTCCGGCACTCAGCTGGCTATGTGAGCACGGCGTTGGTATCGTCTATGTCTCGCATAATCTGGAGAGCGTGATAGAATGGTGCGACGCGATCACTGTCTTGTGCAAGGGCAAGATTTCAAACAGGGTCGATGTATCTACCAATACCGATATCCGTTCTCTGGTGATGATGATGTCCGGTGTAAACTACAAGCACAACTATCCCAAGTTGCCGAGCACCCTAGGACGTACGCTGCTGGAGGTGAAGGGGATCTGTTCTCGTCGAAGCCTCGACAATGTCTCCTTTCATGTCCGAAAAGGTGAGATTCTGGGGATTGCCGGTATGTTGAACTCGGGAAGGACTGCAATTGCCCGTGCCCTTTTCGGCTTGGATCGTATTACCGATGGACAGATATCCATGAACGATACCCGTTTAGATCTGAAGAATCCTGACGATGCCATCGCTGCCGGTATCGGCTATCTTCCCGAAAACCGGATGGATCGGGGCTTGATTGGGAATCTTTCCGTTCCGCCGAATATCACCATTACCAGTTTGGAGGACGTGCGGAATCTCACCGGACTCGATCTTCGTAGGGAAGAAGTGTATGCACGTAACTATGTCAAGAAATTGGTGATCGATACGCCGTTTTTGCATGCGAACGTGGGGGTGTTGAGCGCCGGTAACCAACAGAAGATCCATCTGGCCAAATGGCTGTTCGCTGGTTGCAACGTCCTGATATTGGAGGAACCCACGCAATCGATCGATCTGGCATCGAAAAACGATATCTACAATTATATGGGTTCCTTCGTGCAAAGCGGTGCTTCCATTATCCTCATATCATCCGACTTGCAGGAATTGATGGGACTATCGGATAGGATACTCACCCTTTGTCGCGGGAAGGTGACCAAGGAATTCCATAGGGGTGAATTCAATGCCGAGGATATCATGTGGCATGCTACGCTCAATAATGAGAATCGGGAGGGCAAGGATGAAGGAAAAGAGGGAACGACTATCTGATTGGATGCAATGGTCCGACCCGATCGATGTGCGCCGGCGTTCGGCACTCGCAATGCGCAACGTATTCGAGATGGCTGATCCGAGGTTCAACCATGTCACCTATATTGGCGCCTCCCTCTCTGAGAATCCTCCCCATTTCGTTCATCATCGCCTCGGATGGACCGAAGCATTGCCCTATTCGGTGGTTGGAGCCGTCATTGGACGTAAGATTACCCAAGAAGTTGGCGACGAAAAGGTTGTAGCCGGACAGCGGAGCCTGCTTCTCAGTCACTTTACCGGAATGGATGGATTCGTCCATTCGCCCGCTTCTCCATGGAGTGCACCATATCCCATGGATATATGGGAACAAGCCCGAACGTTGTATGCTCTCATCTATTGGTTTGGTGAAACTGGTGAGGAACGTCTGCTAGACTATGCCGAAGCCATGGTGGATGGTCTGTTCAAGCTCTCGGTTCCAAGGGGTAGTGAACGCGTGTTTCCTGCAAATTCCTTCGCACGCTGCTCGATGGGGCCGTATGGGGTGGGCGCAATCATTGATCCTCTCCTTTGGTATTATCAAATGAGCGGGAACCATAAGGCGCTCATGGTGGGAATTGGTACGGCTGAATTCTTTATGGATCCTGCCAATGGATTTTTCGACGAGCAGTGGGGGGCCAAGGGATTCTTCCGTTCTGTTGTCGCCTGCCTCAACGGTTTCTCCAAAGCCGCGGCGGTCACGGGGGATCCAAGGATTCTTTCGCGGGCAAAGTGTCTGCATGATGCCGCGGTTTCCCGATGCACCGCATACGGAAGTACTCCTTGCGGTGAGCCCGCGTGTAGTGATTTTGAACTCAATGGCAGCGCACTGTCTTTGGTTCAAGCGGGATATCCCGAGTATTGGGATCAAATTGACCGGTTTATCCGCAACCAGACCGCCAGGTCACAGTTTATTGATCCAAACGAGTATGACAGTGAGAAAGCCAGCAAGAAACGGGTCAACCTCTACAATATCTACGATGGGTATCCCGATGATCTACAGGTGCTTCCCTTCGATGATTATCGTGATGTCGTTAATCGTTCGGTCGGTGGTGCCATGTGGTGTTCACCCTCCGGGCATTCCTTTTTTCCTGCATCCCTGATGATTTGCTGTACTAGTCATGTATTGCGTTCATTCGAGATTGCGTGGGACCATTCGCTCTATGAAACCAACACCGGCTTGGTGTCCGATTTGCAATTCTCTGTCGACAATGCGCTTGGCACCATTGTTTCACACGAGCCAAAGGAAGGACGGGCGGTTTTCACATTTGCAAAGGATACGGAGAGTCTCCGCATACGAATCCCGTCGTTCGCGGACGTCGGGAAAGTTGCCCTTTCAAAAAATGGCGAGTCGGTTCCGACTCGAATCGAACGTGGCTATCTGGTGGCCGATCGGCTATCGAAGGGATGCGCCTATGATTTCACGTTCCCGCTTGCCGAGCGTGAGTCTGTTGAATGGCAGCAACTGTTCGAGTTTCCCGATTACGATCATCCTGCGGCAACCGGCGAGTATCGTGTCCAATGGCGGGGTAACAGTTGCGTTCTTCTTTGAACGTGCCTGGCACGCGTTTTCGTTTTTGTATACAAAATTCTTCGAACGAACCTGGTACCGGTATGGTGAGAACGTGAAACCATGTATATGGTTATATGTCGGGAACAACAGTATTATCAAACAAAAGAACTTCTATGTGAAAGCATAAAGCTTGAAAATAGGGTTCTGGAAGTTATCAAGCTGCTCGAATGGAAAAATTCAGATTCAGCAAGTCTGTTCGTATGGTATACTTGAGATATGATCGAACAGCAAAGCATCCAACGGGACATAGAAAAACTTTTTGACGGTTTGAGCACGGCGGAGCGTAAAGTGGCAAGGGTAATGCTCTCGAATTATCCACTTTCCGGGATGCAGACTATTGCATCCATTTCAAAGCAGGCCCATGTAAGTGATCCGACCGTACTCAGATTTATTAAAAAACTTGGATATAATAAATATGCCTCCTTTCAAATGCGTCTAAAGGAAGAATTGGACCAACGGATGCAAGGTCCGTTGAGTATTCGCAACGAGCATGGGAATCCAAATTCAGATTTGACTGTGTATCTTGACGGGTTCGCAAAATCGCTCACAGAGAATATCGATGAAACATTCAAGAACCTTCCGGAGGCAGAGGTGGAAGGAATACTGAAAGAGCTGAGTGACAATCGGAAGCACCTGTATCTTTTAGGAGGTGAATTTACTGAATCGATCGCACGCTATACCTATTTCCATCTCAGGAAGATGCGACCAGGAGTCCATCTGATCCAAGGACAGGTTCCCTCAAGAATTGACCATCTACTCGATTTGGGTAAGAAGGATGTGCTAATACTATTTGATGTAAGACGATACCAGCAGGATATCGTGGAATTTGCTGCCCGTGCCTCGCAACGGGTGAGTTCAATCATACTGATTACCGATCAGTGGTTATCGCCCGCAGCGGAGTATGCTTCGTATGTACTGCCGTGCAAGATCGCATCAAAAAGCCGTTGGGACAGCTTGGTAGGCGTGACTGGTGTCGTCGAGGCGTTGATGTCCTGTATGGCAGAACTGGAGTGGACAAAAATCAAACCCCGCCTGGAGTCCCTCGAGAATATTCGGGAAGAGATCAGATCGAGCCAGTATGCGGAATAGCAGATTCCTATAAGCTTAGAGCCTTGTTATGTATACCACTCTTCCTTTACCTCTTCCGCTTCCATTAGAAGACAACTGACAAGTAATAGAGTCTATGGATTATCGTTTGGAATTGATTTTATCAAACTTTTCCAAGATATCGGAAAGCAATTCAACAATATACAGTTTGCTTTTCGGGTTCTGGAGAAAATCCTGCCGTATTTCCATGAGTACCGCATCGATAGCATTTTTCTTTCCGTGCGCATACATACCATAATCTCCCTCGGGAGTAATCGGGTATGGTTCGTTTTCTCCAATAGGATGTAACTTGCTCTTCTTAAGCTCTTTTATGAGGTATGAGCTGAAAGGTGAAGGAGTCTCATAGGTTATGCCTATTGGCCACGGACGGAACTTTCCATCAAGTTCTGGAGTGTAGCTGTGAATCGAGAGCAGGACAACGTTACGTTTAATGGTAATATGCGTAGCGAGTGCATCGTCGATTGTCTTGTGGTACGGGTTGAATATTTCTTCGATTCGTTGCGCAATTTGTATGTTGGAGAGACTGTTGTTACCAGGGATTTGCAGGCCATGAATTGTATCAGGAATCGAACCCTTCCCTTGGGGGGGGCGGTTGCAATCGATAACCAGTCGCGAATATCTTGAAGCGACCAACGGGGCATCGAGCCGATCTGATAGAACACGTGCCACATCGAATGCTCCAATATCCCATCCGATATGGGTTGATCTGTCAATAAGAGGTAACCCGAGATTCTCCAAACGTTCAGGGATTCGTAAGGATGCGTGATCGCAAGTTAGAAATAACGAGGAACTGCCAGATATATGGAACTGTTCATACGCTGGAATTTCGTTGGTATTGAGTATGTGATCCATTAGACATCCCTCATATGCAAAGAGTATCGAGCAGATGTAATAATTATTACATAATAAAAAATATTTGTAAATCAGTAATATTTACTTGACAGGAGGTTGTTGTTGCTGCACTGTTATATTAGTTCGAACCTGATGCGATCATTTTTACGTATCTAGTGACATTGTATGCATCTGTATTATCTGATGCTTTTTATAGGGAGGGGAGGAACATGTCAAGGACTGAAAAGATTGACCAGATGGTGAAGGATCAAAAAATCGAACTCACTCGGTTTCTCTACACTGACAACGATGGATTGACCCGCGGATACTCGACGACGACCGATTCACTTTCCGGCGACCTTGAGAGCGGCCATACCTATGCTATCGCAATGCCGATGTTCAGTGCCCACGACGACGTGGTCCCCGATAGTATCTTTGGACCGGTGGGGGAAGTTGTTGCTATCCCAGACCTGGAAACCTTCACACCTATTCCATATGCCGAGGCCTCCGCTGCTGTGCTATGTGATTTTCACAATGTGGAAACATATGAACCTAGCCCTGTCTGTCCACGATCTACCTTGAAGAAAACATTGGCGAACTACCCGTACGAAGTGGCCGCGGCATTTGAGAATGAATTCTACTTCGTGTTGAAGGATGCAGATGGAATGTTGCAAACCTGTGAGGATAGCCTCTGTTTCGATACCGCCGGTATGAATGCAATGAATGCGGTGGTCCTCGAGATTGTCAGGGATTTGCAAGTCCAGGGGATACAGGTGGAAAAACATTATCCCGAGTACGGACCAGGGCAACATGAAATCGTCATGAAGTATTCTGAAGGACTTCGTGCAGCCGATAACCAGGTATTGTTCAAGGAGACAGTGAAGGCTGTGGCAAGAAAACATGGATTGTACGCTTCATTCATGCCAAAACCGTTTCAAGACAAGTCTGGTAGTGGCGCACATATCCATATAAGCCTTTGGCAAAATGGCGAGAATATCTTCTACGATGCAAGTCAACAGCGTGGATACAGTGATATTGCCCGGTACTTTATTGGTGGGATCCTACAGCATATCGAGGCAATCTTGGCATTCACTTCTCCTATCGTGACTTCCTACAAACGTCTGCTTCCCCACAATTGGGCAAGTGCCTATGCCGCCTACGGCAATGCCAACAAAGAAGCTGCGGTACGTCTTATAAAGGGGTTGCGGGGGAAAGAAAGTAAAGGGTTCAATATCGAATTCAAGCCAGCCGACGGAACAGCCAATCCCTATTTGGCCTTGAACGCATTGTTGATCACGGGTTTGGAAGGAATTGAGAAACAGATTGACCCGGGTGAGGAACTCGCGTGCGACCCTGCGAGCCTCTCAGCTGAAGAACTTGGTGCACGGAATATCAGAGAATTGCCCAGCAGTCTAGGCGAAGTGATAATCGCTTTGGAAAGCGACGAACTGTTTGCAAGAAAATTGGATCCCGTATTCAGGTCGGAATATGTAAAGTTGAAAACGTACAATTGGAAAAAATATTTGCATCAAGTCTCCAAGTGGGAAATCGATCAATTTGGTACAATTTTCTAGAAGTGTGGAGTATTTGCATGAGAGAAGTCCAGGGAGGTGATTTCAATGGATTTGTCGAACATCCCCGTTCTTGATAACCACTGTCACTTTTTTGGTCTGGAGGTCCCGGAGCAACCGCTGCATAGGATGTTGACACTCTCGTTGAATAACATGCCGGATGACCAGTTGCGTCATTCGATGGTGTACCGGATGATGTTGGCAGAATTGTCCGAAGTGCTGAAATGTTCCGCCGATGAACAACACGTTCTCGCGACTCGACGCGAACTGTCGCAACGTGATTACCCTGCATATGTGAAATTGCTCTTGGATGATACTTTGATCAAAGGCCTGGTGGTTGATATTGGATTGCAAAAATCTTTGGTCGACAATACACAATTCGAAACAATGGTGGCGCGAAAAGTCTGGTATGTATTCCGAACCGAGACGATAGTGGACAGACTCTGGAGAGAGCAAGTCGAACCTGGAGTTGGTCTGGACCAATTCAAAGCGGAAATCGGTAATGCTGTGCGTACATTGCCGGCAATAGCACTGAAGAGTATCGTCGGCTACCGTACCGGGTTGCGAATAGATCCAAGCATGACAGTGGCAAAAGCATCCAAAGCTGGAAACGAGGCTTCGTATCGCAATCTCTTTTTTCTTGAATCGGCCCGTATTTGTCGAGAGATGGGGATTCCTTTACATGTCCATGTTGCATTTGGGGAATCGAATCTCGACTTGCGGGAGAATAATCCATTGCATCTCAAACCGTTCTTGGACTCGCCTCTTGGAAGAGAGGTTGACTTGGTGTTGATTCATGCAGGCTATCCCTTTGCGTTTGAAGCCGGCTATCTCGCCGCCATGCATCCTCGCGTGTACGTTGATATCTCCGAATTGGTACCGTTCGCTACTTTTGGTATGAAACGGGGTGTCGAGGATGTGATGAGCATGTGCCCATGGAACAAGATCATGTATGGTTCCGATGGTTTTGATATCCCTGAGACCCATTGGTTGGGAGCACGGATGGGCAAGCGGGTGATCGCTTCAATTCTAGATGATTTGATCCATGCAGGAACGATTGATAGTGTGTATGGGGAAGAAATTGCCCGTATGATTTTTTGCGACAACTCTCTTGCCTTGCATAAGAACCGACCTCAGGGTGAAGAATCGTTCTTCTGACCCTGTCCGCATCGAGATTGGGATAGTCCGATTAGGATCTGTCAAAAAAAATAGGGGGAAAACATGGAAGAATCGGGATTGATGAAAAAGATGACTTTTTGGCATGTATGGGCTATAGGAGTCGGGGCCGTTGTCGGTGATGGTATCTTCTACCTTGTGGGGGTTGGAGCATCGACTGCGGGACCTGTTTCTTCCTTATCCTACATGTTGGCCGGCGTAGTGATGATGGTTATCATGCTTGCCATGTGCGAGATGCCTATGGGTATGCCCTCTGCCGGTTCTATCCATTTATGGAGTCGACGCATTCAAGGGCCAGGGTATGGTACTGTCGCAGGCCTGTCCTATACGCTCATGAATATTACGTTCCTCGGTTCGGTTTCAATCGCAAATGGCATCGTGAGCAACTACTTTTTCCAATGGACAGACAATGCAGCACTTTCTGCCGCTATCTGGGCAGTGCTGTTGCTTCTGGTAGTTGCTGGTGTCAGTTTGGCTGGAGCTGCAATCGCAGGAAAGGCCCAATTCATTCTAGTTGCCATACTCACATCCGTCATGTTGATTTTCGCTATCTCTGGTGTGGTCAGCGGCAGGATTGATCCCGCAAACTATACTCCTTTTGCTCCTTTTGGGCTTACTGGTTTTATGGCAGCCACCGGGCTAGGTCTCTATGCCTATATGGGTCCGTTGGCTCTATTGACCACCGGCGGAGAAGTCAAGGATGTTCGGGTTCTTCCGAAAGCGATGTTCTGGGCATTCATTACATTCCTGGTCCTGTATACCGGTTCGATGATTGTGATGCTTGGACTCGTGAATTTCAGTGAGTTTGGTGCTCTCGAGTCGCCCTTCACGTATGCCGCCGCACAGGTTTGGGGTGGTTATGCAGGTCTAATCATGAATTTTGCGGCATGGATAGCTGCGTTTACCTGCTTGGTGGGAGAAATGTTCGCTTCATCAAGATTGTTGTACGGTATGGCGGTTGAAGGGGCTTTGCCACAATCCTTCACGAAGCTTACCGCAAAATCAAAGGTCCCCTGGGTTACTATTCTGATTTCCCTCGGAATCGCAATTCTTTTGGTTGTCATGGCAAACCTGGGTGCACTTTCAAGTGCCTATGTAACCATCGGAATGACCGGCGTAGGCATGGGTATCGTGTGTTGGCTCATCACTCTTATATCGGCAATCAAATACAAATCGAAATTTCCGCGTGAGTGGAGTGGCCTTGCATGGAAGTTGCCTTCAAGAATCAGAAAACCCATCTTCATTGTTGCTTTCATAGGAATTTTCGCTACGTTCTTCATGGTGTTCTCATCTGATCCTATTTCCATTTTGTATGTGGCGATTTGTACAGCGATTATGTTGGTATTCTATTTCTTGTATTCCAAATCGAGGATGAAGGTAGGAATGGAGTTCGAAGAGTTGGTTGAGATTCATTCGAACTGAATATAATTCACCAGCTTATTTGTACTTGAGCGAATGCGATGATTGTGAAGACAGTTGTCGCATTCGCATGTTTTACTATTCACTTGCCAACAATATGCAAACATCCTTGAAAGGGTAGCCACGCATCGGCTAGCTTTTCAGAGTGGGCAGAATGGGATATGGATGAGAAGAACCGATTCCCAAATGGAGCGGGCGGAAAGGTACCAGCTTGCTGCTTGTTCTCCCGAGCGAGTGCAAGGAACGTAAGGTCTCATGCACGCCCCTTGGACGATAACAGAGGCGAAGCCTGCTGTATCAACGGCTTGCCCTGGGGTTGAAATTTAGAACCCTTTCATTGGTAGATCTTCGAATCACAAGCCTTCAGGTGCCTGGGGAAAGGGTTCCCTTATATAATGGCATGGACAATCTGTATGAATCCATCATCCGGGACCACACGATGGTCAAAATTAATTGATTCTACCCAGATTGTTTTTTCCAAGGTCTGTGTCAAAATCAAAAACAATATTCATGTAATTTTACGTTGTCAAATTAGTCGAAAGAAATTGTTGACAAACAGTCAGAGTGTGATATTTTTAATTGAAGGATATGGGTTATGGGACAAGTAACAAGTAGGGTGATAATACTCCTGCTTGTGGAAAAAGGAAGAAAATTTGTATGCCTAAATTGCTTGAGTTGCAGTCAATAGGAAAAACATTCCCAGGTGTAGTTGCGTTGGACGATGTAAGCATCGACCTGTTGGTCGGGGAAGTTCACGTGCTTATTGGAGAAAACGGGGCTGGCAAATCAACTCTGATGAAAATATTGTCAGGGGCTTATCAAAGCGATTCAGGTTCCTTGTCTATCGAAGGAATCGAGGTTCTCAAGAATGATCCAAAAAAAGCCGAGCAGCTTGGTATACGTATGATCTATCAGGAGCTAAACCTGATTCCTGAACTATCCGTCATGGAAAACATATTCTTGGGACATGAACTCAAACTTAAAGGACAACTATTCCTCAATAAAAGATCCATGTACGAGAAGGCAAAAGAAATCTTGGGTAAACTCAATATTCCCATCGACCCTAAAATACAAGTGAAGCACTTGACTATCGCTGCCCGGCAAATGGTCGAAATTGCAAAAGCCTTGTCTTCCAAGGCGAAGATATTGGTATTCGATGAACCTACAAGTTCATTGACCAGCTCGGAGATCAAAGACCTTTTCGCAATCATTACCAGCTTGAAAGCCACCGATGTAGGCATGTTCTACATCTCCCATCGACTTGAGGAACTTTTCATGATTGGAGACAGGGTGACCGTGCTCCGGGATGGAAAAAAGATAGCGACCAAGAATATCAAGGATATTACCATTGATGAATTGATTGAAAAGATTGCTGGAAGAGAAATAACTGAAATTTATCCCCATAAGAAACAGACTGCCGGGGAGGTGTTGTTGGACATCAATGGACTGACATCGGAGAAATTCAAAAACATTACGATGGATTTGAGAAGTGGTGAAATCGTCGGTCTTTCCGGATTGGTTGGAGCCGGCCGGAGTGAAATGGCACGAGCTGTCTTCGGTATTGATAATTACAAATCCGGCAGCGTAACCATCTGTGGTGAAAAACTGGTAAAGAAAAATCCGAAGATCGCAGGCCAGAAGGGACTGAGCTATTTGCCAGAAGACCGGAAGGAACAAGGCCTGGCACTGCCTTTGAATGTGAGGGAGAATATCGTAATTGCAGGTATTGACCAACTGTTCCCGAACCACATCATCAATACGCAAAAAGAAACACAGGTGGCGGCTTCCTACGTTGAAGAATTGAATATTGCCACCCCTACCACAGAAAAGCTTACGAGATTTCTGAGCGGTGGAAATCAACAAAAGGTTGTTATAGCCAAATGGTTGCTGACAAAAGCCAAAGTCTTCATATTCGACGAACCCACTCGCGGAATCGATGTGGCGGCAAAGTCGGGTATCTATGGTTTGATGGATCAACTCGCCAAGGAAGGCGCGGCAATTCTGATGATTTCCTCTGATTTGCCCGAAATCATAGGTATGAGCGACCGAGTCTACGTTATGTCCAACGGTATTCTCGCAGGAGAAGTACGAGGCGCGGATATTACCCAGGAAAAAATCCTTGAATTGGCCTTCTCGCATGTAAAAGGGGAGTTAATTACAGATGAAACAGCATAAGAAGCCGTTCCGACTAAGCAATCTGCCAAATTCACTGTACGTACTGTTTGTCGTGTTCATTGCAGCATCTCTGGCCGTACCGAAATTCTTGACGCCAGGGAATCTGTCGAATTTGATTCTTCAGTCATCAATTCTGTTGTTGTTGAGTTTTGGTATGTCACTGGTACTTATGACAGGGTGTATTGATCTTTCAGTCGGTGGAATATTGTCGATGACCGGAGTAGTGATGGCAACAATGTTGCGAATGAACGTACCGGCAATCTGGGCAATAGCGATCGGTCTTCTAACCGGCGTTCTATTTGGTACTATGAATGGTCTGTTGATCACCAAATTGCGGCTTCCCTCATTTATTACGACCTTCGCCACCATGGGAATTGCCCAGAGTATCGCAAATGTGGTCTCTGAAAAACGAACCGTGTATTGGGATCCTAAGCCTTCAAATAGTTTGATTGACACGTTGGGAAAGGATTTTATCCGGATTGAATTTGGACAAACAGCCAAAGAAGTCCTGACAATCTCATATCTTGTCCTAATAACTGCAGTGGTTATCACTGTTGTTATGCTCCTATTCAACAAGACAACTCTCAAGAGCCGAGTATTTGCTATTGGCGAGAATGAAGAAATCGCGCGGCTTGCCGGTATAAAAACTCATTTTTGGCAGATTGGTATTTATGCAGCTTCCGGTTTATTGGCTGCCATGGCATCCCTGCTAGTCTTGATTAGGACGAATAGCTTGCAACCGACCACCGGGGAAGGACTTGAATTCCAGGCCGTGGTTGCGGCAGTGCTGGGAGGCAATACGTTGAAGGGGGGGAAGGGCTCTCTGACAGGTACCATACTCGGGGCTTTGGCACTGTACTCGGTTAGAAGTGCATTGAGTTTGGCTGGGATTGATACTTCAGTTGTCATGATAGTCATTGGAGCCGTGCTCATACTTGGGATGTGGTTGAATGAAACGATACAGATGTATGAAGAAAGAATCGTCGGAATGTTGAGAAGTATTCTAATGGGGAGAAATCATGGACACAATGCCTAGACTTCATAGAATATTGGATATACATACATTGAAACGAGGATTGTACAGCTCCTCCATATTCATCATGCTGTTCCTTGTTTTTGGGGTATTCACCATCTACAACCGGGTCGCCTTCGATACCAATTACCTCAAGGCGGCGAACATTTCGGTTATCGTCAATCAAGCAAGTTTTCTGATGGTTGTCGGAGTTGCACAAGCTATTGCATTGCTCACAGGGGATGTGAATCTATCAATTGGATCGGTAATGGCAGTCACCACCGTTCTTTTCGGGCGAATGCTTCAACAATCCTCAGACATTCCGCTGTTTATTCCAATCATGCTGATCCTTTTTTTAGGAGCCTGTATTGGATTTCTGAATGGGATACTCATAACGAAATTGAAAATACCTGCGTTCATTGCATCCTTCGCAACCATGTATATCTGCAGGGGATTCGCTTGGGTTTTCTTGGGGAAGACGGTCATTTACCGATTGGATGAAGGTTTCAGGACAATTTCCATGGGAAAAGTATATACCATCGGTGAATTCACAATAACTGTGCCTATGCTTATTGCATTGGCTCTCATACTCGTTGTCAATTTCATGCTTACACGATCAACTTTTGGACGGAAGATATACTTTGTCGGATCAAATGTTGTCGCTGCACAAGCCTCAGGCATACCTACTGACAGGGTAAGAATTACCAATCAGGTGATCAGCTCATTTTTGGCGGCATTCGCTGGTTTGTTATATGTGGCTCGTCTTAATGCCTGTGAGCCAGGCATGGCAATCAAAACTCACTTCGAAGCAATTACTGTAGCCCTGCTTGGAGGATTTGTCATGACAGGTGGGTATGGGAATGTATGGGGTGTTGTTGGAGGTGCAATCATTATGACAGCCATTCAAAATGGCATGAACAGTATTCAACTGCCTTCCGAACTCCAGACTTTGGTGATGGGTTTGATCATTATCCTAACAGTCTTCATGAATACATTCCTTCTGGAAAAGAAGATGCTGGTAGCCGATAAGAATATTGAAACAAAGAAAGCAATAATTTCCAGAGGAGCACAGATTTGAAACCAACAATCCTTTTAACGGCAACATACGATACAAAGGGCAGGGAGACTGAATTTATTAAGAACGAGATTCTTAGCCAAGGTGTAGACTGCATCACAATCAATGTAGGTGTTGGTGAACAACCAGTAGAGGAAGCGGATGTTTCCTTGTATGACCTTTGTAAGAATACACAGTACGAAGGGCAGGAATTGATGAGCCTTCCACGAGGCCAGGCGGTTGCAATTGTATCGGAGGTTCTTGAGCGATATGTCTCGTTGGAACTGGAACAAGAGAAATTCCATGCAATTCTTGGTCTTGGCGGAGCTGGCGGAACCCAGATAATCACTCAAGCGATGCGTGCGTTACCTTATGGTATTCCTAAAATTATGCTTACGACACTGGCTTCAGGGAATACCAGATGGTATGTCCAAGATAGTGATATCGTAATGTTTCCTTCCATTACCGATATTGCTGGACTAAACAGTTTTTCACGAATGATCTATTCGAAATTTGCTCATGCCGGTGTATCTGGCGCAACCTGGTATGCTAGAAGATATAAGCTGTTTGAACAGGATTTCATGTCGAACGTGCCTGGAAAAATCGGTTTGACCATGTATGGAACCACAACCAAATGTGTTGAACGATCGAAACGACGGCTTGAAGAACTGCACTTTGAACCTATGGTCTTCCATGCCTCAGGGGCTGGTGGTAGGGCAATGGAGAAGATGATTAGTTCTGGTATCATCACCGCCTGCCTGGACATGACCATCGCAGAAATCGGTGCGCACATTGTCGGAGGTTTGCATGATGCGGGCCCAGATCGTCTTGAAGCAGCTGTTTACAAGAAAATTCCATTGGTATTGGTCCCTGGTGCTGCCGATACGATCGTGCTTCCTCCGATGCATGACGTACCAGAAAAATTCAAGACTGGAAGAGTTCTGAACATTCATAACCCGACCATGACAACCATGCGGACAAATGTCGAAGAGAATATCCAGATCGGGCAATTCATATGCGCGAAATTAAAAAATGCCGGACCCCAAGTGAAACTATTCATTCCAAAGGGAGGTCTTTCTTCGATTGACCAACCCGGAGGAGTATTCTTTAACCCTGAAGCAAACGAAGCATTGTTTGAAACAATAAAACATGGATTAAAAGATTCTTCAGTGGAAATTATTGAAGATCCACGGCATCTCTATGACCCCGGATTCGGTGAGGCTGCTGTGGATATCCTTATCGATCTTATGAAGCAATATTACTAATGATTGAAATATTACAGGAGGATGTATGAAGCGGTACACAAGAGAAGAGTTGGTAAATCAACTGAAGGCAATTAGAAACAAAGGCGAGTATATCATTGTTGCCGGCGCCGGTTCGGGCATATCAGCCAAGGCATTGGAAAATGGTGGTGCCGATATGCTCATGGTTTTTAATTCGGGTTATTATCGGATGCATGGAATCGGATCACTAAGCGGTTGGTTTGCTTTTGGCAATGCAAACGATGTCTCAATGGATCTCGGAGAACACCATGTATTGCCGATAGTGAAAAAAGTTCCAGTAATCTGTTCTGTTTTTGCCCAGGATGTCACCAAATGCATCGATTACCACCTTGACGAATTGGTGCGGAAAGGCTTTGCCGGAATAAACAACTTCCCCACGATGGGCATGATCGATGGCGAATTCCGTGAACAGTTGGAGTTGACTGGATTTGGATTCGACAAGGAAGTCGAAATGGTCAAAATTGCAAAGGAAAAAAATATATTCACCATTGTTTACGTATTCAATTCTGAAGAGTCCAGGAAAATGGCCGAGGCCGGAGCAGACTGTATTGTCTCCCATGTTGGCTTGACAACAGGCGGTACTATCGGAACGACGAAAGCTCTTACCATTGAAGATTCTGCGAAACTGACAAGAAGGATAATGGATGCGGGAAAGAAAGTGAGTGGTGACATTATATGGCTTACCCACGGGGGTCCTCTTGCAACTCCTGAGGACTTCAGGAAATTCCTCACATTTCTGCCTGAAATTGATGGGTTTGTCGGTGCCTCAAGTATGGAAAGAATACCTACTGAAATCGCAATACGCGATGCAGTAGCAGAGTTCAAAAACAAGTAAAAGGAGAAAGTGTTATGAAAAAAGGATTGTTTCTGGTTCTCATTCTGGTCTCTGCTTTATTGTTACAGAGTTGTGCCAAAGCTCCAACAGAAGTTGCGGGTTCCGCCCCGGAGAAAACCTATGAATTTGTGTTTATCGTGAAGAGCATGCAGTTTCCGTTCTTCCTCAGCATGATTGAAGGGGCTGAAGCTGCCGCAGCTACACTACCCAATGTCAATATCAAATGTATTGGTCCCGAGACGCCATATAGCGTTGAGGAACAGATCCAATTGGTGGAACAAGCGATAATCGATGGTGTCGATGCTATAATGATTGCTCCAGCGGATTCAAAAGCAATTGTTCCTGCAATCGAGAAAGCTAATAAAGCTGGAATTCTCGTAGCCACTCCAAATACCAAAGCTTATGGTGGGGATGTCCTTACCTGGGTAGGAGTTGACAATTATCAGGTTGGATATGAACTTGGAAAGACTCTGGCCGAAAATATCAATTTTGCCGGAAATGTTCTTCTCATTGAAGGAACTCCCGGAAACTCTACATCAGAAGAGCGTGTCGAAGGCTATTTGGATGCGTTTGCAGAGTATCCCGGTATCAATCTGCTCGATTCACAGCCAGCCGATTTTAACCGTGAAAAGGGTATGAAACTCATGGAAAACTGGTTGCAGAAATATGACCGGATAGATGCTGTCGGTTCTATCAATAAGGATATGACGATGGGTGCGGTTGAAGCGGCAAAAGCTGTCGGAAGGGACAAGGATTTCATCCATGTGACATTCGATGTCGATAATGATGGTTTGGATGCGCTTGAGGCTGGAGAGATATTGGTAACCGGTGCTCAGAATGAAAAGAGCCAGGCGGCGATTGCCTTGTATTCCTGTTACCTCGCATTGCAAGGATACAAAGTCCCGCCAATGCAGTATTTACCATTGTCGCTTGTGTATAAGGATGACGTTCCCCTGTATAGATAATATGTGACCCGTGCATTATGTTCTTGCAGAGCGAGCGTATAGGTACGAGATGGTGTCTTTCCAGGATGCTGGAAAGACACCAGTCAATAGTGGAAGCTGCAGTAGATGCTCATACGAATTTCCTGCTATAATCCATTTCCGAACAATTCCTTATCTTTCTGCAGTTTAATACAAGTAATGGACATTTCTTCACTTTTGTTATTATCATATTTGCGAGGTGTGTCATAAATGAAACCACTAGTGAGAAGCAATCTCTGTGATGAAGCTTATAATAGTATAATCGGGTATATTACATCCTCGGGTCTTGTTTCAGGAGACAAAATTCCGTCTGAGAGTCAGTTGATGGATATGCTCAATGTAGGGAGAAATACCATTAGAGCTGCCTTAAACAGATTGACTGCGATTGGCTTGATTGAATCACGACAGGGTGAGGGCTATTTCTTGCGGGATGTTAACGTCAGTATTTTTTTAAACTCGCTCATACCCGTTTTGCTTTTCTCTTCTGGAGATCTGATCGCACTAACGGAATTTAGGATTGGAGTTGAATCTCAAGCAGCTTATCTTGCTGCAAAGAATGCGGATGAAGTTGATCTCAAGGAGATGAATAAGTATTTGAAACTAGCATTCGAAAACATCGACAACGAATCGATGTTCGCAAAATGTGATATGGATTTTCACTTGGCTGTAGCAAAAGCCTCCAAAAACAAGATTCTTTATCAACTGTTTGAAATCATCAAGACTTTGTATACTGTATGGTTAGTGGATTTTGTAGCCAACCACGGAAAAGAGAAAAGTGATCATTTTCATAATAAGGTATATCAAGCGATCGTTGACCGGGATGCAGAAAAAGCAAGTGATTATATGAAGAATCACTTGTATGACGTCTTGCATAAAGTGGAAATGGACGTCCGTCATGAGCGTTCGGATGCTCCAACCCTTTAATGAACAAACAATAGATCCAATTTTAAAATACAACCATTAGATACTCCATTGATTCATTGGGACCTCTGGGGATGAACGTTTTGGTTATCGTAACTTTTCGGATTTATCTGCCGACCCATTCTGTGAAACAGACTGAACAAAGGGGTCTCTATACGTAGTATCGTCACACATGTCGCCACACACATGACGATAATTGCATCAACAGTGATCCGTATCTCATAATTGAAAGTTGGTTCATGCAACCGTTACTGCTTTCTGTATATGACAAATCCCTCGACACCATCCACGACAGCCTGATGTAACCATTCTATAGATTCCTGCGAAAGCTTGGTCCAATGTGATACGAGGGCAATGAAATACATGGATTCTTATATGGTATCTCAAAGGATGCTACTCGATTCTCATATCATGTTCAGCCCAGTACCTTCTTGGTTCCATCTTGGTGAACTGGATGCAGAACTCATTGAGCTGCAGGTTTTCGAGCGAAAACTACCAATCTAATCATCTATACCATCCGTTATCATGCCTACTGTGGGGAATAAGGTATTTGTCTCTGCTGGCAATAAAAGAAAGACATGCCAATACAGAGATTAACAAATATATTGGGTGAAAGATACATTCCTATTCTAATCAATCATCTCTTTAATGTATTTCATGTAAGTAAATAAAAAAGCATATTTAATTGTTGACAAACATATTATAAGTATTATAATAAGTGTAATAATAAGAAACACAAGGAGCCAATTCATGCTTAAAGTAGGTTTTGCTTTCAACTTCAACATCCAGCGTTGTGAAATAGAAGTCGGTGATGAAATGGATATCATCAAAAAAGGGTACGAACCGTTGCTCAAGCTCTTCGTCAAACACGCAATGAAAGCCGACTGCTTCATTTCGGGATTTTCCTCCGAACAGCTACAGCAGCTCGACCCGACCGTACTGCGCTATCTGCACGACCACTTGGACACGAACTTCAAACTCGGCACCTATACCTATACGCACCCGATCCCCCAGTTGCTCAACGATCGGGAATTCGCCATGCAGATGGCGAAGGGTATGGAATTGGATCAAGTGGTCCATAAACGTAGGACCACCGGATTTCTCCCGCCTGAATTCGCCTATACCAACGAGATGGGAACAATCCTGCACCAGCAAGGCATCAAGTGGTTCATCGCCCTCGCTTCGCAAATCCAGAAGGGACTCGAACATGCCGGTATAGAGCAGGACCCCTATTTCCCTTGCAACGTCGACATCGGAGGTGGACGGACCCTCATCGCTGTTCCAGCGGCCTATCAGTTGCCTGATACCCCGGCACGGTTCTTCAAGCTCATGATGAAGGGAAAACTCCCGGTCGATACCGTGGTCGAAGGAGTTCGGAAATTCGCAAAAGCGCATCCCGACGGACTGTTGCTCTTCAAACGTGACGCCGAGACCATCTTCATCGACTATGTGAACAGCGGTTTTACCCAGACTGCGGAGGTCATGGACGAGTTCCTAACCAAGTTGAGCGCTTTGGACATGGTCGAACCTGTATGGATACAGGAAGTCATCGATACCCAGAAGACACTCGCCACCATCACCTTGCCCGACTATTTGGGTAACACGAAGCTGGAAACCTTCACCGAAGGCGCAGCCCAGGATCTCTGGGACCTGACAGTGCATGTTCGCGACAAGATCATGGCTGCCGAACAACGACAGGTCGATGCCGGGATACTGGACCAAGCGTGGAACCACCTGTTGCTGTCGCACAATTCCGACGGACGTATCGGGTACTGGTTCTCCGAGTGGAATCCGGGGGAACACACCGTTGCACCGTCGCGAAGGAAGTTTATCGAAGACAACCTCAAGCAAGCATTGCAGGTGTTGGACGGGGAGCGTTGATTGTGTCCATTTACCTGTTGGGCATACGGACCGGATTGCTCGATATTGACCAGTGGCACCTGCTTGCCAAGCAAGCGGAATTACCTCCCGAAACAGCGGAAGCCGTGGTCCGGCATGTGCGGGACACCTCTACGAAAAGTCCTGGTGCTCCAAAGAGCATTGTCGATGCGCAACGGCTCCTTTTCCTGTTGGGAGAGGGAATTGCAGTTGAGGCCGCCATATCGGGTGCCCGGTGGAAAATCCAGGGGACCGACGGTATACGGGGTCATGTAATCTCCACCTACCAATCGGATCGGCAAGCGTTCATACGCTTTACCAACAACAATGAGTTGTCACCATGCTTATGCCAACTGTACTGCGATGCATTCGTGTCCACGATCGAAGCTGCTTCCGGTTCTCCGGTTCCAGCCATCGCGATCGGAGAAGACGGACGTGATCATCATGCCTGTACACATATCGTCGGAGCCCTTGTAGCCTCACTAACCTGCAGGGGTATCCTGGTAGAAGACCTGGGGACCGTACCGACACCATTGCTGGCTCTCTACAGCAAGTGGAACCATATGCCCGGTATCATGGTCACCGCTTCACACAATCCGGCACAGTACAACGGGATCAAGCTCTTCCTACAGGGGCAAAAACTCTATCCCGAAGGTCCACTGGGCGAATATGAAGTGACTTGGCATATGGTCGACCGAATCTTTGCCGGTTCAATTCCGACATATCATCGCCTTCCGTCCGCGCAGGTCGATGATTTTATCCGAGAGCAGATTGCTTTGGTAGCCGAAACCTATCGTATCGCTTGTGACTTTGGGAGAATCCCCCTGTTGTTGGACACCGCCAATGGGGCATATAGCACTATAGGGGCAACGGTGTTCGAACGTTTCGGCTTCCATGTACATACGTTCGCTGCCGAACCGGACGGTACCAATATCAACGCCGGTTGCGGGGTGGGTGTCTTGGAGGAGGGGAATGGTATCTACCAGTTGTGCGACACCGATCTTCCCCAAACCGTTCGCGAACTCGTTTCCTTCGGGGATTCCCTTACCGCTTCCACCATCTATGGTGTGGTTCTCGATGGTGACGGTGATAGGGCTTTTGTACTCATCTACGACAAAGCGGCCGCATCGGTTACGGTATGCAACGGCGACCAGATGGCCTTTCTTGCGGCACATGTGATCGCCGATGCTTGGAAACACGGCGATATAGGCAATTCCATCGCTACCCCGGTATTCAGAACCACCGTCGAAAGCGATTTCACACTGGTTCCGCTTGTACAAGAGACGTTCGGGTGGGCAGGAGAAACCGTGGTGGTTGGAGACCGTTGGTTGCCTTATGAGGTACTCCAGAACAGCCTGGTTGTCCTGGGCAATGAACGGTCGGGCCATCTGGTGTTTCCGCTTCCCGTTGGCGATGGAACTGTCTATGTGGGAAACGGAATAAGCAGCGCTCTGCTGGTTTTGGAGGCGTTGGTCAACCGGCATGCGAGTATCTACCAACCGGGACCTATGGTCCGCTATGCCTTCAGGACACAAGCGAAAGATGCTTTGTTCCGCGGTTCCCTGCTCTGGAATACTATTTCAAGGCAGGTAGTCGCAACTATGCCCGACTCAGTGCGGGAGGTGAGGTTCACCGAAGAACCGGACATGCTTTGTTACAATCTACACGACAGCACGGACCGCCATGTTGGCCGGTGGTATATACGGAAATCTGGCACAGAACCGAAAATCTCCATGAGTATGTCGGTGATCCCCGACAGTTTCCTGGATGTTGAGAGTATCATGCGGATTTTGCGTCAGGCCATCACACCGGTGCTGAACGGGAAGGAGTGACATCCCTATGGGATTTCATGATACATTTTTCAAGGAGGAACATATGAAGAAAAAGGGTTTCGCGACTATTGTATTGCTGGTGCTGCTGATGGCAGGCAATGCATTCCTTTTCGCTGGAGGACAGCAGGATGTCAAAAGTACCGCCGGCGATGGAGAAGTGACGGAGATTGTCTATTGGCAATACTACTATGAAACCAAAAAGGATCTGGTCGACACGTTGATCGGAATGTTCGAAGCAGAAAACCCGGATATCAAGGTCGTCCACCAAACATTCCCGTATGAGCAATACAACACCAAGGTGGCGTCATCCGTTCCATCGGGGACAGGCCCGAATGTAATCAACCTGTTCTACGGATGGTTGCCGACCTATATCGACTCGGGATACCTGCAGCCGCTTCCACAACAGACCTTCAGCAACGAACGGATCGAGAGCGAATTCTTTCCATTGGTAAGCGCAGCCAAATTCGAAGGTTCCTACTACGCGCTTCCCACTGCAGTACGCTCTCTTGCGCTGTTCTGGAACAAGGACCTGTTCAAGGAAGCTGGGCTCGATCCGGAACAACCACCGAGGACCGTGGCTGAGATGATTGGCTTTGCCAAGAAGTTGACCAAGACCGACCGGACCGGAAATTATTTGCAAGTGGGTATGACATTGGAATTGCGAGCGCAGATGCACCAATGGTTGCGGGAAGTCCTTTTGCGTCAGATGGGGGGTGCTCCCTACTCGGATGACAACAGGACGGTTACCTATGCGAACAAGGCTGGTTACGATGCCTTCAGGTTCTTTACCAACCTGCATCTGGTCGAAAAGATCGGTATGCCCAACTTCATGACAGACGACGTCACAGCCTTCAAGTCGGGCACCATGGGCATGACAGTCGATGGCTCGTTCCGGCTCGGAACCCTCGATGCGGTATCCACACTCAACTACGGAGTGGCCGAATTGCCTGAAATGAATGGAGTAAAATCAAATTTTGCATCTTTCTGGGCAAATGGAATCACAAGCTACACCACAGGCAAGCAACTCGAGGCTTCGGTAAAGTTCCTTGAGTTTCTCACCTCCGACACGGCCATGGCCATGTGGCTGAAGCAGGTTGGGGAACTTCCGGCAAAGAAGGACCTGGCCATGAAGGACGAGTATCGCAACGATCCGAAGTATGGTCCGTTCATAAGAGGACTTGAATATGCCGTTGCCACCAAGTTCATCGACGAGAACGTCCAGCGTAAAGTCTGGATCGATGCATGGGACGAAGTTGTCCTGAACGGCGTCTCGGTGGAAGCCGCGGTAAACCAGGCAGCCAAGACAGAACAACAGCTGCTCGACAATTATTACAACAAGTAGGTACATCAGACCCTGGTGCCACCGTGTATATGCGTGTGGCATCAGGATTGTAAAATCCCGCATGGAAGGTGAGTATGATTCGACAGAAGACAGCATCCCATTCATTGGAACTGACAAAGCGGCGGTGGGCCTATACATTTCTGGTGGTCCCCATCCTGTTCTACGTGGTAATCCGATTCTACCCGACATTCTATGCTTTTTTCCTCTCCACGACCGATTGGGATATCGTATCGAAGAACAAGGATTTCATCGGACTGGAAAACTACCGGAACCTGTTCTCCGACGCCCTGTTCTGGAAGACTTTGGGCAATACGGGCAAATATGTCGCATATGGTCTTCCAGTCAGCCTTTTCCTCGGCTTTGTGATTGCTTACAACATCGACCGTATCCGCCTCGGTGAAGGCTTTTTCAAAGCCGTCTACTTCATTCCCTACATCACCTCCATGGTTGCTGTGGCTTGGGTCTGGCGTTGGCTCTACCAACCCGCTCCCATCGGCGTATTCAACAAGATTCTGATGGAGTTGGAGTTACCCCAACAGAAATTCCTTTTTTCCCAAACCCAGGCGATCTTTTCAATCCTCGCCACTACCATTTGGGCAGACATCGGTTTTCAGATGATAATATTCCTAGCGGGCATAAAAG
This sequence comes from Spirochaetae bacterium HGW-Spirochaetae-4, assembly GCA_002839335.1. Classification (GTDB taxonomy): domain Bacteria; phylum Spirochaetota; class Spirochaetia; order Sphaerochaetales; family Sphaerochaetaceae; genus UBA8525. The sequence goes on from PGXU01000021.1 coordinate 34,923, forward strand.
GCATCTCGACACAATATTATGAGGCTGCCGAGATCGATGGCGCGGGGAACTGGGACCAATTGCGCTATGTGACCTTGCCCTTGCTCAAACCGACCATCGTATTCTTGATCGTCACCGGTACCATCCGCTATCTCAGGATATTCACGCAAGTGCTCAACATGTCCTACCAAGGCGAGGGAGGACCATTGAACTCTACCAAACCGCTGGTACTCTATATCTACGATACGGCCTTCAGGAGTTTCGATATGGGGTATGCCTCGGCGATGACTGTAGTACTATTCCTGATAATCCTGACCATTACTTTGATCCAACTGAGGGTTATGAAAAGTGAAGAATAATCGAACCGCCATACACTACGTCAGACCACTGGTCCTCACGCTCTTCGGCATGGCCATGTTGTTCCCCTTCATCTGGATGTTCGCCACCAGTTTCAAACAGGGTGCGGATGTTTTCAACCTCTCGTTGATGCCTAAGCATCCCACCGTGCTGAATTATGCCAAATTGCTGCGCAACAGCAACTTCCCCTGGTGGTTCGCCAATTCCATGATTGTCGGTTTGGCTGTCACCTTCTCCGTATTGTTCTTCGACTCGCTCGTCGGTTTCACCTTGAGCAAATACCGGTTCCCCGGCAAACGACTCATATTTCTCCTTATCCTTTCCACCATGATGATTCCTACCGAGATGCTTGTGATTCCCTGGTATATCATGTCCAACGAATTGGGATGGGTGGATACTTACTGGGGGGTCATGTTTCCCGGTCTCATGTCGGGTTTCGGTACCTTCCTGATGAGACAGTTCTTCTGTCAAGTTCCCGACGACCTGCTCGATGCGGGACGCATCGATGGCCTCAACGAATTCTATATCTGGTCACGCATTGCCATGCCTCTGGTACTTCCCGCGCTTTCCGCATTGGTGATTTTTTCGTTCATCGGCAACTGGAATGCCTTCATGTGGCCATTGATCGTATCGAATAAAGTCACGATGTACACATTGCCGGTGGGATTGTCTTTCTTCAATGGAGAGTTCCAATCGCAGTGGGAAATGGTCATGACCGGTGCTTCGGTCGCAACCATCCCGGTGTTCATCATGTTCATCATTTTCCAAAAACAAATCATCCAAGGAATCGCTTTGACCGGCGTGAAAGGGTGATGCTTACACAAGGAGACCAAACGATGATCCAAGATTTGCCTATTGTGGACTTCCATTGCCATTTTCCGGTACAAGGCGACTGGTTCCCCGACTACGACATGCCGGAGAAGGTCGAATTCGATACTTCCGGCAGCCGTGACCACGGTGCCATCTGGCAAAAAGCCTTCAATTTTCCGTCACCACAAAAACCCGGGACCGATAACGAGATGGCCGATGCCTGGGCGGCGGACATGGAGCTCAAGGGGGTGGAGAAGGTCGTGTTCGTCTCTGGTGGTGGAAACGAACGGTTAGCCAAGATCGTCGCACGGTATCCCCGGCAGTTTGTGGGATTCGCCCACCATCACCCAGATACTCCCGGTTCCGCCGACGAATTGGAACATGCCTGCAGGGACCTGGGGATGAAGGGATACAAGGTACTGGGACCGTTGGTATACAAAGCTTTGTCCGACCCGTCCTATTACCCGTTGTGGGAGGTTGCCCAAACCTACAAGATTCCGGTTTTGATTCACTTCGGATTGCTCGGAGCAGCCGGGGGTACCCCCGACGGAGTGAATATCAGCCCCATGTCGATCGCTAGGATCTCGCGCGATTTCCCGGGGGTCAACTTCGTGGTCCCGCATTTCGGTTGCACCCACATGGCCGACCTGCTGCAACTGTGTTGGACCCGTCCGAATGTCTTTGTCGACACCTCGGGTTCTAACCAATGGATCCGTTGGATGCCGTTCCCGTTGACCTTGGAGGATGTGGTGCGCAAGTTCGTGGAGACTGTCGGGCCGGGCAGGATCCTGTTCGCAACCGATTCCAGTTGGATGCCGCGTGGATTTGCCTCAATTTACCTGGAGGAGCAGCACAAGTTGTTCAGGTTCCAGGGATTGACCGACGACCAGTTGCATTCGGTCTTCCATGGCAATGCCGAATACCTGCTGGGAACTACCACATGATACAGTCACCGGATGTTTCCTTCCTCCGCCGTATGATCCGCGATGCACTTGTTGCGACCGTGGGATGTACCGACCCCAGTGCCATCGCATTGTCTGCAGCCCACGCGGGTAGTGCCGTGTTCGATGCCTATGCACCACGGGAGGATGCACAGACGATGCTAGACCTGATTGCGCGTATTGATGTGCGCATCGATCCCAAACTGTTCAAGAACGCCCAGTATGCCCGTATTCCCAACACCCAGGGGCTATATGGTGTCGATTTGGCCATTCTGCTCGGCCTCCTGATCGGTTCGACCGACTTCGGCTTGCAGTTGTTCCAACTGGTAAGACCAAATCTGCTGGCTTGTGCCGGGCGACAGGAAAATCGCGCCCTGGTGCATATCCGCATGGCCGAACCGGAAATCGGCCTCTATTGTGAGACCCGCATTACATTGCAGGATGGAAAGTCGGGCGCCGCGTGCATCCGGGGCCATCACAATACCATTGCTTGGGTGGAAGAAGACGGCAAGCGAACCGTGCACAACCATGCGTGTTCCGGTTTCCCCGATCAATTACCGGTCCGGGAGGACTATCCAGCAGACACCGAACGCCTCTCCATGGGCACTTTGGAAGAACTGGCGATGCAAGTCATGGCGCTCTCAGATGTGGACCTTCCCGAGATCCATGCTGCTTTCGCCATGAACCGAAAAGTGTGGATGGACGGCGAGGTGGGTTCCGGCGCTACCTATGGTTTGTCCCGGTTTCCCGATTCGAACAACCTGGTGACTATTCCATTGATATCGCGTCAAGCGGTTGCGTTGGCCACCTACCGGCGTATGGCCGGAGAACCGGTGGAGGTTATGGCGTGCGGTGGTTCGGGAAACCATGGCCTCACCTTCTTCCTTACCGTGATGCATGGGTGGGCCCTGCCTGGTATCGTGGCAGAGCGATCCCTATTCCACGGTGCTGCTTTTGGAGTAGCATTGATTGCGATTATGAAGGAGAGGACGGGAATCATCACATCCTTGTGTGGATGTTCGCTCACCTCGGCCCTTGCCGCGTCTGCATCTTTGGCGTGGGGAATGGGGGGGGCTGAACGGGATATGTTGCGTGCGATGAATATCGTGTTGCTGTCGCTGGGAGGGATCGTATGCGATGGAGCCAAACCCGCTTGCGCATACAAGACTGGTCTCGGCTCGCAAGTAGCGATCGAAGCTGCTTGTATGGCAAGGCAAGCCTCCGGGATGGATTCTGGGGAAGGTTTGGGTTTCCGTTCCTTCACCGGGTTGCTCCATGTGTTGGAGGAGTTGCATACCCATGGCATGACATCCTTCGAACACACGATGGGCACCCTTCTAATGGAGAAGGTCCATGCCGGTTCACCTCAAGGGATTGGTTCCACACCATGAGCAATCCCAGTTTGAAGACAAACGCCATCCACCTCTCGGCGATGACAGCTTCAGTGTTGTGGGCTTCCGCTTTCCTTGGCGGCAAATACGCCCTGTCCTATCTGTACCCGCTGCGATTGGCCGGTATTCGGTTGCTGCTTGCGACTCTCATCGTTCTGATCTACATGCGTAGGAATCCGTTCGAGGGCTTGCGAGGCCATTACAAAAGCATCATCAGACTCAGCATATTCCAGACCATTATCGTTTTCAGCGCATTCAATCTCGGTTTAAACCTGGTGCCCGGATCTTTCGGGGCTGTTATCATCGGCTCATCACCGGCGGTCTCGTCCTTCGTTGCGGTACTCATGCTTCCCGAGGAACGGCTGAATTTCCGAAAGTTGTCTGGGCTTGCCATAGGATTGGCTGGTATCGCACTACTGACTGTAGTGGACGAACCATGGAAAGGTCCCGGCTCGCTTCATATACTCGGAGCCTTGTTGCTGATGTCATGCAACTTCTCGACGGCCTACGGTAGCATCATCATCAAGAAACATCTGTCGCACGTCCCCTCGTTGTCGGTAAATTTCGTGCAATCGCTGTTCGGTGGAATCGTGGTCCTATTGCTTTCATACATCTTCGAGCCGATACATCAAGCTCCATTTTCTTTTCCCCTCGCGGGGAGCGTGCTCTTCTTGGCTTTCATCACAGCAACAGCCGTCTCATTGTGGTTGCGTATCGTGGCCGATGCGAATGCTAGGATTTCAGTGATTTCCCTGTGGAAATTCCTCATACCCTCGTTGGGAGCGGTACTCAGTTGGCTATTCATGCCGGATGACAAACCTTCGCTTGCCACGTTGTTCGGTATCTTCGCAATTGTCCTCTCCATCGGGTTGACGGTGGCTGCGCCTGCTTCAGTACGCGCAAAGGCTTCGTCGATACGTGACAATCGCATGCATGAAGAGGATAATCATGATATGCTATCTACAACCGGAGAGCAACAGATATGAAGAGTGTGTCGAATAATCTTGATGTGAAGATTGCCAATGCGGAAAAGATCTATACCATGCTGCGGGGGAACGGGGGGATGACGAAGTCGCAACTGGTCACCCAAGTGGGGTTGAGTTTCGCATCGGTATCGAATATCTGCACATCGCTGGCCGATGCCGGTCTGGTCATGGTCACCGAGAGTGCCAGGTCGACAGGTGGAAGAAAAGCCGCGAGGGTCGCCTTTGTCAGCGACAACCGCTACACTTTGGTAATCGATCTGCACCATACGCAGCATGTGTATCTCGGCATGGTTGATCTGGAGAACACGATCCGCAACCACACCCGTTTCGAAGTTGCTTCCGACGATTCGCTGGAAACAATCCTCACCCATATCCAGCAAGCCTACATGGACTTGGACAGTCAGGGCGATTATCCCCTGCTGGGTGTTTGTGTCGGTATCTCAGCTGTTTACGACCCGCATGCCGGAGTGGTCCTCCGGAGCTCGAATCCGGTTTTTGAAGGGGTTCATCTTCATCGGCATATCGCCGAATTGTTTCCTGATCATATGGTGATTGTAGACAACGATGCGAATCTGGCCGGATTGTCCCAAATGATGCAGTCGCAGCGGAACCAAAAGAATCTGCTGTTCATCTTCCTTACCCAGGGAGTCGGACTCGGGATCATGATCAACGGGATGTTGTATCGTGGTACGAACGGGTATGCGGGCGAGTTGGGACATATCAAGGTATCAGAGGTCAATACACGGTGCAAGTGTGGCGGGGTGGGCTGTCTGCGGACCGTGGCTACACTTGAGTCGATCGCGCATGATCTCGGAGAATTCGATCAACTGCACGCCAAATCGACTTCGACCGAATATGCCGCCGTCCTTGCCCGGCGCTACAAGCTCCAGGAGACTATTGTCGTGGATCGTGTCGACCTCTGCGCCCGCAAGCTTGGTGAGGTCGTGGCGGAGTTGTTCGATCTATTCAATCCACAAGAGATTGTGTTCGGGGGGAATCTGGGCGATCTGTTCCCATTGGTTCGCAACACGTTGCGCCAGCAGGCGATGGAGCTCTCGAACCTTGCCCGTGCGGTTGACCTGCCGATCCGCTATATAACACGTCCGACGTATGAGTTGGTCCTTTCGGGAGGAGGGGAGCGGATGTTCCATTGGTGGATGCAACATGGTGCCTGGTACCAACTTGGAGATTTGAATACAAAATAATCACAGTGTCACAGGGTTGAAACGGATAGATAGCCAACTTTCCCGTTTTCTTCTGATCATACCACCAGAGGTCGGAAGCACGGGTAGGCTGAAACCATCGCCCGCAAGGCTTCCATTTCCCCATTGGATGGCGACTGGTAACCGGCCGCTACTCCCCTTACCCCGAATCTTCGGAATCTTATGAGCTTGTAGGGAATCACCATGCCTCTGGGGAGCCATTGCGCCACCAATTCTGCCGTACGTGAAACAGTATCTTCGTTCGGAAGCTCATTGGGTACCACCACGGTCCGGATCTCGGCCAGTTTTCCCATCTTTGCGAGATAGATGGCATTCGCTATGACCTGTTTGTTGCTCTGTCCGGTCAATTCGAAGTGTTTTGTCTCATCGTAACACTTCATATCCAACAGGACGCCGTCGCATGCGGCGAGCAGGCGCGGGTATAGCGAAAAGTCGATGCTGCCATTGCTATCCAGCATTACCGAGCCAACACTCTTGGACAACCGTTCGCACAATTCCACCAGTGCTCCGGCCTGGAGCATGCATTCACCACCTGAGAAAGTCACTCCCCGTATAAACGGCAGGTTCGCTTCCACCAAGTCGGCTATCTGGTCGGAGCCAATCACTTGCACTTTGGGTGATGCCTTGTGGGGACACAGGGTAATGCACGTGTCGCAACCGTTGCACACCGCACGGTTCCAACGGACCTCGCCGTACTGCATCCGGAGAGCTCCTGTGGGGCAGTGACTTATACACTCACCACAAGAATCGCACCGGTTGATCGTCTCAGGATTATGGCAGTAGGTACAATTGAAATTGCACCCTTGGAAAAAGACGACGCTCCGGTTCCCCGGTCCATCCACACAACTGGAATCGACGATCTTGTTCACTGGCAATAGGATCATCTACGGACCTTCCGTTCCAGGACGCGGCCGTTGTGAACTTCGCCCAAGGCCCAGATCACATTGTTCTGCCGCACCACTTCGCCCCTGTCCAGCGCTTCCATATCGGAACGCTTTGCCAGGTAGCCGGTTATCCTGATGACATCGCTGTCTCTGCCATAGGTGGAGACATACCGCATGCCCGATGCGAATCCACCTTGGATAATATCGAGCACACTGGAAGGATTGCGCAGGTATGTGGAATCGAATGGGAAAATATCGCCGGTGCCGGAAGGAAAGTAGGGGTGGAATTCTCCTGAATGCTTAAGATGGGTGTAGAGCGGAAGCTCTTCCCCAATTGCGATGCGTGCCCCTGGGCTGATGCCGATATCGGAATCGATACCCACTTGTGCATGCAGCACAAAATGGCTGTCCGAAATCTGGCAATACGGATTTTCGTGCTTTTTTACAAGTCTCTCAAGTGTTTGCATGATCGTATGTCCCAATTCGTTTGCGTTCTTGTCCACTCCGTATCTGCCTGGTATTCCCTCCTTCTCCAGGAGGATGTTGACTGCCTCATGCAAACCTACCACGCCAAACATTCCGGTGAAATTTTCCTGGGCAAGGAATCCCTCTTCCACCAGGAAGTTGGATTTGAAGAAATGGCTCTCCTCGACGAGGAACTTGATCTTTGCGTCCATGAAGCGGGTCAACGTATCGACAGCCCTGGGTATCACTTCGTTGAGAAACTGGTCCACGTTGGAGGCACGGTCCGCCGCGCGTTTCAAGACGATTCGGGAAAGGGTGTAGGCACCTCCCCCGATAGCCAAGGCATTGTAACAGCTGGCAATACCATACCCGTTCGGACTGTTGCCATGCTGCTTGGCATAGGCCGCATGGTTGGCGAAACTCGGTTTTGCGCACGTAAGGGCACACATTGCGCATGCTTCGGCGAATTTCGGCGGAGTGATATCCTTGTCGTAGAGCAATGTGATTCCGGGAACAGCTTGTTGCCGCCTGGTCTCGATTTCTATGATCATGCGTCCCGCCACCGTCTCTTCCGGTCCGATATTCGCATGGCAGAATGAATTTGGAATCGCTTTCTCGATGAAATCCAAAAACCTTCCGATTTTCATTCTCGTCGCGTCGTTGTCGGTGACGAAGGGATCCAACAATGTGTCGATATTGCCGAGGTAGACCGGCATATGGGTAACCGACGGAACTTGGAGATAGAACAATTGCAGCAGGTGGATCGCCTCGTCAAGGGTCTGGGGCGGCCCCAGGCGCAAGAATCTGCTTCCTTCACGCAGCAACTTTCCATAGTCGGGGAGTGTATAACGGGGAGCATACGGAACCTTGGGTTCGCTCATATCGCATATGATCCCAAGTCGATGAAGGGTATCGAATTCGGTTGTAGTTTCCGAAATTCCCTCTTGGGATACCGCCAGATCGGCCAGGGTCATCATTGCCTGCTGGTGTGTCAATGTCGTATCCTTGACTATCTTCAAAACCGCTTCTTTCAGGGCATCCATATACATTCTCTCCTTTCGATTGGCAACGGTACTGTTCCATGGTAGTATGGTGCCGGAGGACAATACATGACAATTGTCAGTTATTTCTGGAAAAATTAATGTATGATTGATGAAAAACTTGCAGCCGCTTTACGAACGGCGATGGGACCGCGTTTACAACCGAATCGCATACGGGAAATCTATTCCCAGTTCGAAGGCACCGGCAAGCGTCTGGTCGCGTTCGAAAAAGGGAAGGTCCTAGCTAGGCGGGAAGATGAGATCGAGAGGATCTTGGTACTGGTGAAGGGAACATGCAGGGTGCTGAACCACGGGAGTGACGGAAGAGTAGTCATGGCTGGAGAAGTTGAGGCTCCCCAGATCTTTGGACTGTACGAAATCCTCAACGGCATGGACCACCATACCGCCGATGTGGAGACCGAGACCGAGTGCATCTGCTTTTCGGTTGCACCACGATTGTATAGGGAACAGTATGAGACCAGCATGGAGGTCCTGAAGTTTTCATCGCACTTCCTGGCAACATTCATTGATCGGCTATTGGCCAGGAGCGATAGGATGACCCTTAACACCGATCGGCAGAATCTGCTATTGTACTGTCTCGACGCTTGTAAGTATGAACGGTTCCCCACGGTCATTGCTGTTCGTAAAGAAACAATGGCTGCGGAATTGAATATGAATCTGCGCACCCTGTACCGGAAGATCAGCCAGTTGCGTGACGAGGGATTGATCGGAAACCACAGGGGAAAAATTCGGATAGATCGCGAGCAGTACGATAGAATGAAGCGGGAAACCTACGAAAATATATAAGAAAGGACAATGGTGATAGCATGACGGATGTAGATATTTCCAATGGGACGACACTGAAAAAATACCTCCACGTCGAGGTCTATGAGAAGTTGTACCATAAGATCAAGAGTGAGCGGTACAAGGAGGGGGACCAGCTCCCCGGCGAGAACCAATTGGCGGCTGAATTCGGTGTAAGCCGCATGACCTTGCGCCAATCGCTTATGCTGTTGAGCGAGGACGGAATCATCCGTCGCGTCCACGGCAAAGGGAATTTCATCACCAGTCTCAAACCCCGCTCCTCGATCGGAGCAGAAGGGATCGCCAATCCTGTCCACAGTTTCGCTCGGGTCCCTATCGACGATATACAGATCGATATCCGGTTTGAAGTCGCCAGCGATTATGTGATGCAACTGTTCGGCTATACCCAGAGTATGGTCATGATGGCTTCCGACCGTTGGTACCGTTCATCATCCCGATTGATAGCCTTCGGCTTTTCCTTCACAGACCTGGCCAAATTGAGCGAGCAAGGCATCGATATCAAGGATGGACAGGCGGTCAAGGAGTTCATGGACACCACCGTATATTCCCTCTGTCCACACAGCACCACCCATATTACGCTTTCGACCCGCAAGGAGTTCTCATTGACTCCAGAACAGATGGCGGCACCCTCCCTCATATTGTTGAGCGAGACATTGTTCACCCCGGACGGCAAGCCGATTGCCCAGAACAAGTACTATTTGGATCCGGCATATTTTGACTTTATGCTGAATGCGCGGCGGGTATTCGGGCTATAGCAATTAGTAATTCCTTATAATTGAAATATATATTTATATATGACTTTCCATCCTTTTTTTTATTGACAGATAAGGCTGATGTGATATTATGTATCTTAACTTGTACAACAAGTATAAGGTTTAGGCATACAAGTAGGAAGGAGAGAAACAGATGAAGAGAAGCATGTTCTTGTTCGTTGGTGTGTTGTTGGTTGTCGGCACACTCCTGTTCGCAGGTGGGGCCAAGGAAACATCCACCACATCCTCCGATGTGAAGATCGGAATGATCCTGGGGGTCGGAGGTCTCGGAGACCTTTCGTACAACGACCTTGTCTATGCGGGGCTCGATAGGGCGCAGAAGGAACTGGGAATCGATTTCGACTATGTCGAACCCCAATCCATAGCCGATTTCGAGACATTCCTCCAGCAGATGGCATCCACAAGAATGTACGATGTGATCATCTCGGTGGGATATGACCAGGTTGAGCCGTTGAAGAAAGTCGCCCCACAATTTCCTAACCAGAAGTTCGCCATCATCGATGAGAATGTCGCGCTGCCCAATGTCGCCAGCTTCGTATCCAAGGAGGAGGAGGGCTCGTTCCTCGTCGGAGCCTTGGCGGGTATGGTGAAGAAGACCGACCTGGTGAAGGCCAACAACACCATCGGATTCATCTCGGCACTCGATATTCCCCTCCTTGACCGTTTCTATGCAGGGTACGAGGCCGGTGCCAGGTATGTGAACCCGGATATCAAGGTTATCGCGAACTATGTGGGAGGAAACGCTCCGTTCAGCGATATCACCACCGCCAAGGAGATCGCGTTGAAGCAGTTCTCCCAGGGTGCCGATATCATCTACCATGCAGCCGGAGGCTCGGGTCTCGGTCTGTTCCAAGCCGCCAAGGAGAAGGGGTTCTACGCCATCGGTGTCAATTCCAACCAGAATGTGATAGATCCCGACCACATTGTCGCGAGTATGCTCAAGCGTGTCGACAATGCAGCCTACGTTATCGCGGAGAGCCTGGTGAACGGCAATCTGGCCACCGGTGGTCTTTCCGTTCTCGGTTTGGCCAGTGACGGTATCGGATACACGGTTGCCGAAAGCAATGTGGCTGTCGGTCCCGAAATACTGGCAGTGGTCGAGAAAATCAAGGAAGCGATCGTCTCGGGTGAACTTGTCGTTCCCGACGCCCATAAGGATGTGGCATCCTTCCTGGCATCCAACTCCTTCCGATAGGAAAGTCGAAGAATAATTCACGCATTGCATCCCGTAGAACGGAACAATCCGTCCTGCGGGATGTCCAAGAGGTGGGAAGAGCCATGGATGCGATACGTATGAACAACATCACCAAGACGTTCGGGACAACTGTCGCTTTGGCAGGAGTAGACCTGCGAATCCGTGTGGGAGAGGTTCATTGTCTGCTTGGAGAGAACGGCGCCGGAAAATCCACGCTCATGAACATACTCTATGGCTTGTATCGCGCCGACAGTGGAGATATCGCCATCAACGAGGTCCCTGTCGAAATCAACAGCCCGAAAATGGCCCAATCCTTGCACATCGGCATGGTTCATCAACATTTTATGCTTGTAGAGTCCATGACCGTGCTGCAAAACATCATCTTGGGAAACGAAGAGGGCACATTCGCAATCGATTATAAGAAATGCCGTGAGCGGATCGAAGTCCTGGAACACCTCTATCACTTCGATTTCGACTTGGATGCGAAGGTCTCCGAGCTGAGTGTGGGAGAAATGCAGAGGGTCGAGATATTCAAGGCGGTCTATCGCGGTGCCGATATCATTATTCTCGACGAGCCGACGGCTGTCCTCACGCCGCAAGAGGTTTCGGTTCTCTTTCGCATCTTGGATGATATGCGAAATCAGGGGAAAACCATTGTCTTCATCACCCATAAGCTCCAGGAAACAATGCGCCTGTCGGACCGTGTCACGGTGCTCCGCAACGGAAAGTTTGTGCAGACTGTGGAGACGAAGGATATGGATCCCGAGACCTTGGCAACTATGATGGTCGGTCACGCTGTGGAACTCGTGACACACAAGGGGGCATGTTGCCCTGGAGACCCGGTGCTCGAAATCCGGGGACTGAAAATCTTCTCCACGTCGGAAAACACCATAAACCTGACCGTACGTGCCGGTGAGATCTATGGTATCGCAGGGGTCGATGGAAACGGACAACAGGAACTCGAACGGTTCATCGTCGGAACAGAACGCCCCAAGATTGGCGAAGTCTGGTTGAACGGATCCGACATCTCGGCATGCACGGTCGCCAAGCGGAAAAAGCTCGGGTTGGGGGTGATTCCCTCGGATCGGCACAGGAATGCGATACTTCCCGGCATGTCCATCGTAGACAACTTCCTGTTGGGGCTGCAGAGGAATTCCCGCTTCTCCAGCATGGGACTGGTCCGCCATAAGGCACTCGAGGCCTATGCCGAATCGATGATAACCGCCTATGCCATCAAAGTATCTTCGGAACGCCAACATATCTCGGAACTCTCGGGAGGGAATCAGCAGAAGCTGGTGTTCAGCCGCGAAGTCGGTTTGGATCCTGTCCTGCTTGTCGCGGCCCAACCGGTCAGAGGGTTGGATATCGGAGCCATCGACTATATCCACAACCAACTGCTGGAATTGCGTGATCGGGGTCAAGCCATATTGCTCATTTCAACCGAGCTGTCGGAAATCATGGAAATGAGCGATAGGATTGGTGTCTTGTATAAAGGGGGACTCATTGTCGAACGGGATGCCGATGATTTCACCGTTGAGGAACTGGGCTTGTATATGGCGGGGGGGAAAGGAGCATGAAACCAAAGGGCACGTTCAACTTGTTCGCACGGCGGAAGGATTGGGAAAGCCTCTGGTATTCCTTGCTGGCTATCGTATTCTCATTCCTCCTGGTCGCACTCATCATGCTTGCGATGGGGTACAACCCCATCAACGCCTATGCCGCGCTGTTCAGGGGCTCGTTCGGCTCCGTATACGCGATCTCCCTCACCCTGTGCAGAAGTGTTCCGCTCATCTTCGTCGGTCTGGCGGTAGGTTTCGCGTTGAAGGGTGGCATGTTCAATATCGGGGGTGAAGGCCAACTGTACATGGGTGGATTCACTTCCGCGGTCACGGCTCTCATCCTCCCTCAGGGGATGCCGGTCTTCATCTCATTGCCGCTCGCAATTCTTGCGGGTATGGTTGCTGGGATGGTATGGGGCGGTGCCATTGGACTGATCAAAGCTAAATTGCAGATCAACGAAGTCATTGTCGCAATCATGCTCAATTATATCGCCCAACTGCTCACATCTTTCTTCGTAAACAAGTATTTCATGGCAAAGGGGAGTATGACACCACAAACCGAGATACTCCCTGCCGGCATGCAATTGCCAAATATCGTTGCGAACAGCCAGTTGACGACCAGTTTGTACATCGCATTGTTCATGGGTGTCGTCTATTGGTTTGTGTTTCGACACACAGTCTTCGGTTACGAAGTCAACGCGTTGGGGAACAATCCAAGCGCTGCGGGAACCGGGGGGGTCCATACGGTGCGGACAACAGTATTGGTGATGGCATTCTCAGGAGCCTTGGCATCCATGGCCGGTATCTTCGAAGTCTTTGGAACCTACGGTCGGTTCATAGATGGATTCTCACCCGGTATCGGATTCACCGGTATCGCAATTGCCTTTATCGGTCAAGGGAAACCCCTCGGCATCATATTGGCGGCCATCCTCTTCGGAAGCCTGCAGGCCGGAGCCATGCAGATGAGTCTCATGGAAGGCGTATCCGCCCATATCGACAAGGTTATCCAAGGGTTGGTGATTGTGTTCATCGCAACACCCAACTTCATCCGATACCTGTTGAATCGCAAGACGAGGTGAGTGATATGGAGATACTGACAACAATGGTAAATCTACTGATGATGACTTTCCGGTTGAGCATCCCCATAGCGCTTGCAGCCATTGGCGTCACCATCAGCGAACGGTCCGGTGTGATCAATCTGGGAATCGAGGGAATCATGCTGTTGGGAGCAATGGGGGCAGTGGTCGGTTCCCATATTGCAGGTAGCGCTTGGATCGGTCTCTTTGTCGCATTGGCCACCGGAGTGGTCGTGGGCGGTTTGTATGCACTTTTTGTATTGGGATTCAAGGCCAACCAATCGGTCATCGGAATCGGATTGAACTCCTTGGCAAGCGGCCTGACCGTGGTGACCGTCAAGTCGATTTGGAACAAGGAGGGAATTTCGGGAACAGTGGACCAGTTGGAGACTTTTACCGTACCTCTTTTGCACAAGATCCCTACCATCGGAACCATGATGACCGACCAGTCTCCCCTTATCCCCATCACCCTGTTCGTTTCCTTGTTCGCCGCCTATGTCCTGGGTAGGACAAAAGTCGGTTTGCGATTGACGTCGATCGGAGAACATCCGTTGGCTGCGGCGACAGCTGGAATTCCAGTGATGCGGTACCGGACCCTCGCAATCATTGTCGGCAGTGCACTGGCCGCATTGGGCGGTGCCTATCTTTCGGTGGTCCACAGCAACCTGTTTGTAAACAACATGGTTGCCGGAAGGGGCTTCATGGCAATAGCGGCCAACATCCTGGGAGGGTGGAATCCTATCGGAGCACTGCTGGCAAGCCTTCTGTTCGCTTTTACACAAGCCCTACGTTTCCAGTTCTCCTATATTCAGATGCCGGAACAGATTAGCCAACTGATTCCATACGTCATCACATTGCTGGTCCTGGTCGGAGTCGGACGCAAGGCAAAATCTCCCGCAAAACTTGGAGTACTCTAATGGAAAGAATCGTATTGCAGCATGCATGCATCATCACCATGGATGGTTCCGACAGGTTCTACCCCGATGGAAGCATCGTCATTGAGGATGGTGCCATCGTACAGATCGGATCTTCCGACGACATACCTGTCCGTGCATCGGAGGGACTTGATTTCAGCGGGAAAGTAGTCATGCCTGGACTGGTCAACACACATATCCACACCCATTCCCCCCTATTCAGGAATATGGGGGAAGATGTCGATTTGCACACATGGTTGGAGGATATCATGTGGCCCGCAGAATCTTGCCTTACCGCTGAGAGGGCTTATTGGGGAAGCAAATTGGCGTGCCTTGAGAGCATTGTTGGCGGAGTAACGACTTTCGCGGACCAGTTCTATTACGCGCAGACCACCGCCGAAGCTGTCGAACAGAGTGGGTTACGGGCATTCGTATGCTCGACCATTTTCGAACATGGTGATAGTGCGAAAGGCCAAACCTTGCAGACAGCCGCCGATTTTCTCAAGCGGTGGGAGTCGCGCAACAACCTGATTACCCCGGGACTGGGTCCCCATGCACCCTATAGCGTTTCCGCAGGTCAATGGAAGGATGTCGTGGATTTGTCCGCCCGATCCGGTGCGATAGTCCATACCCATATTTCCGAAACCAGAAAGGAGAACGAAGGGATTGTCCAAAAATACGGCAAGACACCGAGCAGATGGCTGGCGGAACTGGGAGTGCTCGATAGACATGTGCTTGCAGCCCATTGTGTCCATCTATCTGACGATGATATCGCGATTTTGAAAGAGCATGATGTGCATGTCTCCTACAATCCTGTAAGCAACCTCAAACTGGTCTCCGGAATCATGCCTTACCAGAAATTGAAGTCGGCGGGGGTCCAAATATCGATCGGTACCGACGGAGCGCAGAGCAACAATACGCTCGATCTGCTACAAGACCTCAAGATCGGTGTGTTGATCCAGAAGCAGGCGGCAAACGATCCGAAGATGTTCGATGTGCGCGAAGCGGTGCGGTTGGTAACCATCGAAGGGGCGAAAGCCCTGGGGATGGAGGGTCAGATCGGCAGTCTCGAAGTTGGCAAGCAGGCCGATTTGATTGCCATCGACCTGAGGGCACCCCATGTTTCCCCACTGGTCAAGGAATCCGCGAGAGACCTCTACACGACGCTCGTGTATTGCGCAACTGGACGGGACGTCACCGATACCATGGTCTCGGGAACTTGGTTGATGCGGGACCGGAACGTGGTGTCCATGGACCCAACCGAAATCATGAAAGAATGCGAAAAAGTTAGGAAAGACATCCTACGATATATACACAAGGAGTAACACATGGCGTTGGACAAGAGTGCGATTACGAAGAACACCAAACAGTACCATATCGAACTGAACGTTGGAGACATAGGCGAATACGTCCTTCTTCCCGGAGATCCGGCAAGAAGTGACCGGGTAGCGAACTATTTGGACGATGCGAAGCTCATGGCCAACCATCGGGAACACAGGACCTTCACCGGTTATTACAAGGGAATCAAGATCAGCGTGACCTCGACAGGTATGGGATGTCCCTCCACGGCGATCGCCGCCGAAGAATTGATCAATATCGGGGCAAAGACACTCGTCCGGATCGGAAGCTCCGCAGCCCTCGATCCCGCCATAAAGATAGGCGATTTGATGATCAGCACCGGATCGATGAAAAACGAGGGGACATCGAAATTCTACGTTCCCGATAATTTCCCGGCCATACCTGATTTTGCGTTTACCAATCTCCTTGTCGCTACAGCCAAGCAGATGGCTGCGGAGAAAGGAATCGGTGTGTATGCCGGAATCACCAGCACCGACGATGCCTTCTATGGTGAATCGCCCGAATTCATCAAGAAACTCCAAGATTTGAAAATCCAGAACATTGAAATGGAAGCTTCGGCATTATTCACCATTGGACACATCAGGGACATCGTTACTGCTTGTATTTGTGGAACTTCAGGGAACCTCACCACTGGAGAAGTCATCTATACCACCGAGAACGTCAAGTTGATCGAGGCATGGGATTTGGAAATAAAAGTGGTGCTCGAAACGATATACAGGTACCACACGCAACAGTCGAACTGAGTGCCGACTACCCCGAACCCGGAAGCTGCCGGATCGTTTCCATCGATCCGGTGGCATTTTTTTCCCTGGACTTGTAAGGAATGACAATCGATGCATAGAAAGAAGATCATACTTGATTTGGATACGGGAATCGATGATTCGATCGCCCTTGCCTTCGCCGCTCTCAGTTCCGAGGTGGAATTGTTGGGAGTGACCGGGACATTTGGCAATGTGGACACCATGACCGGGGTGCGCAACGCATTGGATGTGCTCGCCCTGGTGGGCCGTACCGATGTGCCGGTCTTAGCCGGCAAGACATGTTCCCTTGCCCAAGAACAATTCTGTCGACATGCGGAAAGTGCCCGCATCCATGGCGAGAATGGAGTCGGGCAGGCAAATCTCCCCCGATCTCCACGGGTGGTGGAGAAGGAACCGGCGGTCGATTTCCTGATCCGTATGATGAACGAGTATCGGGACGGATTGACGATCGTCACTACCGGTCCACTGACGAATCTTGCGACAGTGTTGTTGAGGGACCCCCTGTTGCATACTTGGCGTGGCCAGGTTGTGATGATGGGTGGAGCTTTGACGGTCCGTGGCAATGTAACCCATTTTGCGGAAGCCAATATCGCACAGGATCCCGAAGCCGCAAAAATTGTCATGGAAAGTGGTTTGTCTGTGACGATGGTTCCTCTCGATGTGACCATGCGCTCGCGATTGAGATCCTCTGACGCCGAACGATGGCGATCTTCCGGATCCGATGTGGGACGATTGTTCGGGTGTATGTTGGATTACTATATCGCGAATACCCTTGGTGCCGACGAAACGTATATCCACGATCCATCGGCAATCGTCTGTGCCTTGCATCCCGAGTATTTCACGATCCTTCCATTCCATATGACGGTTGAGACCGAAGGTGTAGATCGGGGACGGACCGTGGTGGACCATCGACGGTTGCGCGACAGGAATCCGGCGACCAAGGTGTGCCTGGATGTGGATGCAGGGCAGGTTGAGCGAAACCTGGCAAACATTTGGTGAATGCTTCGCACGTACCAGGTACCGATTATGGTTTTTGTATACAAAATCGATGAATCGTACAAACAATCTCATGCGGGTATGCTCTAAGGGGTGTTCATGACGTGAAAAGAGATACTACGTCCATGGATTTGTATACAAAAACAAACTTTCGTACCAGGTACCTTGCTTGCAAACTTCTCTCCGTAATGCCTCATTAGAAAATCTAACTTTAGGGAAGTTTCCTCAGAATCAAAAAACCTAACCCAAAGGGATTCGAATCCTTCATGCTGAGAGTGTG